>JADGHJ010000079.1 GCA_019686175.1 Chloroflexota bacterium | reverse complement strand
GCGTCCGGGTGGGGATACTCCCCCTCGGTCACTTCGGTAGCATAGCACAGCCGTGGCGGCGGGGCCAACGATTTCGCGGGGGCGGCCTCTGGCCCGGGGGGTTACGCCGGGAGGACGGCGCCGCGGCCGAACAACTGGCCGGCGCGCAACCGCTCGAACAGCGCCGCCGCGCCGGCGAGGTCGCACGTCTCGCTGACCACGGGGCGGATCACCCCGCGCGCCACCAGCTCGATGGCCCGCAGCAGCTCCCACCGCGCCACGTAGCGCGAGCCCATCACCGTGGCCTCTTTGTTCACCAGTAGATGCGACGGCACCGGCAGCGCCTCCAAGCGGGTGTGGGTGGTGAGGCTCACCAGCGTGCCACCGCGATCGAGGGCCGCGAAGCACCAGGCGAGCACCGCGGCCTGGCCCACCAGGTCGATCGCCACGTCCACGCCCCGGTCCAACCCGGCTTGCTGCGGACTGAGCCCGGCCACGCGGGGCCAGCTCAGCACCGTGCTGGCACCATAGTCTGGCAGGCGCGCCAGCCGTGCGTCGTCCACGTCGAGGGCGATCACCTCCGCGCCACAGGCACGCGCCATCTGCACCATGTGCACGCCCACGCCACCGGCCGCACCGGTGACCAGCACGCGCTGGCCGGGCCGCACCCCCGCGCGGGTATGGCAGACGTGGAACGGCGTGCCGATGGCGTCGGGGATGGCCGTGGCGGCCACCAGGTCCAGCGCGTCGGGGAGCGGCAACGCGTTGGCCGCGGGCACCACGACGTACTCGGCGTAGCCGCCGTCGGCATCGGCGCCCAGGTAGCCGCGGAAGCGCTCGCACAACGGCTCGCGGCCCGCGCGGCAGAAGCGGCAGCTGCCACAGGTCAGGTAGAAGGAGGTGATCACGCGCTGGCCGACGGCCGGCTCGGTCACCCCCGGCCCGAGCGCCTCGACCACCCCGGCGACCTCGTGGCCCGGGATCACCGGTAGCTTGCGCGTGGGGCTGGGCAGCCGGCCGGCCATGGCGTGGTCCACGGTGAGCCCGAGCCCGCAGGCGGCGACGCGGATGCGCACCTCGCCGGGCCCGGGCGCGGGCCGCGGGAGCTGCTCCAGGTACAGCGGGCCGCCGAAAGCGCGCAGCACCAGCGCGCGCATCGTGGCGCCGGGGGTCTCCGCACTCATCACTCCCTCCCCGGCTCGGCTGGCACTCCGAGCCGCGACCGCCGTGAGCGCGCGGCGCCGGCCCGCCGCCCTGCGCGGCTAGCCAGCCGGCCACCACAGCTACGAACCCGTGGGGCCTGCGCGGAGGGCGGCGCGCTCAGTCGACGATGGCGAAGTAGCGGGCCGGCGCGCCCTCGACGCCGGCGAGCTTGTAGAACGGCGCGAAGAACGGGAAGCGCTGGCGCCCCACGCGCCCGAGCCCGGTGATCTGCTCCAGCAGCGGCACGCCGGCGCCGAGCATGATACGGTGGCAGACGAAGTCCTCGCTGGTGAAGTCGGGCAGCCGCGCGCTGTACTCCTCGAAGAAGTCGAACCCGATCGCCTTTGGCCGCTGGGCGGCCAGCCAGTCCGCGGCCTCTGGGGTGAGGTACGGCGAGCGGGTGAAGAATTCCGGAAAGCGGCCCCAGGAGCGGTCGGTCCAGTCGGTGCGCACGATCAGGATGTCGCCGGGCTGCACGCCCTGCGCGCCGCGCTCCAGGTCGCGCACCTCGATCGGCTGCTCCGGCTCGACGTACGAGCAGTCGATGACGAACGCCTCGCCGATCACCTGGTCGAGAGGGATCTCGGCGGTGGTGCCGCCGCGCTCGTAGCAGTGCAGCGGCGAGTCGATATGGCTGCCGGTGTGCAGGCTCTGGGCGACGGCCGTCACCTGCCAGAAGCCCGGCCCGCGGTGGTAGCGGGTCAGCTCGACCTTGAGGTCGGTCGAGGGCGGGCTCTTGGTGTTGACGTCCACCGTGACGGTCAGATCGATGATGCGCCCCTTCATGACTCCTCCTCAGTGGATCGTCCAGCCGCCGTCGACGAACAGCACGTGGCCGAGCACCATGTCGCTCAGCGGGCTGGCCAGGAACAGCACCGCGCCGATGTGATCGCCCGGCTGCGCCCAGCGGCCCGTCAGCAGCTTCTCGCGCAGGATCCAGTCGCGGTAGCCCGGCGTCTCGAACAGGTTGCGGCGCGTGGGTGTCTCGGTGATGCATGGCGCCAGGCAGTTGACGTACACCCCGCGCGGACCCCACTCCGTCGCCAGGCAGCGGGTGAGCTGGTGCACCGCGGCCTTGAGCGCGCCGTACACGGCGCGGCCCGGGAAGGCCGTCACGGCCAGTGTGGAGCCGATGGTGATGATCTTGCCGCGGCCCTGCGCCAGCATCACCTTGCCGATCGCCTGGCAGGTGAAGAACGTCCCGCGCAGCAGCGTGTCGGCCGTGCGGTCGTACTCCGCCTCCGTCACCGCCTCGGCGGGCGTGGTGCCGGTCCAGCCCGCGGCGGTGACCAGGATGTCGATGCGGCCGAACGCCTGCTGAGTGGCGGCGGCCAGTGCGTCGAGCTGGGCGAGCTGGGTCACATCGGTGGGGACCACCAGCGCGCGGCGGTCACGGGCCTGCACTTGCTCGGCGGTGGCGGCGAGGCCCGCGGTATCGAGATCGGCCAGCGCCAGGTGGCAGCCGGCATCGGCCAGCCCCAGCGCCAGCGCCTGGCCGATGCCGCTGGCGGCGCCGGTCACCACGGCGATCTGGTCGCGCAACTGGAAGGCTGCCAGGTCGGGCATCGCGTCACCTCCTCCGCCCCGCCGGGCACTAGAGCCATTCGCCGCCAAGTTGAGCAGCCACCGGGACCGGCGGACCCACCCTGGTGCGCGGCGGCCGGCCCATCCCTGCCGCCAGCCGCCCTAGCCGGCGGCCACCTTCAGGACGATCCGGCCGGCCGCGCCCTCGTCGTGCAGACGCGCCAGGGCCAGGTTCGCCTCCTCCAGGTCGAGCACGCTGTCCACCACCGGCTGGATGACGCCGTCGGCGACGAGCTGGATGGCGCGCGCCAGCTCGTGGCGCAGCACGTAGCGCGAGCCGAGATAGCTGATCTCGGCCATCATCGTCTCGGCGCTGGGGATCGGGTAGCGCTCGCCCACCGTGTAACCGACCAGCACCACTCGCCCGCCCGGCGCCACCACCTCGCTGGCCAGCGCCAGCGACTCGGCGCGGCCGGCGCAGTCGAGCACCACCTCGGCGCCGGCGCCGTCGGTGAGCCGGCGTACCCAGGCGGCCGCCCCTTCGGCGAGCGCCGTAGCGGCCGCCCCATGGGCGCGCGCCGCCTCCAGCTTGCGCGCGTCGACGTCCACCGCCAGCACTCGCGCGCCCGCCGCCCGCGCGAGCTGCACCGCGTGCAGCCCCACGCCGCCCGCGCCGATCACCAGCGCCGTCTCGCCAGGGCGCACCTGCCCGCGGGTCACCACCGCTCGATAGGCGGTCCCCGTGGCGCAGGAGAGCGCGGCCGCGCGCTCGGGCGGCACCGTCGGCGGCAGCGGCAGCACGTGCGAGGCGGGGACGACGAGGTATTCCTGGAAGCCGCCGGGCGTGGTGAAGCCGACCCAGCCGCGCAGCGCGGCGCACAAGTTCTCCTGGCCGGCGCGGCAGGCGCGGCAGGCGCCGCAGCCCCAGTAGTTGTAGACGACTACCCGCTGGCCGACTGGCAGCGCGACGCCGGGGCCCACGGCCGCGATCTCCCCGCTGATCTCGTGGCCCGCCACGTGGGGCAGGCGCAGGTGGGCCGAGAACGCCATGCGGCCAGTGACCGTCTTGACGTCGGAGTAGCACACACCGCAGTACAGCACACGCACCAGCACCTCGCCCGTGCTCGGGCTGGGCCGCGGCAGGTCGAGCCGCTCCAGCGGCCGCGCGTAGTCGACCACCGCCATCGCGCGCATCCGGTCGGTTGCTGCCATGGCTCGCTCCCCCGGCGACGCGGCGCTCATACCAGCGTGTAGCCGCCGTTGACGTCGATCGTGGCGCCGGTGATATGGCGGGCGTCCGGCGTGCACAGGAAACCGATCACTGCCGCGATATCGTCCGGCTCGGCGATGCGGCCCAGCGCCGTCTCGCGCTCGATCTGCGCCACCAGCTCGGGCGACCAGGCCTGGCGCGTGCGCGGCGACCAGGTTGGCCCCGGCGCCACGGCGTTCACCGTCACGCCGTGCGGCCCGAGCTCCTTGGCCAGGTAGCGCGTCAGCGCCAGCAGAGCGGCCTTGCCCGCCACATAGTCGGGCGTGGTGAGGTGCTGTTGGGCACGTGCCACCTGCGAGGAGATGTTCACGATGCGGCCGGCATCACTGGCGATCAGGTGCGGGATCGCGGCGCGAGCGCACAGGAAGGCGCTGGTGACATTGAGCGCCAAGCCCTGGTTCCACTCGGCCTCGGTCGTCTGCTGTACCGTGCGCTGGCACGACCACCCGCCGACACCGTTCACGAGGATGTCCAGCCGCCCGAAGCGCTCGACCGCGCGCGCCACCAGGGCATCGACCGTGGCACCGTCGGTAGCGTCGCCCGGCAGGGCCAGCACCGCCGCACCCTGGCGCATCAGCGCCGCCGCGATCGCGTCGAGCGCCGCGCTGTCGCAGTCTACCAGCGCCAGGGCCGCGCCGCCCGTGGCCAGCCGGCGTGCCGTGGCGGCGCCGATGCCGGCAGCGGCGGCCGTGATCAGCGCCACGCGTCCGGCTAGTGGGCCATCCATTGCCTCTCGCTCCCTGTTTCCCGTGAGAAGTTAGCCGACGCCTAGGTAACGGTGCTTGACCGCGGCGTCGGCGTCGAGCGCCGCCGGCGTGCCCTGCCAGACCACCTGCCCGCGGTCCATGACGTACACGCTGTCGGCCAGCTTGAGGGCCAGGCCGAGGTTCTGCTCGACCAGGAAGATGGCCTGGCCGGCTTGCTTGAGCGCCAGCAACTGATCGCCCAGCTGCTGGAGGATGAGCGGCGCCAGCCCCTCCGACGGCTCGTCCATCAGCAGCAAGCTCGGGTTGCTCATCAGGGCGCGGCCGATGGCGAGCATCTGCTGCTCCCCGCCGGACAGCGCCCCGCCCCGATTGGCGCGCCGCTCGGCCAGGCGTGGGAACAGCGCGTACACGCGGTCGATCGTCCAGCCGGCGCCGTTGCCGTCGGGGGCCGGGCGGGCGGCGATCTCCAGGTGCTCCTGCACGGTCAGCGAGCGGAACACCCGGCGGCCTTGCGGTACTAGGGCGATGCCCAGCCGCGCCACCTCGTGCGGCGCGCGCCCTCGCAGCTCCTGGCCGGCGTAGCGCACGCTCCCGCCGCGCACCTCGGGTGGGGCCAGGCCCATGATGGCGCGGATGAGCGTGGTCTTGCCCATGCCGTTGCGGCCGAGCAGCGCCACCACGCGCCCCTCGGGTACCTCCAGGCTCACCCCGCGCAGGACGGTGGCCAGCGCGTAGCCGGCGTGCAGATCGGTCACCTGGAGCATGGGTTTGTCCTCATGCTGCCTCGCGCTCCGTTAGCCCACACCGAGGTAGATCTCCTGCACCGTCCGGTTGTGCCGGATGGTGGTCGGGGTCTCGTCGGCCACCACGCGGCCGTTGTACAGGCAGGTGACGCGATCGACCAGGTTGAGCACCAGATCCATGTCGTGCTCGATGATGACCAGGGTGAGCGTGGGGGGCAGCTGGCGCACCAGCTCGGCCATGTGGGCGCGCTCGGCCGCCGACAGCCCGGCCGCCGGCTCATCGAGCAGCAGCACCCGCGGCTCGCCCACCAGCGCCAGGGCCAGCTCGAGCTGGCGCTGCTCGCCGTGCGACAGCTCGCGCGCCGGGACGTCGGCTTTACCCGCGAGGTCGACATCGACCAGCGCGCGCTCCACCCGCTCGGCCAGCGGCCCGCGCCGCGGCACGGGCCACAGCAGGTTGAACTTCCGCGGCGACAGCCCCTGGGCAGCGAGCATCACGTTCTCGAACACCGTCAGGCGCGGGAAGATGTTGGTGATCTGGTAGGTGCGGCGCAGCCCGCGGCCCACGCGCTGGGGAGCCGGCAGCCGGGTGATGTCCTCGCCGAACAGGCGGATGCGCCCGCTAGTGACCGGCAGCTCGCCGGAGATGAGGTGGAACAGCGTGGTCTTGCCAGCGCCGTTGGGGCCGATGACGGCGCGGCGCTCGTGCTCGAACACCCGCAGCGAGACGTCGGCGACCGCCACCAGGCCTCCGAACGCCTTGGTGATCCCCTCCAACTCCAGCGCGGCTGGCGCGCGGCCGTTGGTCTCCGTCATGCCATGTTCTCGGGACTCGGGCGTGCTGGTCACGGCTCGAGGCCCAGGGCGCGGAGCTGCTCGGGCGTGCCCTGGAACTCGCGGCTGTACACCGGTTGCTTGAGGAACTTGTCGGCGCCGAAGGTCCAGAACTGGGAGACCCCCTCGTAGGTGTGGATCGGCACGTTCACCAGCCGACCGTCGGCCCGGCGCTCCACCCGGCGGACGTACACGTTCTGGATCGGATTGCCGTAGTCGTCCAGCTTCATGTTGCCCAGCGGTGTGCTGACCTCCGTGCGCCGCACGGCGTCGAGCAGCGCCTTCCGGTCGGCCGTATTGCCACCCGCGCGCTCGATCGCGCGGGCGAGCCAGAGCGCGGCGCTGTACATCGCCGCGGCGTAGTAGGAGGGCAGCTGGTTGTACTCGCGGAGGTAGGCGTCGGCGAAGTCCTGTGTCTCGCGCGCTGGGCGCCCCTCGGCCCAGTGGCCCGCGGAGATGAGGCCCTCTGCCTCTGGACCCATGCTGCGTAGCAGCGATTGGTCGAGCAGCACCTCGCCACCGAGCAGGGGCATGCTGTCCTTGAGCCCGAACTCGGCCCACTGCTTGACGAAGCGCACCGAATCGGCGCCCACCTGCGAGGAGAACACGACGTCGGCGCCGGAGCCGCGCACCTGCGCCAGGTAGGAGCTGAAGTCGGGCGTGTTCAGCGGGTTCCACAGCTGGTTCACGACCTGGCCGCCCTTGGCCGTGAAGGTACGCACGAAGCCGCCGCACACCTCGTGGCCGAAAGCGTAGTCGGTGCAGATGGTCAGGACGCGCCGGTAGCCCTGCTCGTAGGCCCACTCCCCGAGCGGGTGGTGGATCTGGCTACTGGTCCAACCGGCGATGCGGACGACGTTCTCCACGCGCCCGCGCTGCGTGAGGTCATCCGCGGAGACGATGGGATAGAAGCCGGGCGTGCCGACGGTCTTGAGATAGTCGGCCACGGCCAGGCCCACGTTGGCCAGCAGGGGCCCGACGATGAAATCGACCTGCTGCTGTTCCACGAACTGGCGAGCCTTGGTCAGCGCCGTGTTCGGCTCGCCCGCGTCGTCCTCGACCAGCGTCTGCACCGGGCGGCCCGCCACGGTGGCGCCATTGAGCTTCCAGTATAGGTTCCAGCCGTTCACCATGTCCTGCCCGCTGGCCGCGGACACCCCGGTGAGCGGTGCGAGGATGCCGGCTTTGATCGGCCCGGACGCTTGCCCGCCGGCGCCGCTGCCGGGCGCTCCCGGCGGCGCGCAGGCGGTGACCAGCGCCAGCAGCCCGACGACCGTTGCCAGGATACGCGCGCGTGCCATCCCGATCCTCTCCTCCGCGGCGGCCGCCACTAGCCCCCGGTGGCCGCACGCTCCTCGTCTGTAGCGGGCACCGGGCGCGCGCCGACCGTCGGCGCGCGGACCGCCCGGTTCTGCCGCCAGCGCGCCCACCCGCGACGGGCGATGCCCAGGATGCCGTCCTTGGCGAACAGCACGACGACGATGAAGATCAGCCCGAGGACCGTGGGCCAGCGTGCCACGTACATGCTCAGCAGGTTCTTGACCGCGACGATCACCGCCGCGCCCAGCACCGGCCCGAGCAGGGTGCCCGCGCCACCGAGCACCACCATCAGGATGCCCTCGGTCGAGGCGCCGATATTGATGGCCGATGGACTGATGTACTGGTTGTACCAGGCGTACAGGAGCCCCGCGACGCCCGCGAACAGCCCCGAGATGGTGAACGCCAGCAGCTTGTGCAGCGTCACGTTGTACCCGAGGGTCCGCATGCGCGACTCGCTCTCGCGGATCCCCTGGAGGGTCAGCCCGAATGGCGAGCGCACCAGCAGCCACAGCAGCAGCGCGCAGACCGCGAACACGGCCAGCGCGAAGTAGTAGTACTGCCAGTAGAGGGTGGCGAACTCGGGCCGTGCGATGCCGCGGATCCCGTTCTCCGCCCCGGTCACGCTGGCCCAGCGGTACGCCAGCCCCCACACCAGCATGCCCTCGGCCATCGTGATCATCACGAAGAAGATGCCGCGGGTGCGCACGGCCAGGAAGCCGAACAGCACGCTGACCAACACCGTAAGGGCGAGCGCCGCCCCGGCCGCCTGCAGCCAGCCCCAGTGCAGCCGGCTCACCAGATAGCCCATGGTGTAGGCGCTTACCCCGAGCAGGCCCGCGTGCCCGAGCGGCATGTGGCCCGTGTAGCCGCCCAGCAGGTCGATGCTCATGGCCAGCAGGCCGAAGAACAGGATCTGCGTGGCGACGCTCACGTAGAACGACGAGGTTAGGTAGGGGAGCGCCACCGCGACGAGCACCCCGCAGCCCAGGAGGGCGAGCTGCCACGGCAGCGGCGTGCTGCGGGCGAACGCGGCCACTCGCATCAGCTCACCCGCCCCAGCAGCCCATACGGCCGCCACGCCAGGATCAGCACCATGGGGGCGAACAGCGTGAAGTACAGGAGATCGGGCACTAACGCCTTGGCGAAGGCGTCGATCAGCCCCACGGTCAGGCTCCCCACGACGGCGCCGGTGAGACTGCCCGGTCCGCCGATGATCACCACCACGATGGCCAGCAGCAGGATCTCCCAGTCGGCCCCGGGGTACAGGGCGAGGAACGCGCCGCCGAGCAGCCCCGCCAAGCCAGCGAGGAACGCGCCAAAGGCGAACACGCGGTTGAACAGCACCTGGATGTCGATGCCCATGGCGTCGACCATCTCGCGGTCGTCCACCCCCGCGCGGATCACCGCGCCAAGCCGCGTGCGGTCCATCAGGTACCACAGGGCGAGCGCGATGCAGATGCCAACCGCCACCACGAACAGGCGGAAAACAGGATAGGTGATGCCGAACAGGCTGACGGATTCGCGGAGCAAGCCGGGGGTCCGGATGGTGAGGGGGTCACCGCCCCAGATGGCGAGGGCAAGGTCGCCGAGGACGAACGCGATGCCCAGGGTGAGCAGCACCTCGGGGTCAGTCTGGCCGCGCACCTGGCGTAGCAAGAGGCGCTCGACCACGAGCCCCAGGGCGGCGATGGCCAACCCCGCGCCGACCAGCGCCAGCCAGAAGTTGCCCGTGACCACCAGCAAGCTGAAACCGATGTAGCCCCCCACCAGGTACAGGCCCCCGTGTGAGAGGTTGGTGATGCGCATCAGGCCGAAGATGAGGGTGAAACCGCTCGCCAGGAGGAACAACAGGGCGCCGAAAGTCACCCCGTTGAGAAAGTGCAGCGCGAAGGTGTCGGCGGTCATCGCGCCTCCGCGTCTCGCGCGCCCAGTATGCTTGGCCCCGACTGTTGACTGGGTCGCAGGGCCGCATCGTTGGATGCTGCGGATTGTAGGCGCCGCGCGCCGGTTGGTCAAGAGGACGCGCAGGGTCGGTTTTCCCGGCGCCGAGGCCGTCGGCCGTTCTGCGGGACGGGCGCGAGGCGTTGCTGCTCCTGGAGCCGCCCCGCGCCGGTGCGATCCCCGCCGAGGGGCATGGCTTCTGGCTGCGCCCGTGCAGCTCGCGTCGCTGTGGCCGGTCACTATTGGTACAGCGCGTCGACAAACCCGCTGGCGCGCAGGCGCTCCACGAAGCGGAGGTCCACGAACTGCTCGGGCCGGGCTGTCGCCGCGGCCGGCACGTCCGTCCGGCTGGCGAGTTCCGCCGCGATCGCCTCCAGTGAGGGGTAGAGGTCGCGCTGGAAGCGACCGCGGAAGTACTCGTAGGTGTCTTCCAGGACCTCCCGCTCCTCGACCCCGCTGTAGCGCGCGATGGCCTGGATGGCTGCCTCGCGGTCGGTCTCGTAGCGGTGCACGCCGCGGATCACACCCCGCACCACGCGCTCGACGATCTCGGGGTGCGTCTCGACGTAGCGGCGGGTGGTGCTGAGGGTCGAGCCCGGCGAGGGCAGCTGGAGCGCGGTGATGTCGATCAGCAGGTGCAGGCCCAGGCGCCGGGCCTCGAGGCCGAGCGGGGGGCTCACCACGATGCCCTGCACGGCACCCGCTTGCAGCGCGGCGACCGACTCCGGGTTCCCGCCGGTGGCGACGATCGCCACGTCGCGCCCCGGCTCGAGGCCGTGGCGACGCAGCGCCTCGCGGCCCGCGACGTCGCTCGCGGCGCCGATCCGCGACACGCCGACCGTCCGGCCGCGCAACGACTCCACGGTTGGGAAGCTGGGCGCCCCGTACAGCGCCTGCACGTGAGCGTTGGATAGCGAGCCGACGATCACCTGGTCGCCGCCCTGCAGGATGGCATCCACGATCGCCGGCCCGCCCGCCATGGCCACTGCCACATCGCCGTTCTGCAGCGCGCCCAGCATCGGGGCGCCAGCGGGGATGCGCACCAGCGACGTCTCGAGGCCCTCCTCGCGGAACAGTCCGGTCTCCTGGGCCACCCACATCGGCGTCGTGCCGGCGTTGGTGGTGGTGTAGGCCAGGCGCGTGGGGAGCAACGCAGGCGGGGCGGCTGTGGCGGGTGCGCTCGGTGCCGCGCCTGCGGCCGATGGTGCGGAAGGGGCGGGGCGGCTGCAGGCGAGCAGCGTGGCTAGCGTCAGGACTCCGATGGTGAGGCGCTGGTACGGGGTGGGCCTCATGGCATCCTCCCTGCAGGCGCCCTCGGGACGCCCCAGCGGGGCGCCCGAAGCCGGGCTCAGTCGATCAAACGGAGCTGGGCCGGGGTCGGATCGATCGCCGCCAGCAGCGGCCGGGCGAGGTGGGGGAACGCCACGATCGCCTGACCGGGGGCCAGCGTGGGCAGCCGCTGCCATAGCGCCGGGTCGATCCCGCTCACGGTCCGGCGTAGGTCGTCGGCCACGCGCGGGTCGGTGATCTTGTGCAGGATGTAGCTATTCACGAGGCCGAAGAGCTGGGGCGGCAGGTGCTGCGGCAGCTGGGTGACGAACACCAACCCGAGCCAGCGCTTGCGGCCGCGCCGGGCGATGCGCGTGACCTGCTGGAACAGCACCTCCATCTGGGCCGCGCGCTCGCGGCTGAGGAACTCGTGCGCCTCCTCGATGATGATCAAGACGGGGGGAGGGGCCCCCGTCGGCCCGTCCTGGCGGCGCTGGCGCTCGAAGGCCGTGTACTCTTCCTCGCGCGCCTCCTGCACACCGTGCAGCACGTCGGCGATCACCAGGTTGCTGAGCACTGGCGAGCCCGTGTCCGACAGGTCGATGACGCTGACATGGCCAGCTCGGAGCAACCGCTTGTAGCTCATTGGCGCCCCATCCGGCTGGTCGAAGGCCTTCAGGCGGTGCAGGAGGTTCAGCCTGCCCAACAGGGCGCCCCAGGAGTTGGGGTGACTCGGCTTTAGGGCCTGGACAAGCTCCAGCACGCGCTTCCGGGCGTTCTCGGGTTTCAGGCGAGGGTGGCGGGGGCGCCAGCTCTCGTCCAGCTTGTTCGCGACGGCCAGGCAGGCCCCGACCAGGTCGGTGAAGAACAGCAGCTCCAGTCGCGGATAGCCTCGTTCGAACTCGTCCACCTCGAGTGCGAGCTGCTCCTGCCGAGGATCGTTCGGGGCCGGGAAGATGCCGAACTCGCGGAGGAGCTGTTTGCCCAGATCGTACGCTTGGAAGAAGCGCTGGCTCTGGGGCTCGGTCAGCTCCAGCAGCTCGACGGTGGCATACGGCGACAGCCGCGCGAACTGGAGGGCGAACGCGCACCGCTGGGGATGGTCGGGGTTAGCGGTGTCGCGGTTCACCAGGTGATACAGGGTGACGTTCGGCACTCCCGTGGGCGCCAGGCCGCGCTGGGCGAGCGCTCTGCACATGCGCGGGTCGGCGGTCGGCTCGTGCAGGAACGTGTACTCGCCCTCGACATCGAGCAGGATCACCGCGAAGCCGGCGCGCTGCGCTTCGGCGACCAGGCGCGCGACCGTCGTCGACTTACCGCCGCCAGTGGTGCCCAAGATGGCCAGGTGGCGCGGCAGCACATCCTTCCGCAGCGCCGGCACGCCCACCGTGAGCTGCTCCTGGCCGACGACCGTGCCGAGCTGGATCTCGCCCCCGAGGCGCAGGACGCGGGCGCTTTCGGCCGCACTGAGCGTCCACACCGGGCTCTGGGGCAGTGGCCGCAGGCGCGGAGGGACCAGCACGCCGTCCTGCTCCTCGCCCAGCAGCTCTACCTGTACACGGCCGTGGTGCGGCGGGGTGAAGATCCCCCCCTGGGTAACAGTCATGATCAGCAGTGGCGAGTCGGCGCGCATACCGTCGGGCTCCGCGAAGGGGCCGGCGACCACCGCGCCCAGGTAGCTGCGGCCGTCGCGGCTGCGAATCCGTACCAGTGCTTGCGAGGGGGCGCGTTCGATGGCCTCTTGCGGCAGCAGCACCGTCACCGTGCCGTCTTCACTCGACGGCGAGTCGAACATGGTGAAGCCGATCGCATCGGGGAACTCCGGCTGCCAGGCCGGCGCGGCGCGGGCAAGCTCCGCACGGACCTGGGCGGCCACGACTGGGGCGGGTGTCGTGCCGTCGCTCTCGTGTAGGGGTAGCGGGCTCGCATCCTCGATCATCGTCGCGTCCCCTCAGCGCCACGGCCGGGTGGCGCGCTCAGCGAGATACTCCCACGGGGCTCCCGCGCGCGTGTAGGCCACATCGACCGCTTCCCGCAGGGCGTGGCCGCCGAACAACGTGGAGCACGAGTGGTCGGCCAGGTCGAGCAGCAGCGGGAAGCCCCGCTGCCATTGCAGCACGCTGTCGGCGAGCGCGATGCGCGCCGCCACATGGGCGAAGTCGCGGTGCGCATAGAACACCCGCGCCGGTGCTAGCGGGCTGGCGCGGTAGATCCCTACCACCACTTGGGCCGTAACCTGGTCGCGGAAGCGCTGGATCCACTCCGCGGCCGACACGCGCCGCCCGTCGACGCGCGTGTCGGCTGAGACCGTGCCGCGCCACTGACCGTGGGCGAACACCGGCTCGAGGTACTCGTTGAGCCACTGGACGATGGCGTATTCCAGCGGCCGGAGGGCGTGGCCGAGGCTCTGCAGCAGGCGGTGCTTCGGCGCGCTGGGCACGTACACGAACCGCTGATGTTGGGTGATCAGGTGCTCGAGCAGCCGCGTGCCGTGGACCATCAAGTCCATGCTGCCCGACCCGGTGATCAGCTCGAACGGGGCGGGGCTCCCGTGGCCCAGCAGCCAGCGGTCGCCGGCCTGTTCCAGCAGGATGGCGCGCTCGGCGTAGGCCGCGATGGCGCGCGTAGCGATGCGGCTGAGGTAGTCCCGGCGCGGCGGGTGGTCGAGGGCCTCACGTCGCTCGCGGCGCTCCAGCAGCGCCAGCGCCTCGTCCACCACGTTGTCGGGACTGACGCGCAAGTCGCGGCGGTACAGCCGCTGCACCCACGAGCTGGCCGCACCTTGATACACGACGGTGCTGACCGCGATCTGCACGACGGTCAGCGGCAGGGTGTCGTAGGGATATAACGAGGCGTCGCTGGCCACCACCTGGCCGTTGAACAGCAGGCCGTAGGTGATCTCCTTGAGTTCCTGCTCGGAGACGGGATGGTGGCCCGCGCCCGGGGGCGCGCCGGCGCGCTGCGCTAGCCGCGGGAACACCTCCTGCCGGAACGGCTCGTATACGCGCTTCTCTTGCCCGACGGCGGCCTGTACCTCACTGGCGAGCCGCTCGTAGAGCCGGCCCAGATCGTCCGCGTAGTGCCAGGCACGCGTGTCCAGCAGGTGATCGAGTGGCTCTCCGAACGCCGCCGCGATCGTCCCCGCATCGACTTCCGGCGCGGCCGAGTCCATGTCGCCCCACACCTGCGCCCCCTCCCGCGAGGCCCCGGTGCCCGCCGTGGTGGGCGCCGGGGCCCAAGCCAGACTGCCGTGTCCCCAGGCTGTACGCCGCCCTGTATTGACTCCGAGTGTAGCGCGAGTTGACGGTTGCTGTCGCGCCAGCGGCACCCCCGTGTCACATGGCCTCCGCCGTCTCCTCGGCCTGGCCCCGCAGCACAGCCCGCAGCGCCGGGCCGTAGCGCGCGAGCTTGACCGGTTCCAGGCCATGCACTGTCTGTAGCGGCTGTGGACTCACAGCGGCCGGGTCGGGCGCGCGACGACGCGCGGCGAAGACCACGGCGCTGGACGGCGCGCAGTGATCGCACGCGCTGCAGGGGGAGCAAACGGCTCGCCCAGGTGCCGAGCCAAGAAAGCGTGGCGGCAGCCACGGCGGCAGCTGTAGGCCCTCACGTGGGCGATGCGCTCCGCCTCGAATGCCGTGGTATTCGGCCGGCAGGCGCCCGAGCGCCGGATCGTCGACCGCGCCGGGCGCCGCGCTGGCGTCCACTTGCACCCGGGCCGGCGCCACGCCGAGCCGCTGGAGGATGTCCGCTCGTTCCAGCAGCCCGAGCGCAACCCGCCCCCGGGGCTCGCCGTCGTCGCCCGGCAACTCGCTGCCCACCCCGCGCTCGTCGATCACTCCCTGGTGCGCACCGCTCAGCCGCGCTCGGACCGTGCGATACACCTGCCGCAGATCGTCGAGCTGCAAGCGCTCGACGGCGGCCCAGCGCGCCAATTGGCCGCCATCACCGGGCGAGACCAGCAGCACGCAGCGCGCCGGGCGGCCGTCGCGTCCCGCGCGCCCGGTCTCCTGCGCGGACGGTTCGAGCGAGCGCGGCAGTCCCACATGGACCACCAGCCGGCTGTCTGGCGTGTCGACGCCCATGCCGAAGGCGACGGTGGCCACGATCGCGCGCACCTGACCTCGCATGAAGGCGTCCCGTACCACGGCGCGTTCGTCGCCGCCGAGGCCGGCGTGGTAATAGCGCGCGGAGAGGCCGTGTCGCGCCAGCAGCGCCGCGAGCCGCTCACAGCGCTCGCGCGAGTTGGTGTAGACGACCGTGCTGCCCGGCTCGCTGGCGCACAGGGCCACTAGCGCCTCCTCCCGGGCTTCCCTCGCGTCCACGCGCAGCACCGCTACCAGGCGCGCGCCCTCAGCCCACCGTAGCGCTGCGAGCAGGGTGGGCTGGCCGAGCCGCTCCGGTGCGACGTACAGCAACCGAAAGGCGCCTGCGGCCAGGTCTCGGAGACGCTGCGCGATCTCGTCCGGCGCCAACGTGGCGTTGATCAGCGTGGCGCGCACCCGGACGGCTGGCGGCAGCCCGTCGAGCTGATCCTTCATCAGCGCCACCAGCGGCGAGACCCCCACCGTGACGCCGTCGAGGAGCATGGCCGGCAACTGGAAGCAGAGGCTCTTGCCCGCGCCCGTGGGGAGGATGGCGAGGGTGTCGCGGCCGTCGAGCACCGCCTGGTACACCGCCGCCTGGCCGGGCCGAGATGCCGTGAGGCCGAAGTACTCCCGCAGCGCATGCTCGAGGGCCGGCGTGGCTGTCGCCGAACTATCGTCCTGCCCGGCAGGAGCTGCACGCAGGAGCAAGTCGCGCCAGCGGGCGTGCCGCCTGGCGCGGGCCTCGGTCTCCTGGATGGTCGCCAGAGCGCGCCGCCGGGCCAGGCCGACCAGTGGCTCCGCGCTGCGCGGTCGCGGCCACTGGCACCAGGCCAGCGCCCGGCACGCCAATTCCTCGCGGAACTCGCGTGGTACCGCCGCAGTAGCGATGGGCCGCGGTAGGTCGAGCCGGGCGGCCGGCGCGTTATCTGCCGACATGCCGACGCCATCCCTCCTGCGGGTAGTCACAGCCCTGCCGGCACACCAGTCCGGCCATAGCTGTCGGTCGCCCGTAGCCTACCGTAGTCATAGGCTCGTGTGATGCCGCTGTCGAACTCTGCTGTCAGTGTTGGAAATGCAGAAGAGGGTCGGATTGCAAGCTAGAGGAGAGCTAGGGATGGACAAGAGTACACCGCAGGCGTCCGCCGAGGCTGCCGAGGCACTACGGCCCGCGGCCATGTTCCGAGCCGCGCTGGTAGCCGCCGCGGCAGAGCAGCGCCAGGCGCGGGCGCGCAACCCGGAGCGGGTCGCCGCGGCGAACAGCCTGCGCGACATCGACCTCGCGCGGCTGGTAGCGGAGTTCGAAGCCTTGCTGGCCGCGCCCCCGGACGCAGACGCACTGGTCGATCGCTTGCATGCCGCCCTGCGGGCGCTGGCGCCCGAGCCGGAGAGCGAGGAGGTCGCTGATGCTGACGCGAATTAGCGTTCGGAACTGGCGCGCCTTCGACGCCGCCGAGATCGAGCTCCGCCCAGGGCTCAATGTGCTGCTGGGGCCCAACGGGGCTGGCAAGACCTCCCTGCTCGAGGCCGTGGCGTTCGTCCTCGCGGGCGAGCCGGCGAGTCTGGCCAACGCGCGCTTGTTTGTGCGCACGGATGGCCGGCCAGTCCAGGTGCAGGTGCACCTTCAACTCGGCGAGGGAGCGTGGTGTGTCACGCGGGGCCTATCGGCCGGGGGTGGACGCATGCATGCGGCGCTGGCCCGCGCGGGCCAGCGACAGGCCGAGGGCGTGGAGGGGGTAGCGGCGGCGATCGAACGCGAGCTGGGCGCTCCTGCCGACTTCTTCCTGCGCGTGCTGTACATGCCCGAGGGCGACGTTTATCGCTTTGTGGAGAAGCCCCCGCTGGCGGCGATCGACGCCCACCTCCGCCGGATCTTCGGGCTGGAGCAGCTAGCGCTGATCGAGCAGGCAGCTGCGCGGGTACGGCGCGAGGTCAAGACCGAGCGCGATCATCTCGTCTCCCTCGCCCAGCAAGCGCTCCAGCGCGACCGGCTGCTCGCCGAAGGCCGTGCGCGCTGGGGAGACGA
>JADGHJ010000381.1 GCA_019686175.1 Chloroflexota bacterium | reverse complement strand
CCCCGCTAGCAGCCCGCCCCCGCCCGTGCGGCTGCGCGTGGCCACGCTCCGCATCACGGCCGACGCCGGCATGTATATCGCCGAGGAGAAGGGGTACTTCCAGGAACAAGGTATCCAAGTAGAGTGGGTCGATTTCGCCACGGCCGCCGAGGCGATCGCGCCGCTAGGCGCCGGGCAGCTCGACGTCGGCGTGGGGGCGGTGGGCGCCGGCTTGTTCAATGCCGTCAATCGCGGCATCGACATCCGCCTGGTGGCCGATAAGGCCGCCACCAGCCCCGATCCGCGCAACGGCTTCGCCTCTTCGCTGGCGCTGGCGATCCCCAAGGAATACGCCGAGGCGGGCCGCCTGCGCGACTACGCGGACCTGCACGGCAAGACCATCGTCATTCCCGCCAGGGGCACCGCCAGCCATATCTTGATCGACTACGCCGTGCGGCGCGGCGGCCTCACCCTGGCCGACGTCGAGATCAACGAGCTGACGTTCCCGGACATGAACTCGGCGCTGGCCAACAAGGCCGTGGATGTGGCGCTGCAGATCGACCCGCTGCTCACGCTGGGAGAGGCGCAAGGGATTCTGATTCCCTGGAAACGCGCCGTGGAGATCTATCCCGGCCAGCAGATCGGCGCGATCATGTACGGCCCGCGCATCACGCAGATCGGTCAGAGCGCGGGCAACCGTTTCATGGTCGCCTACGTGCGTGGCCTGCGCGACTACAACGATGCCTTCGGTCCCAAACGACAGAATCGCGGCGAGATCGTCTCCATCCTCACCAAGCACACCAACGTCAAGGACCCTGCCCTGTACGACAAAGTGACCTGGGACTACATGAACCCGGACGGCTACCTGAATGTCGAGACGCTGGCCCGCGACCTGGACTGGTACGTGGCGAACGGCTATCTGACCGAGAAGCCCGACCTCAACCGCCTGGTGGACCACAGCTTCGCCGACTATGCGGTGCGCGTGCTCGGCCCCTATCAGCCTTAGCAGGGGGCCCTATTTGCCCCGTCGCTCGGCTGGCCAACTGCGCCTATGGCGCTGTGGTGGCCGCGAGGGCGGGGATGCCTTCGAGGTTAATCTTCACCACACCGAGGTGCTCCCGCTCCCACTCGGCGTAGTCGTCCGTGAAGTAGCTGACGCGCACCTTCTTGTATTCGCGTCCGAGATGCGGTAGTTCCAACACGCCGTCCCAACTCACCGAAAACCGATGGCGCCGGCCAAGCTGCATGCCGTGCGTCGGATCCAGCCGCACACGTCCGCGCAGGTGGAGCAAGCGGTACAACTCGCGCCGCTGCGGCTCTCTCGCCAGGGCCAGCCCGGCTTGGACCGCGGCCGCGAACTGTTCCAGCGTCGCGGCGTCTGCTTCCGACAGCCCAGCCACTGGGGCGGCGGCGAGGGTCGCCCGCTCCGTTGCCAGTCGAGCCAGGGTGGCCTCGACCTCCTCCGCTTTGCTCTTCAACACCCGCGCGGTCTCGCTCCCAGGGGCCGCGTCGAGCCGCTCATCCATAATACGTGCCAATCGGGCGCGGAGTCGCGCGACCTCCGCGTCTATCACCGCCAGCCGCTCTTTTCGCCGTGCATCCGCTGCCGCGTGCTGCTCGCGGGCAGCAGCGAGCCCTGCCCGCAGCCGCTCCGGGGACAGGAGCGCTGCCTGCACCTGCTCCCACAGCACCTCTTCGAGCGGCCGTGCCGGCACCGCAGGCAAGATGCACACCGCGGATCCACCGAGCGCCGCGCGGCGCGGTTGGTGCCGCAGGCAGACGTAGTAGCGGTGCCCGTTGTTGTCGGCGCAGGAGAGCTGCCCATCACAGTGGGCACAGGTCAGCAGCCCCCGGAGCGGATAACGGGCCTCTCCAGTTGGAGTCCGTGCTGCACGGGCTCGTTTGCGCTCCCGCAGCGCCGCGTGTGCCGCGTCCCATGTCTGACGATCCACAAGAGGCGGTACTGGGATGGTGAGCCACTGCTCAGGTGGACGCCAGCGCTTCTGGGTGTCGCGGCGACCGTAGGCAGCCGTGCCCAGGTAGACAGGGTTGCGCAGAATCCCCAGCAGCGTCGAGTTGCGCCACACACCACGCCCGCGGGCAACGAAGTACGTGGGAATCCCCTCGGCGTTCAGCCGCTCGCATACTTTGTCGAGCGGCAGGCGCGCGACCTCGGCAAAGATCCGCTGAACGATGGGCGCCGTCCGAGAGTCCGGCGTCAGCCCCACGACCCTGCCCGCAGCGTCCAGCTCGTAGCGATACCCGTAGGGCGGTACCCCATTGCCCACGATGAGGCCCCGCTCAGCTTTTGCGCGGCGACCTCGGCTGGTGCGCAGGGCGATCTTGGCGCGCTCGTACTCGGCGATGCTGCTGCGCACGTTCTTGAGCAGCTGGTCCTCGGCGCTGTCGCCGCCCTGCAGCGTCACGTAGCGCAGTCCCACGCCACACCGACGCAGCTCCTCTTCTAGCACGAGCTGCTTGGCCAGATTGCGCGCCAGGCGGTCCGGGTCGTAGACGAGCACCAGCTCAAACGCCCCCTGTTTGACGCCGTCTAGCAGGGCGTTGAGCCCCGGAAGGTCCCACTCGGCCCCCGAGTCGGTGTCGGCGAACTCGGCCACCACGGTGGCGCCGAGATCCTGCGCCAAACGGCGACAGTCCTCCGCCTGCGCCGCAAGACTGTAGCCGCCGGTGGCCTGCTCGCGGGTGCTGACGCGAGTGTAGATCGCGGCGCGGCGGGGATCAGGCGTTGGACGGCGGGCGGTGCGGGGTGTCCGCGCCGAGGGGAACTGCGGTACACTAGCCATGCGGGCCTCCTG
>JADGHJ010000380.1 GCA_019686175.1 Chloroflexota bacterium | reverse complement strand
CGCAGGTCCTGGGCGCGGATCCCCAGGCCTGCGACGCCGCCCGCTGTCTGCGCCCGCCTGGCTCACTGCATACCAAGCGCCAGCCCCCCACCGTGGCGCGGCTGCTGGAGCACGCCCCCGACCGCGTCTACACTCTGGCCGCCATCGAGGCGGCGCTGCCACCCGAGCCGACGCAAGCCCAGCGCGACGGGACGGAGCGGACGAACGGCCACGTCGACTGGGCGGCGCTGTTCGTCGGTATCCCTGCGGGCGAGCGCAACGATCGGTTATTTCGGGCCGCCTGCCGGCTGCGCGGGGAGAACGTGCCGCTGGAGCTGGCTCGGCATCTGGCCCTCGACTGGGCGGCCCGGTGCCAGCCGCCGCTCGCCCCGGCCGAGGCCACGCGCATCGTCGAGGGCGTGTACCGGCGCTACCAGCCGACGCCCGCTCTGCCGGTCGATGGCGCCGGGGCGCAACGGGCGCGGTACCACGGGATCGACCGCCCCTGGCCCGAGCCCCCGGCGGATGCCGTCTATCACGGCCTGGCGGGCCAGTTCGTCGAGGCCGTGCTGCCCCACACCGAGGCCGACCCGCTCGCGCTCCTCAGCCAGTTCCTGGTCGCCTTCGGCTGCGCCGTCGGGCCACAGCCTCACGCGGTGGTCGGCGCGACGCGCCACCCGGCGCGCCTGTTCCTCGGGCTGGTCGGTGAGACCGCGAAGGCCCGCAAGGGCGACGCGCTCCAGCCGGTGCGGGCGGTGTTCTCCCTCCTGGCCGAGGACCTCGCCCCGCGCTGGGCGAACGGGCTGGCCAGCGGCGAGGGACTGATCTGGGCCGTGCGCGACCCTATCGAGCGCACCGAGCCGATCAAAGAGCGCGGGCGCACGGTCGGCTACGAGACGGTGGTCGCGGACGCGGGGGAGCCCGACAAGCGCCTGTTGGTGGTGGAGCCCGAGCTGGCGCGGGTGCTAGCGGTGATGGGCCGCCAGGGCAACACGCTGTCGCCGGTGCTGCGCGACGCCTGGGACTCCGGCGACCTGCGCATCCTGACCAAGAACGCGCCGGCCAAGGCCACAGGGGCGCACGTCGCGGTGGTCGGCCACATCACCCGCGCGGAGCTGGAGCGCGAGCTGCCGGACGTCGAGATGGCCAACGGCTTTGCGAATCGGTTCCTGTGGCTGGCCGTGCGGCGCAGCAAGCTGCTGCCCGAGCCAGAACCGTTTGCCGGGGAAGCAGTCCACGCCCTGGCCCGCGCGCTGGCCCAGGCGCTGGGCTCCGCCCGGCGCCTCGCGCGCATCGAGCGCGACGCCGCCGCCCGCGCGCTGTGGGCGGACATCTATCCCGAGCTGGCCGCCGACCGCACGGGCCTGGCCGGGGCCCTGCTGGCCCGGGCGGAGGCGCAGGTGCTGCGGCTGTCGCTGCTGTACGCCCTGCTCGACGGCTCGCCGCTGATCACCGTGGCGCACCTGCACGCGGCGCTGGAGCTGTGGGGGTATGCCGAGCGATCGGTGGCCTTCCTGTTTGGGGACGCCACGGGCGACCCGATCGCCGACGCCATCGCGCGGGCGCTGGCGGAGCACGGCGAGCTGACTCGCACCACGATCAGCAACCTGTTCGGGCGCCACGTGCCGGCGGCGCGCGTCGACCTGGCGTTGCAGACGCTGCTGCGGCACGGACGAGTCCGCGTGGAGCAGCGCGCGACCGACGGGCGGCCGGCGGAAGTCTGGCGGACGGCTGGCGAGGCGCCATGAGCCCCTGTCCCTTTTTTCGCTTCATTCGCTTTCTTCGCACGCCATCCCGGGGCACAGTGGGGCCATGGTGTGCGGGAGAGCGCACGCTGCCAGCGCGGGAGGCGCGAAGGGCGCCAAACAAGCCCGTCCAAGGGGCGGGGCAGCCGTTCTCGGTGAGGCGGAGAGCCGCCTCCGGCCTGCAGCAACCCCGATCAGGGGTGCGAACAAAGCGAAAAAAGCGCAGAAAGTCCCTGCCCCCGACGGGGCGGGAGATGGGAGGACGGACGCATGCCGCAACGCTATCTGGAACGGGCCCGCGCGTTCGTGGCGGCGCGGGCCGCCGCCAGCAGCGCCAGGCCAGAGACGGGCCCCGCACACGGTGAGGTCGCCGCCCCGGACAGCCGCAGGCAGGAAGCTCCCCGATCGGCGGCCGGGGGCGTGTCTCTGGCTGCGCGCGGGCCGACCGGCGCCCCGTGTCGGACCTGCGGCAGCGCGCGCTGGTGGCGCCCCCTGGCGGACCGGCCCGACTACTGGGTGTGCGCCATCTGTCACCCGCTGCCTGATGCGAGCCTGCCCCTGGCGCAGCCCGTGGCTCTCGGCGCACAGGTCCTGGCAGCGGCGCGAGCGCGCAGGTGGCCGCGGCTGCCGCTGTGGCCGCACCTGGCCGTGGCGGCTGGGGAAGCGGCGTGGCGGACGTTCTGCGCGACGGCCGGCGCGGCCCTGCTGCGCCAGGCGGCAGAGGCGCTGGGGATCACAGCTGTCGCCATCTGCCCGCGCTGTGACGGCGCGCTCCAGCCGGTGGCCGGCGCGCCACGGCCCACCAGCTGCGAACGGTGTGCGACGGGGTTCTGTTGCGACTGCGGCGCCGACACAGGGGCCATGCTGCTGTTCCGCTGCCTCGGCTGCTGGCGGACGGCGCCGGACGACGACCCGTGCGCCGCCGCGGAGCACGCGGCGCGGGAACGCTACGCCGCGGCCTCGGCAGCCGGCGACGAGCTACGATCGACTGCCGGCGGGGACGTCCCGGCCGCTGCCCCCGCCGCAAGCCCCGCGTGCGTGGCTATCGGCCGGCGGCGTCTCGACCGCACGCGGCTGCAGGAGCTGCTCGACGCAG
>JADGHJ010000379.1 GCA_019686175.1 Chloroflexota bacterium | reverse complement strand
TAGTACGAGCGGGGCAGGCCGAGCACGTGCTGGCCGAGGTACGCCAGCACCAGGTTGTTGTTGACGGGCGCCACGCTGAACAGCCGCGTCTCGCGGAACTTGCGCTCCACGTCGTACTCCACCGCGAAGCCGTAGCCGCCGTGGATGTCCAGGCAGACGTTGGCCGCCTCCCACGCCGCCTGCGCCGCCAGCAACTTGGCCAGGTTGGCCTCTGCCCCGCAGCGCTCGCCGCGGTCGAACTTGGCCGCCGCCAGGTAGCGCACCAGGTCGGCCGCCTCGGTGCGCGCGTACGCCTGCGCGAGCGGGAACTGCACCCCCTGGTTGGCCCCGATCGGCCGCCCGAACACCACTCGCGTCTTGGCATAGGCCACCGCCCGCTCGATGAACCAGCGCGCGTCGCCCAGCGCCTCGGCGGCCAGCAGGATCCGCTCGGCGTTCCACCCATCCACGATGTAGCGGAACCCCATCCCCTCCTCGCCGATCAGGTTCGCGGCCGGCACGCGCAGGTCGTCGAAGAACACCTCGTTGGAGTGGTGGTTGATCATCAGGTCGATCGGGCGCACGTCGACCGCCCCGCCCGCCTCGCGCAGGTCCACTAGGAACACGCTCAGCCCGCGCGTCTTGTCCGCGAGCTGGTCGTACGGTGTGGTGCGCGCCAGCACCAGCATCAGATCGGACTGCCGCACGCGAGAGATGAACACCTTCTGTCCGCTGATGACATAATGATCGCCGCGCCGCACGGCGGTGGTCTGGATGCGGGTGGTCTCCGAGCCGGCGTTGGGCTCGGTGACAGCGAACGCCTGCAGGCGCAGCTCGCCGCGGGCGATGGCGGGCAGGTAGCGCGCCTTCTGTGCCGGGCTGCCGTGCCGCAGCAGCGTGCCCATGGTGTACATCTGGGCGTGGCAGGCGGCGGCGTTGCCACCCGAGCGGTGGATCTCCTCGAGGATGATGCTCGCCTCGGTGAGGCCGAGCCCTGCGCCGCCGTACTCCTCGGGGATCAGCGCGGCAAGCCAACCCGCCGCGGTCAGCGCGCGCACGAACTCCTCTGGGTAGGCGCCCGTGCGATCCAGCTCGCGCCAGTAGGCGGGGGGAAACTGCCCACACAGCTCGCGCACCGCCTGCCGGATGGCCTGCTGCTCGGGCGTGAAGGTGAAGTCCATGCCGTCCTCCCGCCCCCATTGTAGCCGGCTCAAGGGCGGTGCTCGGCCGACACGCGGGTCGACAAAAGGGTACCCACGGCTATTGTGCGCGCTCGACGCGCGTGCCGAACGTCGCCTCCAGACCACGGATCAGCGCATCTCGTTCCGACGATGATAGACGCGCCTCGGGATGCAGCCAGACGTAGTACTCGGGGGGCATCTTGCCCTGCCGAACCTGATTTGCCGCGTCGCGGGCTTCGCGCTGCGGTCGGTCCCACTCGCTGAAATTCAGCTCGCGCCGCCCCTCGTCCACTTCGCGTTGGATCAGCCAGGAGATCGGCGCCACATTGCTGTACCAGGGCCAGGTCGTCTGGTTGCTGTGGCAGTCGTAGCAGGCACGAACCGCTAACGTGCGCGTCTCCGAGCTATCCCACGCTGGCTCGGCACGTACCGACGGGTTAGTGTGAGCGTGCCCATAGGGCACGAACTGGATAGCCACGAGCAGGCCGATGATGGCGATGACACCCCACTGCAGCACGCGCGCTATCATCCACTTCTCCACCATTGTACCGAACTGATGATAACTCCCACTATCATCCACACAATCTCCACCGGTTCTCCACAATTGCCCCCATAGCTACTCCAATTGGACAAGTTGCTCCCATCGATCTTACTCCCAACGCGCGGACACGCACAAGCTGCCTGCCGCACCTGCGTATCCACTGAGATATCTCATTCGTGCGGGCACTGATCAGACATAAGCCATCACGATGCGTAGAATAGGGGTGCAGCACATAGCGACGTGCGAATCCCTGCGCTATACCGCTCTATCGCGACTTGCCTCGGCACCTGCCTGGACTCACAATCGAGCTGCAAGGGAGGTGGACCATGCGCCGGGAATCCGCCGCG
This sequence comes from Chloroflexota bacterium, assembly GCA_019686175.1. GTDB lineage: Bacteria > Chloroflexota > UBA6077 > UBA6077 > JAJPHF01 > JADGHJ01. The sequence continues at coordinate 773 of JADGHJ010000379.1, read as the reverse complement.
GAGTCGGCCGGGGCGCCCGCGACCGTGTCGCTGGCCGCGCTGTTCGGCTGCTTCGTCGAGATCACCTTTTCCAGCTTTGGCGGCGCCGTGGCCTGGGCGTACCGCATTCTGGTCGAGAAACGGCAGTGGCTGACAGCGCGCGAGTTCGCCGAGCTATGGAGCCTCGGCCAGGCGCTGCCCGGACCGAACATCGTCAACGTGGCCATCTTCATCGGCGCGCGCTTCCACGGCGCGCTGGGCGCGCTGGTCGCCTTCACGGGGCTGATCCTGGCCCCGCTGGTGGTGTGGGTGCCGCTGGGCGCGCTGTACAGCGAGGTGGGCCAGTTCGACGCGGTGCGCGCTGTCCTGCGGGGCGTCGCGGTGGTGGCGGCCGGGCTGCTGCTGGCCACCGGGCTGAAGATGGCCCAGCCGGCGCGGCGCGACCCCCGTGCGCTGATCATCACCGCCCTGGCCTTCGTGGGCGTCGGGGTGCTGCACTGGCCGCTGCTGCTGGTGCTGCTGCTCCTGGCGCCCGTGAGCATCGCGCTGGTCTGGCGGCAGCCCTCGTGACCGCCCGCGTCCTGCTCGATCTGATCCTGGTGTTTGCCCCGCTCTCGCTGGTGGCGGTGGGCGGCGTGATGGTCGTGCTGCCGGACATCCACCGCCAGGTAGTGGAGGTCCACGGCTGGCTGACCGACGCGCAGTTCGCCGACCTGTTCGCGCTGGCGCGGGCGGCGCCCGGGCCGAACGTGCTGCTGGTGAGCCTCATCGGCTGGCAGGCGGCGGGCTGGGCG
>JADGHJ010000378.1 GCA_019686175.1 Chloroflexota bacterium | reverse complement strand
CCGGGTTGTCCCCACGCGCGTGGGGGTGAACCGTCGGCGAGCTGCTGCTGCAGCCGCCCGAGCGTGTTGTCCCCACGCGCGTGGGGGTGAACCGCGGACCCGCGGCGGCGGCTGCAGCCGGCTGTGGTTGTGTCAACGCCGATGGAGAATTGACCCACTTTCGCCGATTTGGAATTGACCCACCCCCGGCGGAAGTGGCTCGGGCCCCGGTCCTCCCCTATAACGCCCCCCGAAACAGGCCTCAGCCCCCGGCGAGAGACCCCCGCGCCGGGAAGCCTGTTTCGGGGGGAGAGGCGTACCCTCCGCTACCACCGGGTGTCCGCCGCAGCGGCGACCGGCTTCCCCTGCAGGCCGGTGGTGCGGCGGCCGGTTACGGGGGAGGGGCTGCGTCCGCCATCACCTCCCTTCGCTCGGTGGGTGGAGCACTGAACAGCCCCGCCCGCTTCTTCTCGCGCAGCCGGTAGCTTTCCCCCCGGATGTTGAGGATGTGGCTGTGATGGAGGAGGCGATCGAGAATGGCGGTGGCGATCACCGGATCGCCGAGCACCTCACCCCACTCCGCAAAGCCCTTGTTGGCGGTGAGGATGATGCTCCCGCGCTCGTAGCGGGCCGAGATGAGGGTGAAGAACGCGGTCGCCGCCAGCCGGTCGCACGGCCACACGCCGAACTCGTCCACGATCAGCAGCTTGGGGGCCAGGTAGACCCGCAAGCGGCGCTCCAGCCGGTGCTCCGCCTGCGCGCGGCGCAGGTCTTCGAGGAGATCATGCGCCCGCACGAAGTACACGCCAATGCCCTGCTCGATGGCCTGGAGCCCCAGCGCCACGGCGAGATGCGTCTTGCCCACGCCCGGCGGGCCCAGCAGCAACACGTTGGCCGCGTCCGCCACGAACGCCAGACTGGCCAGCTCGCGCACCTGGCGCTCATCAATGGAGGGCTGGAAGCGAAAGTCGAACTGGGCGAGCGTCCGCTGGAACGGCAGATGCGCCAGGCGCGTGCGGGTGCGCAGGTACCGCTCCCGGCGGGCAGCGGTCTCCGTCCCCAGCAAGTCGGCCAGGAATTCCGCGTAGGCGTGCTCGGCCTGCGCGGCGGCCTCCAGCCGGCTCTCCAGCACCGCGGCCGCCTGCTCCAGGCCCAACTGCTCGAGCTGCTGCCGGGCGCGCTCCAGGGCGATCATTGGGCGCCTCCGGTCGCCACCAGGGCTTCGTAGATGGCCAACGAGCGCTGCTGCACCTCGACAGTCGGCAACTCGACCGCCAGCGCTTCCCGCCGGACGCGCCCGGCCCCAAGTGGCAGCCCGGCCCACTGCCCGGGCACCGTGAACCGCTGGCCCGCCCGCGCCGCGCGGGGATGGATCGCCAACCGCTGCTCCCCGGCCCAGAGCTGGACCGTCGTGGCGTCGGCCTGGACCTGCACCGCCTGCCCGGCCCACTGCCAGGGCACCCCGTACCAGGCCCGTTCGTACTGCACGTACCCATCCCGCCCCACCTGGCGGCTCTCTCGCCGGAACGGCACGAGCTGCGCCGCCGGCAGCAACAGCCGCAGGTGCCGCCGCTCCTCGACCAGCCGCTCACCCGGGCGCTCATGGGTGGTTCCATGCACCCGCACGTTCGCCACCTCGTCCAGCCAGGTGCGCGCTTGCCGGTTCAGGTCCGCGTCGTCCACGAACCGCACCGTGGGCCAGAAGTTGTGCCGCACGTACTTGATCCCGCTCTCCACCCGCCCCTTGGTCTGCGCCCGATACGGCCGGCAGAGCTGGAGATCGAAGCCCAGCCGTAGGCTGAAGTCCAGGAACTGCTGCTGGAACACCGGCTCCCCGGCCGCATCCCGTCCCAGCACCACGACCTTCGTGTTGTCGTACAGACAGCGCTGGGGCACGCCCCCCAGGTACTCGAAGGCATTCAGATGACACTGGATAAAGGTGGCCACGTCCGCGCGCCGCACGAACTCCACGTACAGCGCTCGCGACCAGCTCAACACCAGCGCGAAGCCGTACACCAGCCGCGGTGCCCCTTCCAGCGGGAGATAGCGGAACTGTCCGAAGTCCACCTGGGCTTGTTCGCCCGGCGCTGTCTCAAACCGGCAGGTGGGCAGCACCGCCAGCCGCTGTCGAAACGGACGCACGTAGTCCTTCAAGATCGAGTACCCCCCGGTGTACCCCCGCGCCTGCAGCTCGCGCAGCAGCACCACGCAGTTGTCCACCCCGTCCGCCAGGCGCACCCGCACGTAGTCCTTGTACGGGTCCAGCGCCGAGGGCCGCGGCCGCCGCGGCGCCGGCGTTGGCAGCCCGGGGGCTCGCAGGTACTTCCGCACCGAGTTCCGCGACACGCCCAGCTGCCGGGCAATCGCCCGCACCGAATGGCCTTGCCCGTGCAGCTCGTAGATCGCCTTCACGTCCCTACCTCCCAGCATCGGGCCGGCTCCTCCTTCCCGGAAGTCAGAGCCGGTTATCGGTTCCCCGCTGGGGGTGGGTCAAATCTACTTCGGCGCTACTGGGTCAATTTACCATCGGCGGTAACAGATGGGGCGGCTGCGAGAACCGCACCGCGGTGGCACACCGGGGAGTTACCAAAGTACAGCGAGGAGGGCCATGATCCACGCCCGACCCCGCCCGCTCGCGACGCCCGAGGAGGCCGCGCCCGACTCCATGCTCGGCCAGGCCGGCGCCACCCGCGACAGGGGCCTCGCCCGGCTCGCGGCGCGGGAGGCGCGCGTGCGCCAAGGCTTCCGGCTCGTGGCCCCGGCGCAGGCCGCGTCGTGCAGCGGTGGGCCGACTACCAGGCGCGCTGGGGCACTGCGAGCCGGCGCACCCGGCCTCTGTTACCGCCGATGGTAA
>JADGHJ010000377.1 GCA_019686175.1 Chloroflexota bacterium | reverse complement strand
CGATCGTCTCCTGGAGCGCCGTGTCGCCCGGGGTGAACTGGCGCGCCTCGTAGAACTCGCGGTAGTTGGGCAGGTACGTCTTGGGCACCACGCCGAGCACACGGCCCTGACTGACGACGACGCCGCAGTTGTACAGCCGGTCGCCTACCCGCAGCGGCATCCCGACCACCGCCACCAGCGGCAGAGCGCGCGAGGCGGCGAGCACCTCGCCGAGCGCCGCCTCGCAGGCGCTGAGCAGCGCTTCCTGGTGGAACAGGTCGTCGCAGGTGTATGCCGAAAGCCCCAGCTCGGGGAACAGCACGAGGACCACCTGCCGCGCCGCCGCTTGCTCGAGGAGCGCGATCGTCGCGCGCGCGTTGAAGGCCGGGTCGGCCACGCGCACGGCGGGCACGCCGACAGCCACGCGCACGAAGTCGTGCTGGTATAGGTTGAAGAACTGCTCGCCCGCTTGCACCGCTTGCTCCTCGCGACCGGCTTGCGGCACGCCGCCTTCCGCCAGCGACGCTGGCTCTGAGCACTCGGCGGGATCGTGCGCCCACAGCTATCAGTGGTCGAGCACAGTATGGCACGTCCAGCCAGGCTGCCACACATGGCAGAAGCGGATCATCGCGCCCGAGCCACCGGTAGACACCCTGAATCGGGCTCCGATGACGACCGGGCCGTCAGCGGGGGCCGGCCAGGCGGCGTGGCAGGAGAGCCTGGCGCTCCGCGCGAGGGAAGCGAGCTAGCTCCCTACATCCCCTGACGGTAGGGCGCGGCGCCGCGAGGGACGAACAGCGCCGCGCCCTACCGCCGTCTTCTAGCCCGGCGCGGCGGACCACCGCGCCGACCCAGCAGCGCCGGCGCCCGCTGCTTCACGTCCGGGGAGGCGGGCGGTAGGGCTGGAAAGCGAGGAACGGCCGGCCTTGCCAGAGGGCGGCCGAGATGGTCAGCGGGCCCGGGGGGTCGAGCTGGAGGCGGAGCTGACCCTCGACGAGCCGCGCGTCCTGCACGCGTGCCCCGACGATCCAGCTCCAGTCGACCGCGCAGACCGCCTCGGCGAGCGCGGGCAGGGAGGCCGCTGGCCGTGCCTCCACGATGACGCGCGGGGCGGCCGTGTCGTGGGCCTGGGCCAGCAGGCCGCTGCCGTCGTCGAACGCGAGGGCGAACTGGTCGAGGCTGCTAGCCGCGCTCGCCACCCGGCGGCCCACGAGCGGCGCCAGATCGGCGTCGTGCTGGGAGAGCGTCATGGCCGGATGCTCCTACTCGGGCAACGGTGTTGTGGGTAGTCTAGCGCGGCCGGCGTGCGCGGCGGCGCACGTTGGCGTACACTGGGGAGCATGGACAGCAATGTGCGCGCAGTGTACTCGACCGAGGGCGGCTGGCTGACGCGCTGCGCGACCTGCGGCCAGCCACCGGATCGCTGTCGCTGTGCTGCGGTGGGGCGGCGCGGGCGGCCGGCTAGACGCGGGCCCGCCCTGCCCAACGACGGCGTCGTGCGCATCTTTCGCGATCGCAAAGGGCGCGGCGGCAAGACCGTCACGGTCGTCGCCGGGTTGCCGGCCGAGCCAGAGACGCTGCGCGAGCTGGCGGGCCAGCTCAAGCGGCTGTGCGGCTCGGGCGGGACGGTGGCCGAGGGCGGGCAGATCGAGATCCAGGGCGACCACCGCGAGCGGTTGGCCGCGGCGCTGACGGCGCAGGGCTACCGCGTGAAGCTGGCCGGTGGTTAGGCGACTGCGAAGCTGAGGGCCCGGGGGAGTTGCACGGGCGCGAGGGACTGTCGTAAAATGGTGGCGGTGCGCCCTCCGGGGCGCGCCCGAGCCGACGTAGCTCAATTGGCAGAGCGGCGGTTTTGTAAACCGCAGGGTGCGGGTTCGAGTCCCATCGTCGGCTCTGGCCTGGTGAGGTGGCCGAGTGGTTAATGGCACCGGTCTGTAAAACCGGCTCCCTGACGGGATTCGCAGGTTCGAATCCTGCCCTCACCACCCGGTGGCCCCGTTAGGGCCGGCCCTAACGGGGCCGCGTTTGCCCACGTAGCTCAGGCGGCAGAGCGCGTTCTTGGTAAGAACGAGGTCACCAGTTCGAATCTGGTCGTGGGCTCCCTCGCCTCCCAGTGCCACCGACACTCTCCTCGTCTAACGCTGTCCCCTCCTCCGAGGGTGGAAAGGAACACCGATGGCGAAGAAGAAGTTTGAGCGGACGAAGCCGCACGTGAACGTGGGGACGATTGGGCACGTCGACCACGGGAAGACGACGCTGACGGCGGCGATCACGAAGGTGCTGGCGCTGAAGGGGGAGGCGGAGTATCGGTCGTTCGACTCGATCGACAACGCGCCGGAGGAGCGGGCGCGGGGGATCACGATCGCGATAGCGCACGTGGAGTACGAGACGGACAAGCGGCACTACGCGCACGTGGACTGTCCGGGGCACGCGGACTACATCAAGAACATGATCACCGGGGCGGCGCAGATGGACGGGGCGATTCTGGTGGTGAGCGCCCCGGACGGGCCGATGCCGCAGACGCGGGAGCACATTCTGCTGGCGCGGCAGGTGGAAGTGCCGGCGATGGTGGTGTTCTTGAACAAAGTGGACCTGATGGAGGACGAGGAGCTGCTGGAGCTGGTGGAGATGGAGGTGCGGGAGCTGCTGTCGCGGTACGGGTTTCCGGGCGACGAGGTGCCCGTGATCCGCGGGTCGGCGGTGAAGGCGCTGTCCAGCAGCAGCCAGGATCCGCAGGCGCCGGAGTACCAGTGCATCTGGGAGTTGCTGCGGGCGGTGGACGAGTACATTCCGACGCCGCAGCGGGCGATCGACAAGCCGTTCCTGATGCCGATCGAGGACGTGTTTGGGATCAAGGGGCGGGGGACGGTGGTGACGGGG
>JADGHJ010000078.1 GCA_019686175.1 Chloroflexota bacterium | reverse complement strand
ATCGGGCGGCTTTACCGCCCAGACCCCGGGGGGCTCTGATCCCTTGGTACGTGGGGGGCGGGGGCGCGCCGCCGCGCTTGGATGGCCCGGCGCTGGGCTAGCGCCGCCGGCAGCTCGCGCAAGGCGGCGACCTGACCGCGCAGGCGCGCGCGGGCGGCGGCGCCTCGCCAGTGGCGCAGCGCCTCCAGGGTGATCCGTGCTTGCGCCGCCAGGATCCGCGGCGCGTAGCGCCACAGCAGCGGTGCTGGCAGGTTGCGCAGCGCTACGTGCACGAAGTTCCGCCCGCAGTAGTAACTGGCGAGCGGCCCGCCGCCCGTAGCGCTCAGTCGGTGATACACGCGCGCTGTCGGGACGTAGCGGCAGCGCCAGCCGCGCAAGTGGGCGCGGAAGCTCAGGTCCACGTCCTCGCAGTACATCCACAGCCGCTCGTCGAACAGCCCGACATCCTCCAGCATGGCGCGCCGATAGGCGCAGGCGCAGCCCGAGGCGCCGAACACCTCGTGCTCGGCGTCGTACTGCCCGCGATCGACTTCCCACGCGCCGCGGTTGCCGGGCGTACCATCGCGATAGTACACGTCGCCGGCCGCGTTGAGCACGTCGCGGCAATCGTACAGCAGGATCTTCGAGGTGCAGGCGCCCACGTCGGGGGCGTCGAAGCCTGTCACCAGCGCCGCCAGCCAGCCCGGCTCGGCCTCGGCGTCGTTGTTCAGCAGCGCGATGATCGCGCCGCGCGCCGCGCGAATGCCGGCGTTGGCGTTGCCCGCGAACCCGCGGTTGCGGGGCAGCTCTAGCAGTCGTACCCACGGGTAGCGCGCGCGCACTAGCGCCACCGAGTCGTCGGTCGAGGCCCCGTCGACCAGGATTACTTCCAGCGGCACGTGGGTCTGGGCGGCCAGCGCGTCGAGGCAGGCGGGCAAGAGCCGCGCGCCATTCCAGTTGGGGATCACCACGGATACGGTGGGGCGCGCGGCGGCCATCAGCGCCCCTTCAGCGCCGCGAACGCGCCCGCCTCATCGAGCGCGCGCACATAGCGGGGCTCGATGAAGTCCACCGCGCGGGCCGTGCGCGCGGCGGGCGTGTCGAGCAGGTCGAGCACGGTCTGCACCTGCTCGGGCGTCGGGTACGGTGCGCCCCGCGGGAAGCCTGGCAGGCTGAAGGCATAGGTTTCGTCGAGCACGGCGGCGTCGTCGGTGCGCGTGAAGCGCGCCAGCGCCTGCTTGGCGGCGACCGGATCGTCGTAGAGCAGGCGCAATCCGTCGCCGTAAGCGCGCAGGAAGCGCTCGACCGTCGCCGGGTTGCGCTCGGCCCACGGGCGGTTGACCGCCACGACGCTGTTGATGAATGGGATGTTCTCGTTGGCGAGCGTCAGCAGCTCGCGCAGGCCCAGCTCGCGCGCGCGGATGGAGGCCGGCGGCGTGAAGATCGCCGCGTCGGCCAGCCCCTGGCGCAGGATGGCGAGCTGCTCCGAGCCGCCCTGCGAGTGCAGCACCTGGACATCGCGGCCGAACTCCATGCCCAGGCGGCGCAGGAAGAGCTGCACGCCCTGGTAGTTGGCCGAGCCGGGCGTGGTGGTGACGATCGTGCGCCCGCGCAGGCCCTCGACGCTAGTGATGTCCGGCTTCACGTACAGCGCGTAGGACAGGCGCGGCGCTTGGTCGGCGATCAGCACCACATCGGCGCCCGACAGACGGCTCTGTACCACGGCGGCACCCACCGCCGACAGCGGCGCGTCGCCGGTGGCCAGCGCCTGCACCGCCACGCTGCCGTCCATGTAGGTCAGCTCGGCATCGATGCCCTCGCGTGCGAGGAAGCCCTGATCGTACGTGACCCACAGCGGCAGGTAGTTCGCCGTCAGCGCGCCATAGGCGATCGTCAGCGTCACCGGCGCGGCCGGGGTACCGGCGGTGCTGGTGGCCGTCGGCGCGCTGTCCGCCACAACTGCCGCGCGCTCGCCGGATACAGCGTCAGGACGGGGCGCGACGGGTCCCGTGCAGCCTGCGAGCAGCACCGTAGCCAGCAGGGGGGCCAGGTGCCGCGACGGGCGCCAACGGCGCGGCGAGGTGTTCAGCGGCACGCGAGGCGCAGCAATCATCGGCGAGCTCCGCTGGGCGAATGGTTCGTTACTGACGAGGGCATGGGCCCTCTGGGCGCGGCCTGTGCTAGCCGCACGGTAGTATGAAGTGCGCCGCGGGCGCGTACAAGCGTTGGCAGACGGGCAACCGTGGTCGACGCGTGGGAGAGCATCCTAGAATCCCCCATGCGCAAGCCGGGGCTGTGGTCCGCGTACCTCGTGGTGTTCGTGAGCAGCGCCTGCACGCTCGTGCTGGAGCTGGTCGCGGGCCGGATGCTTGCCCCGTACATCGGGGTCTCGCTGTACACCTGGACCAGCATCATCGGCGTGGTGCTAGCGGGCATCTCGCTGGGCAACTACCTCGGCGGCGTGCTGGCCGACCGCCGTCCCGAGCGCACCACACTGGGCGCGCTGCTGCTGGCCAGCGGGCTCGCCAGCTTCGCGGTGCTCGGGCTGGTGGCGGCGCTGGCCCCGATGCCACTGGGTGGCCTCCCGTTGATGGCGCGGATCGTCCTGCTTACGGCGCTGATCTTCTTCCTGCCGGGCACGCTGCTGGGCATGATCTCGCCGGTGGTGGTGAAGCTCAGCCTCGACGACCTGGCGCGGGCCGGCCACACGGTGGGCAAGATCTACGCCTGCTCGGCGGCGGGCAGCATCGCCGGGACGTTCCTCACGGGCTTCGTGCTGATCGCGCTGTTCGGCACCCGGGCCATCGTGCTGGGAGTGGGGCTCGTGCTGCTGCTGCTGGCGGTGTTGTTCGGGGGCTTCGCGTGGCCGCCGTGGCGCCCTATGGCGATCGCCGTCGTGGCCGCGCTGGCGGCGTTCGGTCTGCGCACGGGCGGGCTGCTGGCCGGGCCGTGCAATATCGTGGAGAGCAGCTACTACTGCATCGCCTACCGCGACGGCGAGTACCGCGGCCACCCGGTGCGGCAGCTCATCCTCGATCACCTGATCCACAGTCACAGTGATCTCGCGGACCCGACGTACATCGGCTACGACCACGAGCGCGCCTACGTGACCGTGGCCGAGCAGGTCGCCGCGCGGCAGCCCGCGTTCCGCGCGCTGTTCATCGGCGGCGGTGGCTACACGGTGCCCCGTTACTTGGAGACCGTGTACCCGCAGGCGCACCTGCTAGTAGCGGAGATCGATCCCGCGGTCACGGCCGCGGCCTACGCCTACATGGGCCTGCCTACCGACACGCGCGTGGTGACCGACAACCGCGACGCGCGCCTCGTGCTCGACGAGCTGGTAGCCGCCGGCGCGCGGTTCGACCTGGTATTCGGCGACGCGTTCAACGACCTCTCGGTTCCCTACCACCTCACGACTCGCGAGGTGGCGGCGAAGCTGGCGCGGCTGGTGACGCCCGGCGGCGCCTACCTGGCGAACGTCATCGACAACCCGGCGCGTGGGGAGTTCATGCGCGCCTACGCGCACACGCTCCGCACGGCGTTCCCCCACCTGCGGGTGCTCAGTGGGCCGGGCGGCGTGGGGCTCGACGCGCTGGCCACCTACGTGCTGGTGGCAAGCCACCAGCCGCTCGCGCTGGATGCTCTGGACGGCACGCGTGGCGTGCGCGTGATCCCCGAGCCGCAGGTGGCGGCGTGGCTGGCGCGCGACCGGCCGTTGGTGCTGAGCGATGACTACGCGCCGGTCGACAACCTCATGGCCCCGATGTTCGCCGAGCGCGGCTACTGAGCCGGCGCCGCGCTATAATCAGCCGATTCACCGCCTGGGAGCCCGTTGTGCCACAGCTTGCCGTCGCCCAGCTGCGCCCGGTCCCGCACGACGTCGCCGGCAACCGCGCGCGCACCTTGGCGGCGATCGAGCGCGCCGCCACCCAGGGCGCCGAGCTCCTCGTGCTGCCCGAGCTCGCCACCACCGGCTACGCCTTCGTGTCGCGCGAGGCACTGGTCGCCGAGGCCGAGCCGCTCGACGGGCCGTCGGTGAGTGCCTGGAGCGAGGCGGCCGCGCGCCACGGCCTCGCGCTTGTGGCCGGGCTGGCCGAGCGTGCGGGCGCGGGCTGCTACAACACGGCCGTGGCCATCGGCCCGTCCGGCGTGGCAGGCGTGTACCGCAAGGCGCACCTGTTCGCTGAAGAGCGCGCGCTATTCCGTCCGGGGGACACTGGCGCGGTGGTCGTCGATCTCCTGGGCGTTCGCGTGGGCCTGGCGATCTGCTTCGACCTGCGCTTCGTCGAGCTGCCACGGGCGCTGGCACTGCTGGGCGCCGAGGTGCTGGCGGTGCCGACGACCTGGACCGACTTGCACAAGCCCCAGCCCTACGACGCGCGGGGGTGGTGCATGGCCAACGTGCTCGCCCAGGCGCACGCGTACATCAACCGCGTCTACGTCGCCTGCGCCGACCGGGTGGGTGGCGAGGCGGGCGTGCGCTACCTGGGCGCCAGCGTGATCTTCGATCCGTCCGGCGCACCGGTCGCCGGCCCGGCCAGTCCGGATCGGGAGGAGCTGCTGGTAGCGCCGTTCGAGCCGGCGCGGGCGCGCGACAAGGCGCTCGGCGCGCTCAACGACCTGTTCGCCGACCGCCGGCCGGAGCTGTACGGCGCGTTGCTGGACGCGCCACGGCCCGCTGGGGAGACGGCGCGATGAGGGAGCCTGTCGGCGAGCCGTGGCACGGGCGGCCGCCAGGGCCGCTGGCCGGCGTGCTGGTAGTGGACCTGACCTGGTACCTGGCCGGGCCGTACGCGACGATGATTCTCGCCGACCTGGGCGCCACCGTACTCAAGATCGAGCAGCCGGGCGGCGACCCGGCGCGCGGCAACGGCCCGTTCCTCGATGCCGAGCGGCGGTTCAGCTCCTACTTCATGAGCGTCAACCGTGGCAAGCGCTCCGTAGTGCTGAACTTGAAGCATCCGCGCGGCCTGGCTATCCTGGCGGAGCTGGCGGCGCGTGCCGACGTGCTCGTGGAGAACTATCTGCCCGGCACACTGGAGCGGCTGGGGCTGCGCTACGCGGCGCTGGCCGAGCGCAACCCGCGGCTGATCTACGCCGCCTGCTCGGGCTTCGGCCAGCAGGGGCCGTATGCTCGGCGGCCCGCGCTGGACGTGATCATCCAGGCGATGGCCGGCACCATGAGTATCACCGGCGAGCCCGACGGCCCCCCCATGCGCGCCGGGGCCTCGATCGGCGACCTCACGGGTGCGCTGTACACCGTGATCGGCATCCTGGCCGCGCTGCACGAGCGCGAGCGCAGTGGGCGCGGGCAGTTCGTGGACGTGGCGTTGCTCGACGCGCAGGTGGCGCTCCTGGAGAACGCCTTCGCCCGCTACTTTGCCACGGGCGAGGTGCCCGGCCGCCAGGGGACGAGCCACCCGCTGATCACGCCGTTCCAGGCATTCGCCACGGCCGACGGCAGCCTGGTGGTGGCCGCGTCCTCCCAGGCGCACTGGCGCGCGCTGTGCGAGGTGCTCGGGCGGCCCGACCTCTGCGAGGACCCGCGCTTCCGCGAGCGTGCAGATCGCACGCGCCATCGCGCGGAGCTGGTACCGATCCTGGCGGCGCAGTTCGCGACGCGGCCCACGGGCTACTGGGTGGAGCGCCTGCTGGCGGCAGGGGTGCCGTGCGGGCCGATCCACACGATCGATCAGGTAGCGGCCGACCCGCACCTGGCCGCGCGCGCGATGTTCGTCACGCTCGACGTGCCGGGGCTGGGGCCGCTGCGCACGGTGAACAGCGCCCTGCATCACCTCTCGCGCACTCCGGGGGTGCCGGCCGGGCCGCCACCCGCACTGGGCGAGCACACCGCGGAGGTGCTGCGCGAGTACCTGGGGCTCACCGACCCCCAGGTAGAGGCGCTGCGGGCCGAGGGCGCCGTGGCCTGAGCGCCGCTTGCCGAGGGCGCAGGGCGTCCCTTGCCGGTGGAGAGGCGTGGTGGGGTGCCGCGTGGAGCGAGTCTGGCACTGGGCGCGGCGGCCGCGCGCCCGCCTAGCCTATACGCGAGCCTGATGGGAGGGAGCATCGTGCAGCCTGCAACGCCGCACCGCCGCGCGCCCGAACCGGGCGGCTACCATTGGCGCGACGCGGGCCACGTGGCGTGGTGGATCCAGCGGATGGACGCGCCGGAGGAGGACCGCCGGGCGCGGCTGGCGTTCCTGGCGGGGCTGTTGCCACGGCCGGCGACAGGGTCGCCTCACGTGCTCGACCTGGGCGCCGGGCACGGCGCGGTAGCGGCCGCGATCCTGGCCCGCTGGCCGGACGCCATCGCCACGCTGGTGGACTTCTCAGCGCCGATGATGGCCGAGGGAGCCCGGCGCTTGGCGCCGTTCGCGGGGCGCTACCGCTACGTCGAATGGGACCTGAACCGGGAGGGGTGGCCGCCCGACGCCCCTGGCCCGTTCAGCGCCGTGGTATCGGCCCAGGCGCTCCATCACCTGCCCGATGCGCGCAAGGCGGCTCTGTACTGCCAGGTGTACGAGCGCCTCGCGCCCGGCGGGGCGTTCATCATCTGGGACCCCGTGCGGCCACCACACCCCTACCTCGACGCCGTGTATGCGGCCGTGGCGCAGGGCGAGCCCATCCCGGCAGTGGTGCCGGCCCCGTCGCCTCCAGACGCGCATAGCGAGACGATCGCCTCCCTCGACGCGCAGTTGGCCTGGCTGCGAGCCGCGGGCTTCGTGGCCGTGGACTGTTTCTGGAAAGAGGGAGGCAGCGCGATCTTCGGAGGCTACCGGCTGGTGGCCAGTTGATGCTGGCCGCGGGCGCGTAGGTGCACCACCAGGGCGACGAGCGTCTCGGCCTCGTCTGCCAGCCGTCGCGCCTCGGCCTCGACCGCCAGGATCGTCTTGACCAGTGGCTGCTGGGGAGCGCAGCGCGGCTGGGTCGCCAGGGCGTCCAGCGCGGCCCGCGCCTCCCTCGCGAGCGCGCGGGCCAGCGCCGCGGCCTCGGTGAATTGGCCTGCGCTGCGCTCGATGGCCGCCGCCATATCGGCCAGGGCACGGCCACGCCCACGCTCCGAGCGTGCCCGAAACACGCGGACCGCGCCGCCCTCCAGCGCCTCGATGGCGGCGCGGGTGGTGGCCTCGGCCTCGTGCAGGAGTGCCGTAAGCGCCTGGAGTTCGCGCTGGCTCCGCCACGCCAGCGCTTCAAGGTCGCCGAAGTGCATCACTACCGTCTCTCCTGTTGCTCCGGCAGCCGTGTGGATTTCCTTGGGAACTATCGGCCAGTGGCCGGGCCGCGTGTAGGCGCGGCGGGCTACAGCCCTTGGCAGGCAGGTGGCGACAGGCTCGACCAGGCCGCATGCTGGTCTAGGGGAGCGGCGCCTCCGGCTTGAAGAACAGCGCGCCCAGCGGGGGCAGGACGAGCCGGGCCGAGTACGGCCGGCCGTGCCACGGCTCGGGCTCGGCGGTGATGCTGCCGGCGTTGCCCAGGCCGCTGCCGCCATAGAGCGTGGCGTCACTGTTGAGGAGCTCCCGCCAGCGGCCGCCCACGGGCAGGCCGACGCGGTGCTGGGTGCGCGGCACCGGGGTAAAGTTCAGCACCACCAGGATCACCTCGGCAGGATCGTCGCCGTGTCGCAGGAACGCTAGCGTACTGTTCTCCCAGTCGTTGGCGTCGACCCACTCGAAGCCGGCCGGCTCGAAGTCGCGCCGGTACAGGGCGGGCTCGCGCCGGTACAGGTGGTTGAGGTCCATCAGCCAGCGCTCGATGCCCTGGTGTCGGTCCCACTGCAGCAGGTGCCAATCGAGGCTGGCCTCGTGGTGCCACTCGCCCCACTGGCCGATCTCGGCGCCCATGAACAGGAGCTTCTTGCCCGGCTGGGCGTACATGTAGGCGTACAGGAGGCGCAGGTTGGCGAACTTCTGCCAGTCGTCGCCGGGCATCTTCGTCAGCAGGGAGCCTTTGCCGTGTACTACCTCGTCGTGCGACAGCGGTAAGATGAAGTTCTCGTTGAACGCGTAGATCATGCGGAAGGTCAGGGTGCCGTGGTGATACTTGCGGTAGATGGGGTCCTTGCTCAGGTACAGCAGCGTGTCGTGCATCCAGCCCATGTCCCATTTCAGACCGAAACCGAGGCCTCCCACGTAAGTGGGGCGCGATACCATCGGCCAGGCGGTGGACTCCTCGGCGATAGTCTGAATGTCCGGATGGCGCTGGTACACGCTGACGTTCATCTGGCGCAGAAAGTCGATGGCCTCGAGGTTCTCGCGCCCCCCGAACTGGTTCGGTAGCCATTCGCCCTCGCGCCGAGAGTAATCGCGGTACAGCATCGAGGCGACGGCATCGACCCGCAGTCCGTCGGCATGGTAGCGATCGAGCCAGAACTGCGCGCTGCTGAGCAGGAAGCTCCGCACCTCGTGCCGGCCATAGTTGAAGATGGCGCTGTTCCAGTCCGGGTGGTAGCCGAGCCGCGGGTCCGCATGCTCGTAGAGGTGCGTGCCGTCGAAGTACACCAGGCCGTGTTCGTCGTTGGGGAAATGCGACGGTACCCAGTCGAGGATCACGCCGATGCCGTGCTGGTGCAGGTAGTCGATGAGGTACATGAAGTCCTGCGGGGTGCCGTAGCGGCTGGTGGGGGCGAAGTAACCGGTGATCTGGTAACCCCACGAGCCGTAGAACGGGTGCTCCATGACCGGCAGGAACTCGACGTGCGTGAAACCGAGCCGGCGTACGTGCTCGGCGAGCAGCGGTGCCAGCTCGCGGTAGGTGAGCGGACGGTTGCCCTCCTCGGGCACGCGGCGCCAGGAGCCGAGGTGCACCTCGTAGACGGCGAAGGGGGCGTCGAGGGCGTTATGGCGGTGCCGCTCGCGCATCCAGGCCGCGTCGTGCCACGGGTAGTCGAGGTCCCAGACAATGGAGGCGGTACGGGGCGGCGTCTCGCAGTAGAAGGCGAAGGGATCCGCCTTGTCCACGCGGTAGCCATGGTAGCGCGAGTGGATGCGGTACTTGTACACCGCGCCCTTGCCCACGCCCGGGATGAAGCCGGCCCAGATGCCGGAGGCACCCTGCGGCTGCAACACGTGCCGGTTCGGATCCCAGTCGTTGAAGTCTCCGATCACCGACACGCGCTCCGCGTTGGGCGCCCACACGGCGAAGCTGGTGCCCGCGACGCCGTCGATCACGCGCGGATGGGCGCCCAGGCGCTCATACAGCATGGCGTGAGTGCCCTCGTTGAACAGGAACAGGTCGTCCGCGCTCAGCAGGCCGTCGGCCGCGCGGACCGGCGGGATCATCGCGTGATCGGTCACGATGCCTCACTCCCTTCCTCCCTCCCGCGGGGCTCCCCGCCCGGCTGGGCGCGGGATGCGGGCTGGAGGGTGCGTTGACGCGCGACGCCATCCAGCATGGCCAGCAGCTCCGGCAGGTGCGTGAACTCCTCAAGCGGGTAGCGCCCCTTGCGGCGCCAGTTCGGCTCTTCCTGCCAGGTGCCGGGCACGTTCTGAGGGCGTGTCTCGAACCAGAGGTCTTCCAGGTTGATCAGCATGAGCGGCGCGGGGCTGGTGGCGAGCCAGCCCAGTAGGCCCGAGAGCACGCTCTGAGCGGCGCGATAGTCGCCCTGGCCGGTCAGCCACAGCAGGTCGCCTTCCCAGTGCACCTCGTCGGCCGGCAGAGGGTAGGGCAACAGGCCGCGGGCGCCCAGGAAGCGTGTGAGGGCCGCTCGCAGGCGCGCGCGCTCGTGGCGGGCGGCCTCGGCGCCCGCCGCGTCGAGCAGGCCGAGGGCCTGCCGCTGCCCGATGTCGTGGCCCTCCCAGAAGCCCGCCCAAGTGGGCATGTCGTGCGTCTCCACCGACGCAAGCGCGTGGGCGGGCACGGGGCTCAGGGCGTGTTGGTCGTCGGGCCGGGCCTCGTAGAGCGCGGTGTACAGGCGCAGGAGGCCGTGGCGTGCCATGGTCTCGCGCACCACCCCCGGGACGATCCCGAGGTCCTCGCCGACGACCGCGGCCTGATGGCGGTGCGATTCGATGCAGAGCACGGCGTAGAGCTCCTCGGGCCGGTAGCGGACATACACGCCCTCGCGCGCGCTGCAGCCCGCAGGGACCCAATAGAGGCGGTGCAGCCCCATCACATGGTCGATGCGCAGCAGGCCGGCCACGCGGAGGTGGTGGCGCAGCGCGGCGATGAAGTAGCGGTAGTGCTGGCGGCGAATACCCTCCGGGTGCAGCGGCGGGAAGCCCCATACCTGCCCACCGGTGAAGAACATGTCGGGTGGCGCCCCGCCGGAGACGCCTTGAGCGAATGCCGCTCGCTCGCGCCAGACGTCGTAGCCGGCCGGGTGGACGCCCAAGGGCAGATCGAGGTACAGTCGCGCACCCGCTTCCTGCGCCGCCGCGCGCAGCGTCGCGAGTTGCTCGGCAGCGGCCCACTGGGCGTAGGCGTGGTAGCGCCAGGCGGCCGGGTCGTAGTCGACCTCCGTGATGTGGCCCGCCCGCGGCTGCTCCGGCCAGTCGGGCCAGGGTGCTCCTAACCGATCGGTGATGGCACGGAACCGCGCGTAGTCGTCCACCTCCGGATGGGCAGCCAGGTAGGCCTCGAAGGCGGCGCGACGCGGGCCGTGGTCGCGGTGGAGCTGCTCGGCCAGCAGGGCCAACACCGGCCGCTTGAGCGCAGAGACGGCGCGATAGTCGACTTCTGGCAGTGCGCGCAGTCGCGCCTGCTCGGCCTGGAAGGCTGGCGAGGCGATGTGCTCGCGGGCGGTGGCGCAGGTGGCGAACTCGGGGAGCTGGGTCGGGTCGACATACAGCTCATTCCAGGCCAGGCGGCTCACCGGCGCGTAGGGGCTGTATTCGAACGGCTCGTGGTCGAGGTAGGCGGCGAGCAGTGGGAGCGAGCCCAGCAGCCGGCCACCGCGCTCGGTGGTCCAGTGGAGCAGCGTCAGCAGGTCGGTGAAGTCGCCGGTGCCCCAGTCGCGCGCCGTACGCAGCGCGTAGAGCGGCAAGAACAGTCCCCAAGCCGGATGCCCGTCGGCCGGCGGGGCGAGCGGCGGATAGGCCTGCCGGGGCGCGACGAACAGCGCGGTCTCCCACTGCTGATCGCCCAGCCGCAGGGTCAAGCGATGATAGCCCACCGGCAGGCGGGCGCGCAGCCGCAGGCGACGTGCGACATAGGCCGCCCCTTCCACCGTGACACGGTCCACGGGCGGTGCCATCGGTGGCTCCGCGCGCCAGTGCTGGGTCTCCCCGCTCTCTCGCATGAGCGCGCAATCGAGCGGGCGCTCGGCGAGCCGAGCGGGATGGCGCAAGACCACCGTCGCGGGCGCGCCCTGCCACGCCACCTGCACCGGCTCGACGCCCTGCTGCCAGCGCGCCAGCCGGGCCACGCGCAGCGCATCAGGCGCGTCGCCCAGGCGGGCCAGGGGCGCATCGAGCGCCTGCAGGACGGCGAGCAGCGTCTCCGGCCGAGCGGTCTGCCGACCATGAATGCCCGTGAACTGGGTCTGCACGCCGTACAGGACTGCCAGCTCGCGCAAAGCGGCCGTGGCAGCGCCTCGATCGCCGCGCGCCCGTCGCGCGATCGACTCCCTGGTGTCTCCCGCTGTCATCGCGTTCCTCTTCTGCAGCGTCCTGTCCTGCTCGCTTGCCGCCGAACCCGACCGAGGGGGATCCCAAGAAGGGGCAGGCGGCGATCTTGGGTCATGCTCCCACGCCACGGCCCGTTGGCTCGATAGGTAGACGCGGCGGGGGGCGTAGCTCACAGCCCCAGCAGCGCCCGCAGGCCACGTATAGGGATGGCGACCCAGCTCGGGCGCATGCTCAGCTCGTAGCCCACCTCGTACACCGCTTTCTCCAGTAGGAAGGCGTCTAGCAACACCTGGACCTGGTCACGCCGGGCCGGGATCAGCGGGGGGCCTTCCGGCGCCTCGCGCGCTAGGGTGGTGAGGTACGCGCGCAGGAACTGCGCGCTCACCCAGAGCTGCCACCAGGTGGCCCACCGGGTGAGCTGTGGTAGGGCCTCATCACTGAGCAAGCCGGCGTTCTGGCGGTCGATCAGCGCCGCGGCCGTGGCGTAGTGCAGCGAGCGCAGCATCCCAGCGACGTCGCGTAGCGGGTTGCGTTTGAGCCGTCGCTCGCTGAGCGGCCGCACGGGCTCACCCTCGAAGTCGATAATGACGAAGTCGCCCCCCGTGTACAGCACCTGGCCCAGGTGATAGTCGCCGTGGATGCGGATCCGCGCGGCGGGCAGCGTGCCTGCAGTGACGGCGCGCAGGCGCGCGAGAATGGTGCTCTCCTGGCTCAGCAGGGGACGCGCTTCCTCTTGGACCGCCGTAGGCAGGGTGTCGAAGCGCTTGCGCAGTGCCTCGAAAGTAGGGCCGACCAGGGCCCGCATCGACTGGAACAGCGAGCGCTGGTAGAAGGGTGTGAACGGCTCGGGCGTGAACGCCGGGTTGGTCGTGGGGG
Organism: Chloroflexota bacterium; assembly: GCA_019686175.1. Taxonomy (GTDB): domain Bacteria; phylum Chloroflexota; class UBA6077; order UBA6077; family JAJPHF01; genus JADGHJ01. Next base: position 4,740 of record JADGHJ010000078.1, on the reverse strand, counting down.
CGGCTAGCGCGCAGTGCAGCTCGGCGGTGCGCTGGCCGAGCAGGGCGGCAGAGCCCAGGTAGGCTCCGATGGTCTCGTGGGCCAGCGGGGGCGGCTCCTCGGCAGCTAGCTCCAGCAGCGTGGCCGTGGCGGGGAGCGGGGCGTTGGCGATGGTGTGCTGCTGCTCGGAGGGGGCCGTGCTGACCCGCTCGAAGTAGTCGTCCAGCGCGTCGAGCGTGTACTGCCAGGCGTCGCCTTGGTTCGCCACGTACCCGTGGAGCGTCCCCACGGTCATGACCTGGTCGCGCCCGGCGTGGTACTCGAGGGTGCCCCCGAACGGCGGGGAATGGGGGAAGTTGACCTCGGTGAGGTAACTGCTCACCTCCGCGTCCGGATTGATCCCAGGCTCGAGGCGGCGGAACACCTTGAGCAGCAGCCGATCGCCGAACACCAGCGTCGTGTTGCTCTGCTCGGCGCGCAGGAGCGCCGGCGGCGGCAAGTCGCGCCCACTCACCAGCCGGCGTAGCGCCGGGGTGGGCACCGCTTGCAGCTCACCGTCGAGGCCGCGCAGCCGGCGCCGGGCGAGGATCGCTTCCACGAGCGCTGTGCCGAAGGCCGGCTTGGCCAGGGCGTCGTAGACCAGGCAGGGGTGGCGCCCCCGCACGCCTTGCACTCGTACTACGGCCATCTCGGGGTGGTCGCGCAGCAGGGCCTCCGCCTCCTCGCCGTCGGTGCACGCGAGGGGCAGACAGTAGGCCTCGGGGTCGCCCTCGGTGTAGTCGACCTGGATCAGGGTCAGGTAGGACGTGCCGTGGTTCGTCGGGAGCGGGATAGCGTCGAGCACCCGCGCGCCCTGGATCGTCCGCGCCTTGCCGCCGAACCAGCGCCGCGCGCGGAGGTAGCCGGGCAGCAGGGTGGCGAGCGTGGGGCGCGCCCGGCCGACTACCAGCTCCTCCCAGTCGTCGGTCACGGTGAGTGTGGGCACCAGCTCGGGCGCCGGGGTGGTCTCCAGCTCCCAGCCCACGCGCGCCGGCGACGAGGTGCCCAAGGCGATGCGCTCCGGCTCCAGGAGGAACCAGTAGAAGCTGTGCGGGCCCAGGGTGAGAAAGTACGGCGCGTCGCGGACTGGGGGGAAGGGCGTGCGGCCGAACAGCTCGACCGGCACGAGCCCCTGCCAGGGGCTCAGGTCCAGCTCCACCGGCTGGGCGAACCGCGAGAGGTTGGCTACCACGAGGATGCGCTCGTCTTCATACTGGCGGACGAAGGCGAGCACCTTGCGGTTGGCCGGATGCAGGAACTCCAGGCTGCCCCGCCCGAAGGCGCGGTGGCGCTTGCGCAGGGCGATCAGGCGCTTCATCCACCACAGCAGCGAGTGGGGGTTGGCCTGCTGCGCCTGCACGTTGACCGCCTCGTAATGGTACTCGAGGTCGACGATGACCGGCTTGTACAGGCGCTGGCGGTCGGCCGAGGAGAAGCCAGCGTTGCGGTCGGCGCTCCACTGCATCGGCGTGCGCACGCCGTCTCGATCGCCGAGGTAGATGTTGTCGCCCATCCCGATCTCGTCGCCGTAGTAGATGACGGGCGTGCCCGGCAGCGAGAACAGCAGGCCGTTGAGCAGCTCGATGCGGCGGCGATGATTGCCCAGCAGCGGCGCCAAGCGCCGGCGGATGCCCAGGTTGATCCGCATCTGCGGATCGCGCGCGTACATGCGGTACATGTAGTCGCGCTCTTCGTCGGTGACCATCTCCAGGGTCAGCTCGTCGTGGTTGCGCAGGAACAGCGCCCACTGCGCATTGGGCGGGATCGGCGGGGTCTGGTTGAGGATATCGACGATCGGGTAGCGATCCTCCATGCGCACCGCCATAAACATGCGCGGCATGAGCGGGAAGTGGAAGGCCATGTGGCACTCGTTGCCGTCGCCGAAGTAGGCGACCGCATCTTCCGGCCACTGGTTGGCCTCGGCGAGCAGCATACGATCGGCGAACCGGCTGTCCACGTGCTGGCGCAGCGCCTGGAGGTAGGCGTGGGTCTCCGGGAGGTTCTCGCAGTTGGTGCCCTCGCGCTCGTAGAGGTACGGCACGGCGTCGAGGCGCAGCCCGTCGATGCCCATCTCCAACCAGAAGTCGATGACCTTGAAGATGGCGCGCTGGACTTGCGGGTTGTCGAAATTGAGGTCCGGCTGGTGCGAGTAGAAGCGGTGCCAGTAGTACTGCTGGGCCACCGGGTCCCAGGCCCAGTTGGACTGCTCGAAGTCCTTGAAGATGATACGCGCCTCTTTATAGCGCTCGGTGGTGTCGCTCCAGACGTACCAGTTGCGCGCGGCGCTGCCGCGGGGCGCGCGACGGGCGCGCTGGAACCACGCGTGCTGGTCGGAGGTGTGGTTGCACACCAACTCGGTGATCACGCGCAGGCCGCGACGGTGCGCCTCGCGGACGAAGTTGCGCACGTCGCGCAGCGTGCCGTAGGACGGATGGACGTTGGTGTAGTCGGCGATGTCGTAGCCGTCGTCCTTGAGCGGCGAGGGGTAGAACGGCAGTAGCCACAGGGCCGTAACGCCCAGGTCCTGCAGATAGTCGAGCTTCTGCGTGAGCCCGCGGAAGTCGCCGATGCCGTCCCCGTCACTGTCGTAGAAGGCGCGGACGTGCAGCTCGTAGATGATGGCATCCTTGTACCAGAGCGGATCGCGCGTCAAACCGATGCCGGAATACTCTGCCGCCATGCCGTGTGCTGCTCCTGCGCGGTGGTCGGGTGTGCTCCCGCTCAATGCTGCACCAGGAAGATATGTGCCGGCTGCTCGTGCGGGTTCAGCTCGACGTAATTGGTCGGCCCCTGCCAGTGGTAGCGCGCGTCCGCGAGCAGGTCGTAGACAGTGTACGGTCCCCCGGCCGGCAGCCCCAGCGCGTCGAGCGGGAGGGTGAGCCAGCCCGACTGCCGGTAATGCGGGTCGAGGTTGACCACCACCAGGATCAGGTTGCCGCCGTCCGCGCTCTGCTTGCTGTAGGCGATGAGTTGGTCGTTATCGACCGCGTGGAAGCGCAGCCCCGCGTTGCTCTGCAGCGCGGGGTTCTGGCGCCGGATCTGGTTGACCCGCGCGATCAGCTCGCGGAGGCTGGTGGGGCGGTTCCAGTCCCAGCACTTGATCTCGTACTTCTCCGAGTCGAGGTACTCCTCGCGCCCGGGCTCCAGCGGCCGGTTCTCCATCAGTTCGAAGGCGGGGCCATAGATACCGTAGTTGCTGGACAGGGTCGCCGCCAACACCAGCCGTGCGGCGAAGGTCGGCCAGCCGCCCTGCTGGAGCTGCTCGGTGAGGATGTCGGGCGTGTTCGGCCAGAAATTGGGCCGGAAGAACTCGCGCGCCGCCGTCTCGGTCAACTCGGTCAGGTACTGGGTCAGCTCCCACTTGGTCTGTCGCCAGGCGAAGTACGTGTACGACTGGCTGAAGCCGAGCTTGGCCAGCCGGTACATCACCTTGGGCCGCGTGAACGCCTCCGCGAGGAAGATTGTGTCCGGGTAGTCGCGCTTGATGTCGTCGATCAGCCACTCCCAGAAGGCGAACGGCTTGGTGTGCGGGTTGTCGACCCGGAAGATCTGAACCCCCTGCGCGATCCAGAACCGCACCACGCGGTTCAGCTCCTCCCATAGCGCGCGCCAGGCGTCGGTCTCGAAGTCGAAGGGATAGATGTCCTGGTACTTCTTGGGCGGGTTCTCCGCGTACTGGATCGTGCCGTCCGGGCGCCAGCGGAACCACTCCGGATGCTCGCGCACATAGGGGTGGTCCGGCGAGCACTGGAACGCCAGGTCGAGCGCGACGGCGATGCCGAGGTCGCGCGCGCGCGCCACGAGGCGCCGGAAGTCGTCGAGCGTGCCCAGCTCCGGATGGATCGCTGTGTGGCCGCCCTCTGGCCCGCCGATGGCCCAGGGGCTGCCCGGGTCGCCCGGGGCGGCCGTTGGGGCGTTGTTGCGGCCCTTGCGAAAGCTGCGGCCGATGGGGTGGATCGGCGGCAGGTACAGCACGTCGAAGCCGAGGTCGCGCACGTAGGGCAGGCGTGCCATCACGTCGGCGAACGTCCCGTGCCGGCCGGGCTCGCGGGCCGTGGAGCGGGGGAACAGCTCGTACCAGGCGGAGAAGCGGGCGCGCTCGGGGTCGACCACCACGCACAGCTCGCGATCGTACGCCGTGGCGAAGCGGCGGTCGGCGTGGCGCCACATGAGCGCGGCCAGCTCGGCGCTGAGGGCGAGGGGCACCGCTGCCTCTCCAGCGTCGCGCAGGACAGCAGCGATCGCGGCCAGGCGCTCGGCGTCGGCGCCGCTCGCGCGGGCTGCCGCAGCGGCCACTAGCTCGGCGCCGATCCGCAGGTCCACGCACACGTCCTGACCAGCGTCGACCCGCTTCGCCAGATCGTGGGCCCACGACTGGAAGCGATCGACCCAGGCCAGCAGCGTGTAGCACCAGCGCCCCACGGCCGTGACGGTGAAGCTGGCGCGCCAGCGGTCGTTCTCGACGTACTCCAGCCGCGTTTCCTGCCAGGTCGGCTCCGGCACGCGGCGCCAGCACAGTACCCCGGCCACCTGGTCGTGACCGTCGCAGTACACATCCGCCTCGACGACGACCGGCTCGCCCACCACGCGCTTGATGGGGAAGCGCCCGCCGTCGATCTCGGGCCACACGCCCTCGATCACCACCCGCTGTCGGCCGTACGGCTCGATCATCCAGCTCCTCGCCTCTCCGCCACTCCAGCCCCCGCCCACACCCTGCCGGAC
>JADGHJ010000077.1 GCA_019686175.1 Chloroflexota bacterium | reverse complement strand
GGCCTCATGGGGGCACTGGGCATCGCTGGAGTGTGGCTGGGCGGCGCGCTCTCCGACCGGCTGGGGCGAGCCCCTACCGCCCTGGCGATCGCGCTGACCAGCGGAGCGCTGTCGCTCGTCTTCGGCTGGCTCGACGCGGCCGGGTGGACGCCGGTCGCCGCAGTCGGCTGCCTGTACGGGCTGATCGTGGCCGCCGACTCGGCGGTGTACTCCACCGCGATCACTGAGGTCGCCCCGGCGGGCAAGGTAGGGTCGGCGCAGGCGGTGCAGGCGGCCGTCGGTTTCCTGGCCGCCGCGATCGCCCCCGTGGTGGCCGGGTTGGCGCTCGACGCGGGCGGCGGCTACGGCGCGGTGTTCGGCCTGGCTGGCCTTGTCGGGCTGGCCCTCGCGCTGCCGCTACTCCCGCTGGCGCGGGCCACGCTTCGTCAGAAGGCGGTCGGGCCGCGAGGACAGCCCGAGGACGGCACGCCTCCTAGCGACCGAGTAGCGCCAGCCACGCGAGTTCGGCCACGGTGATGAGGACCACGACGCCCAGCCCGATGGGCAGCGCGCGCCGGATCAATGCGCCCTCGTGACCGCTCAGCCCCACCACCGCGGCCGCGAGCACCACTCGCTGGGGCGACGCCAGGCTCAGATCGGCGCTCGCCGTGTTCTGTGCCGCCGCCAGCACCAGTGGCGCGATCCCCAGGCGCTCGGCCATCTGGATCTGGAACCCCATCAGCATGGCATTGCCCGCCGAGTTCGATCCGGTCAGGAAGCCTGCCAGGCCCCCGACCGCCGGCGCTGCCAGCACGTAGGCGGTGCCCAGCAGCGCCGCGGTGCTCGCCGCCAGATGCTCGGTCATGCCGGCACGCAGCATCACCTCGGCCAGCACGAGAAAGGCGGCCAGTGCCAGGGTGGCCGGCCACCAGCGGCGCGCCGCGTGCCCCAGCTCCTCGCCTACTGTGGCCCGGTCGAGCCGCAGCGCCACGACGGCCACGGCGCAGGCCAGAGCCAGCCAGAAGCCCGGGCTGTACAGCAGCGGCAGCGTGAACCCCGCAGGCGGCACGCTCAGCACCGCGTGCGTGAGCAGCCAGGCGCGCAGGGGGTCGACCAGCCGGCTCAGGAGCAAGCCGGCGACCAGCGCTAGGTACGGCGCCACGGCGCGTGTCCAGGACAAGGCCGACGCGGTTTCCGCTGGCGTCGCCACCTCGCGCCTCCGCAGCACGGCTAGCAGCACCGCTGCCGTCGCCGCGCCCCCCACCACCATGGCCAGCTCGACGCCGAGCAGCCGCGTGCCGCCCCAGGCCGCCAGCGCCATCAGCACGCTGGCCAGCCCGAGCAGGAGGCTGTGAGCGCGCAGGGCCTTCGGCCCGCCGCCCAGCAGCAGCGCGAGCGCGCCGAAGTAGGGGAACAGCAGCAGGCTGAGATAGGCGCAGCCCACGCCCAGCGTGTCGGGCGCCAGGCCCGCTAGCTCCGCGCCGAGCAGCGTCCCCACTGCCAGCGCACCCCAGGGCACAGCGTTCTGGGTGAGCAGCGCCAGCAGCGCGGCGCGGGCCGGGCTGTAGCCGAGCGCCAGCAGCAGCGGGGCGACGATCACGATCCCGACGCCGAAGCCGCTAGCGCCCTCGAAGAAGGCCCCCAATGGGAGACAGAGCACGAGCGTGCGCGCCGCGCGATCCCCGCCGAGCGTCGCCAGGATGTGCGCGAGGCTGGCGATCGCTTGTCCGCGGGCCATCAGCTGGTACAGCAGCAAGCCGAAGAACACGACATAAGCAACGAGGAGGGTGACGAGGAGGCCGCGCGCGGCGGCAAGGACAAGGCCGTCGGCGGGCAGGGCGAACGACGGCCAGAGCGCGGCGACCAGAAGGGCACAGCCACAGCCCCAGGCGCCCGCCACCAGGGCGGAGCGCCGTAGGATCAGCAGCGCCGCCACTGCGACCACCAGTGGGCTGGCTGCTAACAGCGCGTCGAGCACGGCCTCCACCTGCCGCGCGGAGCACCTTCGGGGCTGTGACCTCGGAGGCCTCCGCTGATCGCGGCCTCACGCGCTCGGCGTAGCACCCAGCTTACGGAGCAGCCCTACCATCAGCGCCTCGCGTTCTTTGAGCTGCTCTTTGTAGCCGGGCGTATCCGTGTGGTGGATCTCGGCCTTGAGATCGCGGATGGCCTGATCGAGCAGGTTCGCCAGTAGGGTGGACTCCTCCTGGGTCAGCTCTACGTTCATCAGTTGGCTCCTCGTCGGATATGCATACCAGCCCTCGGCCGGCCGTCGACGCGCCGAGGCGGCGTGCTGACGGTAGGATAGCGCACCGCGGCTGGCGAGCGGCCCCACTGTCAAGGGCGCCGAGGCGAGGGGGTAGATGGTCGATGGCAGTCGCCGGCCTACGCCTCGTGCTGCTGGAGCCAGCCCCGGGCGGTGCCGACCAGGTCCCAGCGCTTGGCGGCCAGCGCCTCGTCGAGGAGGAGCCGTGCCTGCCGGATCACGTCATGCATCAGCGCGCCGGTGAGGCTGCGCTCGGCCGCCAGCTGCTCGTCGCAGGAGGCGACGGCCACCGGTGGCGACGCGTCGGCCGGGTAGATGGGACGGCGCGCCTCGTACAGCACGGCCTGCCAATACGGCGTGCCGATGTCGGTGAGCCCGACGCCCGGCGCCCCGGCCTGGCCGTCGGCAGCGCGGCAGTCCCACATACGTAGCCGGCCGCAGCGAATCCCCACGTGCCCGACCGCCACCCCGTCGGGCCCGGGCAGATCGGCGGGCGAGTAGGTGGTGAAGAACAGCAGGTCGCCGTCGCGAACGGCCGCCCAGTCACCCACACCCTGGTGATTGGCCACCACGTGGGCCGTGGCCTGGCGGAGCTGCTCGGCTGTGCGCGCCGGGCCCACTTCCACCCCGACGGCCGCGAGCACCTGGCGGACAAACAGCGAGCAATCGAGGGCCGTGACACCGTCGGGCGGCGGATCGAGTCGGTACGGGATGCCGCGGCGCCGCTCGCACTCGGCCCACAGCTGCGCGGGCGGTGCGGGCAACGCAGCCACCGCGTCGCCGGCCTGAGCGGCCCGCACGCTAGCCCAGGCCGCACGGTAGGCGCGCGCCGCTGCACTGTCGGGATTGGTGTAGTCCTGCGGGCGCTCGGACCAGGCACATACCCGCCAGGCTAGCTCGGCATCGGTATAGCCGGCTGCGCGCCAGTGCGCGTACCAGTGGCGGTAGTCCGGCGCCATCACGTGCACCTGGAGGTCTGGGTCCTCGCGCTGCGCGGCATCGAGTCCCGCGCCGAGGCCCTGGTCGTGGAGCTGGAACAGGCCGACGCTATGGCCGTCGTCGCCGCGCCGCTGTGTGTCCCAGCCGCTCTCGGCCAGCGCGCCCGCCGCCATGATCATCGCCAGCTCACCCTCGATGCCGTGGCGCGCCAGCAGCGCCAACATCTCCTCCCGGGTCAGTACGGCCATCTGCTTCCTCCCATCGTGCAGCTCTCACTGGTGGGCGAGGGTGCCGAAGGGGTCGCGTCCGGCAGGGCGCAGCGCTCGCCCCCTGTCGGCGCGAGGGGATAAGCGGCGAGTGCGCCACGCGGTCAGTCTTAATCTGGCTCGTGATACTGCCAGGTCTGGAGCAAGTCACGCATGAACTGGAGGTAGCCCGCGCGGGTGAGCGCCGGGCGCGCCGCCGCCAGGACGCGGCGTGCCTCGGCCGCCCCGTCGGTGAGGAGATCGACGATGGTGAGCGCCATGGCCTTCGCGGGGTTGACGATGGCGCGCTCGGGATCGGCGAGCGCGTAGTCGGCGCCGTGGCCCTGGCCGATGGCGCCGCCCGCATAGGGATGGATGGCCGGCAGCACCTGGCTCAGGTCGCCCATGTCGGTCGAGCTGCCGCGGTGGCCAGCGGTGGTCACCTCGTTGGGGCCGACGAGCAGCGTGGCGTTGCGGCGGAACACCTCCAGCAAAAGGGGGTCGTTGCGCAGCGGCAGGTAGCCTGGCAGGGTGGTGACCTCCACCCGGGCGCCGATGGCCAGCGCACCGGCGCGCAGCGCGCGGTCCACCTTGCGGTTGGCATCGCGGATCGCCTCGAGGCTGGCGCCCCGCACGAACATCTCCAGGCGCACCTCGGCGGGCACGGCGTTCACCACGTCGCCACCATGCGTGATGATTGGGTGGACGCGCACGTGATCGGCGTCGCGGTACGTCTCGCGCTGGGCATGCATCGCCGCCAGCGCTACGTGGGCGGCGTTGAGCGCGTTGATACCCTCGTGCGGGGCGCGGCCGGCGTGGGCGGCACGGCCGATGAAGCGCACCAGTTTGGCCGCCACCCCGTTGTTGGTGCCGCCCACGGCGAAGCTGCGCTCTTCGGGTGCCGTGGTGTTGTGAGTCATCATCGCCAGGTCCACGTCGTCGAACGCGCCCAGGCGCAGCAGCTCGGCCTTGCCACCCAGGAACTCGATGGCGCCCTCACGCCGCAGGGTCAGGCGTCGCTCGATCTGGACGTACTCCTCGGCGGGCACGGCGAACAGCGCCACCCGTCCGGCCAGCTCGTCGAGCACCCCGCTCGCCAGCAGGCCGTGCGCTACCCCCAGCACCATAGCGAGCTGCGCGTTGTGGCCACAGGCGTGCGCCGCCCCGGTCTCGGGGTCCGCCTGCGGGTGGCCGCGCACCGGCAGGGCGTCCAGCTCGCCGAGCACGGCCACCGTCGGGCCAGGCGCGCCGCCAGCCAGCACGGCCTTGACCCCCGTCCGCGCCAGGCCTGTCGTATGGGCGACACCTAGCTCGGCCAGCGCCCGGCTGAAGCGCCGCGCCGTGGCGAACTCGAAGAAGCCCAGCTCCGGCTGCGCCGCCACCGCCTCGGCGAACCGCACGAGCACGTCGCGCCGGGCGTCGATCGCGGCACACACCCGCGCTTTCCGCTCGTCCATGGCTCTGTTCCTCCTCTGCGCGCATGCTAGCATGACCAGGGCACTCACAGCGCTCGCGAGCGGAGGACAGTGATGATCGAGCAGGTCGATCGCGTGGTGATCGGCGCGACGGACCTCAGCGCGGCGGTGGCCGCCTACCAGGCGCTGGGGTTCCAAGTCGAGCCACCGGGCACCGGGGGCGCACGCATCCTCCTGGCGGGCGCCGACCTCGTGCTGGTCGATCTCCACGCGCCGACGGCCGCGGGACGGTGGGAGACCAGTGTGCTGCACGACTTCCTGCGCGAGCGCGCGGGCGGCCTGCTCGGCTACGCGGTGACGGCGGACCTCGCGGCCGCTCGCACACGGTGCCCGGCCGCGATTCCTCTAGACGACAAGGCCTTGACCCTTAACTCGCGTGGCTGGCGTGGCGCGCTGCCGGTACTGGTACCCGGCGCGGCGCGGGCCTCCGCGAAGGCCGAGCACCCCAATGGCGTGCGGCGCCTGCGCGCGCTGGCACTCGTGGTCGAAGACCTGGAGCAGGGGATCGCCCGCTACGAGGCGGATCTGGGCTGGCCGCCCGTGCGGCGCGATGAGGTGATCCCCTGGCGCGCGCTGCGCGCGACCTTCACTCTCGCTGGGGTGGAGATCCACCTCTGCGCGCCGAACGCGCCGGGCCTGGTCGCGGGCATGCTCGCGCTGTACGGCGAGGGCCTCTGGCAGGTGACGCTGAGCGCGCCCGCGCCGGCGGCACGCCGCTTGCTAGAAGAAGGCGCGGCATCCCCGGCCCCGGGCGTGGCGGGGGGACACCTGATCGCGCTGGAGCGCGCGGTGGGCGCCCGGCTAGTGATCCAAGAGGAGGCGGATTGATCGGACGCGCGCGGTACTTGGGAACTCACTGCCAGCGACGGAGCGTTGCGCGGCAGCGGGCCTCCGTGGTCTGGCTGCTGCTGACGCTGCTGGCCGGCCAGCTTGCCTGCGTGGCAGCCGCCCGCCCGTCGGCTGCTCCAGAAGCACTGGCGCGCCCGGGCGATGGCGGCCTTCCCGTCGTGCTGGCACACATGCAGCGCGAGCGTCGGCCGCCCGCGGCGCTGCCGGAGCACGTCGGCCCGCTGTGGGGCGAGTTCGTTCAGCGCGAGTTCTACAGCCCGGCCCTCGACCGCATGATGCCGATCTACATTTATATGCCGCCCTCCTGGGCGAGCGCGGGGCACCCCCTGCCCGTGCTGCTGATGCTCCATGGCGCGAGCGGAGACCACGCCGAGTGGGCGACGATCAAGCTCATCGACTGGGCCGACCAGCTCATCGCCGACGGCGCGATCCCGCCCCTGCTGGTAGCGCTGCCACAGGGCGACTTCGGCTACTGGGTGGACCACGTCGACGACGGCCCACGCTGGGGCGAGTACACGGTGCGCGACGTGGTGGGCTACCTCGACGCCAGCTACCCCACGCTCCAGCGCCCCGAGGCGCGGGCGATCGGCGGGCTGTCACAGGGCGGCCATGGCGCCCTGCAGCTCGGCTTCAACCACCCCGACGTGTTCAACATCGTCGGGGCCCATAGCCCCTCGCTGCGCGCCGACGACGGCTTCCTGCCTTGGTTGGGGAGCGGCGAGGAGTTCGCTCGTCGCAACCCTCTGCACCTCGCGGCCACCCTCCCACTGGCCACACTCCAGCGCCTGACCATCTGGATCGACGTGGGCAGCGAGGACCACCTCTGGCGCCCGCGGGCCGAGCTACTACATCAGGTGCTGGCCGAGCGCGGCGTGCCGCACGCCTGGCACGTATGGCCCGGCGGACACGACGGCGAGTACTGGCAGCCGAACGTGCCGCGCTACCTCCGGTACTACGGCACGGCGCTGCGGGCGCGCCTCGGCCCCTAGCTGCCAGCTTTTACCTTGTCTTAACCCAGCGCCCCCTGCGAAGCGGCGCCGCTCCGTCGATACTCCCGGCGGGATTGGTGTACGTACAGCCCAGGCCACAGCGGGAGAGGGCGCAGTGCGCGGATGGAGTCGGCGGCTCCGTTGGCCGGTTGGTGCTACTCGCGAGCCGCACAGCGCGCAAGCGCTGGTGGAATTCGGGCTGGTGCTACCGCTGTTCCTGGCCGTGATGATGGTCGCCGTGCAGTTCTCGGTACTGCTGTTCGCCCAGCTCTCCGTGGCCTGGGTGGCGCACAATATGGTCCGCTACGTCGCCACGGGCAACCCGGAGAACTGGCGCTTTCCGGATAGCTGCCACACGAATCACCGGAATGCGATCCTGCCGGCGATCTTGCAGCCGGGCAATTTCGCGACCTTCGCGTACTCGCCGCCGTACCAGCCGGCCACTGCGAACTGCTCCAATCAGGCGATGAACAGCCCGCAGCCCGAGGCGGTCACCCCACCCCGCATCCGGGGAGGCGCGCTCGCGCTCAGGGTGCAGTACCAGCCGCGCAACCTGGTCTTCCTGCCCACTAGCTTCTTCGGCGTCCCAGTCCTCCGGACCTTGCCGCCTTACGAGGCGGCGGCCGTAATGGAGTGAGCGACATGCGGGTGCGCGTGGGTGGGGCGGGCCAGTCGCTCGTCGAGTTCGCGCTGATCGTCCCGACGCTGCTGTTCCTGGTCATGGGCGCGCTGCAGATCGCACTGCTGTGTCTGGTCACCATGAGCCTGCAGGGGCTCGCCCAGGACACGGCGCGCTGGTACGCGATCTCGAGCCGGGCTGACTCGCCCGGCCCGGCGCCCAACTGCGCGTCCCTTGCCGGGACCTCGCGCTGGCCACGTGCCCGGTGGGCGGACGGCCGTGACAGCGAGACGCGGAACTACCGCGACTGCAACCTCCCGCCGATCCTCGATCGCAGCCGCTTTACGCGCTGGGAGTGGCGGCCGGCCTGCGCGGATGGCCAGGACTGCTACGCCTCGGGCGTCCGCACGGCCAACCAGAAGCTGACGCTCACCGTCGAGTACGACTGGCGCAACGTGGCCATCATGCCCGGGCTGTCGGCCGTGTTGACCGCGCTGTACGGCGAGGTCCCACGGGTCACCGTCGTCGCCTCGGAAGTGATGCAGTACTGAGGGAACGAGCACATGCCTTGGGCTCGCCTGCTCATCCAACGCCCGCCGCAGCGCGGCCAGATGCTCGTGCTGTTCGCCCTGGCCTTCGTGTTCATCGCTGCAGGCGTCGGCCTGGGGGCCGACATGGGCCTGTGGACGGTGGAGCGCCAGCGCCTGCAGACAGCTGTGGACGCGGGAGCGATCGCGGGCGCGCGCTATCTCGTGGCCTACGCCGGCGACGGCAATGCGTTGTCCGTCGCGACCAGCCAGGCGCAGCAGTACATGGCCGACTACGGTTACCCAGCCGGCGCGTTCAGCGGCGCCGGCCGCAGCCTGAGCGTCACGGGCGACCCAGCCCAGCGCTCGCTGAGTGTTGCCGCCACCTGGCGACGACCGTCGCTGCTCCTCTGGCTGGTGGGCATTCGCAACCTCGATGCCCGAGCCTCGGCCACCGCGGTGGCCGACATCAAGGCCGACGTCTACGTGATGATCGACGTCACCGCCAGCATGTCCACGACCGACCTGCAGAACGCGGTGACCGCCCTGAGCGATCCGAGCCGCGGGTTCATCAATCTGCTGGGCCTCGACCCAGCCAACCCGCAGGGGCCGCAGATCGCCATCGGGCGGTTCGTCGGGGAGCGCTGCCAACGGATCAGCCCGTCTAGCGACAGCTCCAACAACTACCGTTATGGCAGCAGCTACACCAACCCCTTCGACAGCCGAAACTGGGTGGCCTACGCTAACTGGAAAGCCAGCCCGGTGAGCCCATGGTGCGACTGGACCACGCCAACCGCTGGCCCCCGGCTGTACGACAGTAGCGGGAATTTCAACCCGCCCAGGGTCTACATCGGGTCTTCCACGGTTTACACGAACTACGGGAGGAGCACTGTCTCCAACTCGAAAGGGAACAATCCCGCCACTCCGCCCGACCTCAAGGGCAGCTATTGGACCGAGTCGAACCCCACGCAGGGGACGTGGTGGAACCCTCACTACCCTGGCGCGACGACGCGCTACCTGTTGGGCATGAATCGCACGCAGGCGCTGTCGGTCGTCAACAGCGTTTCCGCCCTACAGAGCGGGCTGTACGGTGGTGCGGACGATAACTGCGGCAATCCCGGCGGTCCCTACGGGTACGCCGACCAGCGCCCCTACCGCGGCACGAACGCGACCAATCCCTGCTTCCGCGCCGGCACCTCGCACGTGGCCGGCCTGGTGACGGCCGCCTACGAGCTGAACTCGCCGCGCGCTCGCGCCACCCAGCCGGGCTACGAGAACTACCGCCGCGTGCTGATCCTGCAGACCGACGGCGTGCAGTGCGGCCTGGGCATCCCCTTCACGCGGGCGCAGGCCGAGGCGCGCGCGGTGGACGTGGCCAACCAGATGAAGAACAACCCGAACCCGTACCGAGGCATCGAGATCTTCACGATCATGTTCTGGTCGTCCAACAACGGCCAGACCTGTAACAACAGCGAGACCAACGACGACCTGGCCTCCTCCGGGCCGAACTGCCCCGGTCCCCTGGCGTCGGCCAACCTCGTGGGCGGCTACGCAGACCAGTACATGATCAACCTGTCGTCGTCGGCGCCTGGCACCTGCGACCACTACTACCCCGCCGCCAAGAGCGACCCGAACTCGCTGGTGAACGCCTACCGCGGCATCCTCACCCGCCTGGCAGTGGGCACGATCCGCAGCTAGCCGGCCGCGGGCGCCGCTTGACTTTTCGGGCCGATCGGGTAGACTCGTATAGCTTTGCGCCCGGCTGGCCTCGGCGCGGCATCTGTAGCGTTCCAGCGCGAGCGCGCCCGGGCCCGGGCAGGTGGCGGGCGAAGTGCCCGCGAGCAGGTGGAGATGGTGGTGCGGTCCATGACGTGGTTGCGTGCACGCGTCTCGCGCGGCTGGCTTCTGCTGCTGGTCCCCGCCGCGGGGCTGTTCACGGGCTGCAACGAGCTGCCCGGGGCCCGGACCGATCCGGCGAACACGTTCGCCTATGGCGGCACCATGGCCCGCGAGCTGGGCGACCTGTACATGATGACGTTCTGGTGGGCCACCGCTGTGTTCGTGGTCACCATGGCCGCGTTCTTCCTCGCGCTGTGGCGCTTCCGCGAGCGGCCCGGCAACCCCATTCCGCGCCAGGTGCACGGCAACACCACCTTCGAAGTCATGTGGACCATTGCCCCCACCCTGGTGCTGGTGATCGTCGGCATCCCGACCATCCAGAAACTGTTCGAGCTGGAGCATCCGCCGGCGGGCCAGCCGCCCCTGGAGGTCGAGGTGATCGGGCACCAGTGGTGGTGGGAGTTCCGCTACCCAGCGGAGTTGGGCGGGTTCGTCACCGCCAGCGATCTGCATGTGCCCGTGGGGCGGCCGGTGCAGCTGGCCCTTAGCTCGGAAGACGTGGTCCACAGCTTCTGGCCGCCGCGGCTGGCCGGCAAGCGAGACGTGTTCCCGGTGCCCGCCACCACGCCGTGGCGCAAGAACCACATGTGGTTCAACGTCGCCGAGCCGGGGATCTATTACGGGCAGTGCGCCGAGTTCTGCGGCATCCAGCACGCGCAGATGCGCTTCTTCGTCGTGGCCCAGCCGGAAAACGAGTTCCTGGCGTGGGCGCAGCGCCAGAGCCAGCCATCGCCCAATGCGAGCAACTCCGAGGGCCAAGCGGCCTTCCTGCGCGGTGGCTGCGTCGCCTGCCACGTGGTGAACACCTCGACCCCAGACCCGAACCAGAAGCTGTTGGGCCCCAACCTCGCCCATGTCGGCAGCCGCCTCAGTTTGGCGGGGGGCACGCTGGAGAACAACGACGAGAACTTGGCCCGCTGGCTGCACGACCCGCAGGCGGTCAAGCCCGGGACCAAGATGGTGCTACCGAACCCGCTGAGCGAGGAGGATATCCAGACCCTGGTGCGCTACTTGCGCAGCTTGCAGTAACCGCTGTGAAGTAGAATCTCAGCGTGGGCAGGGGCGCCCCCGCCCTGGCGAGCGACACAGGGGTCCACCCCGGGAGGAAAGCGATGGCCACGATCGTTCAGCCAGTTCCCACGACCGCCGTCGAGGCCAGGCCGCGAGTCTATCGTGGCCTCTGGGAGTGGGTCACGACCGTCGACCACAAGAAAATCGGGATCCTCTACGGGGTCACTGCTTTTGCCTTCTTCCTGATCGGCGGGATCGAGGCGCTGCTGATCCGGCTCCAGCTCGCCGTGCCCAACAACACCCTGATCGATCCCGAGACGTATAACCAGCTGTTTACCATGCACGGCACCACCATGATCTTCCTGGTGGTGATGCCGCTGAGCGTCGCGCTGTTCAATATCGTGGTGCCGCTGCAGATCGGCGCGCGCGACGTCGCCTTCCCACGGTTGAACGCACTGAGCTACTGGATCTTCTTGACCGGCGGCATCTTTCTGAACTTGAGCTGGATCACCGGTCACGCGCCGAACGGCGGCTGGTTCGGGTATGCGCCGAACACCGAGCGCTTGTACAACCCCGGCCCCGGCATCGACTTCTGGGCGATGGGGCTGCTAGTGCTCGGGACGGCCTCGCTGGCGGGCGCCTTCAACTTCATCGTCACGATCCTGAACCTGCGCGCCCCCGGCATGACGATGATGCGGCTGCCCGTTTTCACCTGGATGACGCTGGTCGTATCGTTCCTCATCATCTTCGCCTTCCCGGTGATCACCGTCGCGCTGCTGCAGATCTTCATCGACCGCAACTTCGGGACGAACTTCTTCGTCGTGCAGAACGGCGGGGACCCACTGCTGTGGCAACACTTGTTCTGGATCTTCGGACACCCAGAGGTCTACATCCTGATCTTGCCGGCGATGGGGGTGGTCTCGGAGATCGTCCCTGTGTTCGCGCGCAAGCCACTGTTCGGGTACGCCGTGGTGGTGTACTCGGGGGTGGCCATCGCCTTCGTCTCCTACGGGGTCTGGGCGCACCACATGTTCGCGACGGGTCTGGGACCCGTCGGCGACGCGGTATTCGTCACCACCACTATGGCGGTGGCCGTGCCAACCGGTGTGAAGATCTTCAACTGGATCGCCACCCTGTGGGGCGGCGCCATCCGCTTTCCCACCCCGATGCTGATGGCGCTCGGGTTCATTTCGATGTTCGTCATCGGCGGACTCAGCGGGGTGACCCACGCGGTCGCGCCGTCGGACTGGCAGCAGACCGACAGCTACTACATCGTGGCCCACTTCCACTACGTGCTGTTCGGCGGTGCCATCTTCGGTCTATTCGCGGGGATCTACTACTGGTGGCCGAAGGTCACGGGCCGCCTGCTGGATGAGAAGCTAGGCAAGCTACACTTCTGGCTGATGCTCATCGGCTTCAACGTGACGTTTGGGCCGATGCACTGGCTGGGCCTCAATGGCATGCCGCGGCGCTACTTCACCTACCTTCCGGGGATGGGCTGGGACACCTGGAACCTGGTCGCCACCATCGGCGCGTTCATCATGGCCGCCTCGATCCTGGTGTTCCTGCACAACGCGGCCCGCAGCCTGCGCCGCGGCGCGCCCGCGGGCAACGACCCCTGGGACGGCCGTACGCTCGAGTGGTCCATCCCCTCCCCGCCGCCCGCGTACAACTTCGCCGTGATCCCGCACGTGCGCGGCCGGGACGACTGGTGGCTGCAGAAGCACCCGCATCTGCACGGCGCGGAGGTCGAAGAGGCCGCCGAGCTACGCAGCGCGGAGGTGGAGGTCCAGGTGGCGGGCCACAAGGTCGCGGAGACCGAGGCGCCCAGCGCCCCGAGTCGCTCCAGCCCGGACGCCGCTGACGACGCTCATGGCCAGATCCACGTGCCCGATCCCTCGTACTTCCCGTTCATCACAGCGATCGGTCTGACGCTGTTCGGGGCGGGGTTCATCTACGGTCTGTGGATTACGGGCCTCGGCGTCCTGCTCATGCTGTACGGCATCTACGGCTGGTGCTTCGAGCCGATCAACGGCTAGGCGGCCTGGCCGCCCATCACTGGCAAACGAAGTGGGGAGCGAGGAGTGGAGACGGCGATCGCGCACGGCCACGAGGCGCATACCGAGCACGCGACGAGCACGGGCCTCGACAATCGCAAGTTGTTGATGTGGGCCTTTCTGGCGTCGGACTGCCTGTTCTTCGGGTCCTTCATCATGACCTACCTCCTGTACAAGGGGAAGAACCTGGTCGGTCCGCTGCCCGCCCAGATCTACGACATCCCGTACACGTCGGTCAGCGCGTTCGTGCTCCTGATGAGTAGCGTGACGATGGTGCTGGCTCTAGCGGCAATCCAGCGTGGCGACCAGCGGGGGCTCCGCGTGTGGCTGCTCGCCACCGCTTTGCTCGGCTCCGTATTCGTCGGTGGACAGTATTACGAGTTCACGACGTTCGTCCACGAGGGGCTGCGGCCCAGTACGAACCTCTTCGGCACCACGTTCTTCGTGCTGACGGGGTTCCACGGCGCCCACGTGACCGTGGGGATCATCATCCTGCTGTCGCTGCTGATCACCTCGCTGGTAGGACGCTTGCCGCGCTCGGAGAGTTTGACGGTCGAGATCGCCGGCCTGTACTGGCACTTCGTGGACATCGTCTGGATCGTGATCTTCACGGTGGTCTACCTGATCCCCGATGCGCCGGCCGTGCCACATTGAGGCCGTGAGCGACGCTGAGGAGGGAGTGATGGTAACTGAGCCCCACGAGCATGCACATCCCGGCCCGCGCCAGTATGTGGCCGTCGGGGTGATCCTGGCGATCATCACCGCCGTGGAGGTCGCGACTTTCTACCTCCACATCCCGCTGCTGATCCTGATCCCCGTGCTGCTGGCGCTGGCCGCGGTCAAGTTCAGTCTGGTCGTGATGTTCTTCATGCACCTGAAGTTCGACCCGCGGCTGTTCACCTGGCTGTTCTTGTTCGGCCTCGTGCTCGCCGGCGCGCTGCTTACCGCGATGCTCGTTCGCCCGATCAGCGCGATGTGATGTGGGGCTGGAAGCGCCGTCTTAGGACGCGGTCATGACGAGCTGGAGCGAGCTGGTCACCTACATCGATTGGATCACGGTCGGCCTCCTGCTGCAGCTCGAGGTCGCCTACCTGGCGGCCATCGGCCCGCTGCGCGGGCGCATCGTCTACGCCGATGTGGTCAAGGCCGACTGGCGACGGGCGGTGGTGTTCACCCTCGGGGTGCTCACTATCTTCCTGGCCGATGGGACCATGCTGCGCCCGCTGAGTGAGCGCTATCTGTTCAGCGCCCACATGAGCGAGCACCTGCTTCTCACGACCGTGGCCATGCCGCTGCTGATCATCGGCACGCCCGACTGGCTATGGCGCTGGATGCTGCAGCACCCGCTCATCGAGGCGGTGATGCGCTTCTGCACGCGGCCGATCATGGCCCTGGTACTGTTCAACGCCACGCTCGCGCTCTGGCATCTGCCGCTGTTCTGGGAACTCGCGCTCCGCCATGAGAACGTCCACCTGCTGCAGCACGTGATGTACATGGTCACCGCCGTGTTCATGTGGTGGCCGGTGCTCAGTCGCGTGCCCGAGCTGCCGCCGCTGAGCCATCCGCTGCAGATCCTCTATCTCTTCATTCAGTCGCTGCTGCCGGGGACCATCTCGGCGGTGCTCACCTTCTCCGACACGCCGATCTACCCGACCTATGCCACGGCCGAGCGCATCGTGCCGCTGACGCCGCTGGCCGACCAACAGATCGCCGGCCTGATCATGAAGAGCGTCGGCACCGTCGTCCTCTGGCTGCTCGCCACGATCATCTTCTTCGTCTGGGCCAGTCGTGACAGCCGCGACGACGCCCGGACGCCGCGGGAGAAAGTCGCACCGTGAATCGCAAAGCAATCGCGCTGGCCATGCCCCTGGCCGCCACGGGCATCACGGTTCTCATCATCGTGTCTATCGGAACGCTGCTACTGGAGGTACGGCACGCGGCCGAAACGGCCATGGGCCACGAGGGGCGCCTGATCCCCGTGGCTGTGGCGCTCGCGATCGCCGGCGCGATCCTGATTGGCTGCGCGCTGGCCGCGCGCGGCGGCAACCGCTCCTCCGTGGCTCACTGACGCGACGCGCATCACAGCCGCTCGCCAGCCGACGCGTTAGCCAATTCGATAGACTAGGTAGCCCCCGGCCCTAGAGGGCCGGCGAACGTCACCGGCTCGAAGCCTAGGGTAAGTATGGCTAGTTGGGCAGCCACCTGCTCTGCCTCCCACCAGCCATATACCAGCGTGCCTGCAGCGCCTCCCGTCATTCGCGCAGGGCCTCCCACTCTTGCAACCCGCATACCAGCAGTCGCCGGCCTGGGCGGCAGCCGCGCGTGTGCTCACGACTCGGCTTGGGGTGCCGAGCCCGAGAGCAGGCCGTCGCGGACGGCGGCGCCCCGTCGCTGGCGCCGTGCCTGCCCCGGTGTCAGCAGCACGTGGCGCGGGGCCACCAGCCAGACGCAGACGATCGTCAGCACGAGCGCGGCGGCGGCCTCGAGCCAGGCGAGCTGATAGCCGCCAGTGCGGTCGAAGATGAACCCGCCGAGCCACGAGCCGGTGGCACCGCCCCAGCCATTGCACAGCATCAGGACCCCATAGATGGCACCGTAGTGGCGGCCGTAGAACAGATCGGCCGTGATCGCCGGGCTCAGCGCCGCAGCCACGCTGTAGCCCAGCGCGAACAGCGCGGCATACAGGAACAAGAGGCTGGGTGGGCTCTGCCCACCTGCGAAGCTCAGCAACAGCAACAGCGCCACCGCGCCAGCGCCTGCGCCCAGGGTGAACAGCCGCTCGCGCCCGAGCCAGTCGGACGCGGTGCCAAGGAAGATCTTCCCGGGAATGCTCGCCAGGCCGACCACACCGACCACGGCGGCTGCGAGCAGCGGATCGTACCCCTGGCCGACCAGGTAGGCCGCGTGGTGGGCATGCGTCTGCTGTGTCGCGAAGCTCGTCAAGCCAAAGGTTAGGAACAGGAGTAAGAACCGTCGCGTACGGATCGCACGGCGCACGGTCCACTCGGTGCACACCCACGCGGAATCAACCACGCGCGGGTCGCTGCTGGGGCGGTGGCTGGTGGGCGCGCGGGCGGCCAGGCTGGTGGCTGGCGGTGGCGCGCCATCTCGCATTAGCCCCATCTCCTCCGGCCGTGCACGCAGCAACAGGGCCAGTGGTTGCGGAGTAACGGCCAGGACCACCGCCAGGGCCAGATACGCGGTCCGCCAGCCATACGTCTCGATCGCCCACTGGACGGGCGGAGCGCCGATGAACGTGCCCAGGCCGATGCCGGCGCCGATGATGCCCATGGCCAGCCCCAACCGGTGCGAGAACCAGCGGCCCACCAACGCGACACTGGGCACCCAGCCCATCAGTGTGACTCCAGCGGCCGCGAGTACGCCGAAGCAGACGTACAACTGCCAGAGCGCTGTGAGCTGGCTACAGCCCAGCAGTCCCAGCCCGGCCAGCAGTCCCCCGCCGTGCACCAGCGCTCGCGGCCCGAAGCGATCGACCAGCCGTCCCGCAATCGGCGCGCAGATGGCATGCATCAACACGTAGACGGAAAAGGCGCCCGCAGCCTCGGCCCGCGCCCAGCCAAACTCGCGCACCAGCGCCACCAGGAACAAGCCGAAGCTGTACCACACGATGTAGCCAATGGCCAAGATGCCAAAGGTGGCGCCCACGATCACCCAGCCGTAGAAGAAGCGGGGGGCACGCAACGAGTCGCTGGGCATACCCCATCTCCAGTAGCAGGCGCCACGCGGGCGACCAAGCACGCCGGCTAGCAACCGCGCGGCCGCCTGATCGACGGCCATTATAGGCCGGGCCGGGAGCGTTGCCCGCGCGCCGCCGAGGCCAGAACGCTGTTAGAATACTATGCAGATGCTCAGCAATCGTACTGACGTCTTGGTCCCCTGCGGGGCGCCACCATCATCCCCCGCAGAGCCTCCCGGCAGGGCCCGCGGCCCGTCCGGTCCATCGCGTTTCTCAGACCGCTTCAAGCAGGAGTAATGACCGATGATTCAGCCTACCGATCTGCGACGGGGTATGGTCCTCGATATCGATGGCCAGCTCATGCAGGTCATCGAGTACCAATCATTCAAGATTGCCATGCGCGGCAATCTCGTCAAGATGAAGCTCAAGAACTTGAAGACGGGCGCCGTCGTCGAGCGGACCGTCTCCTCCGGCGAGCGCTTCCAGCGCGCGGTGTTCGAGACGCGCCCCATGCAATACCTCTACTCGGACGACACCGGGCACGTGTTCATGGATCAGCGCGACTACGAGCAGATCACGCTCAGCGACGAGGATCTTGGGGAGAACGGGAAATACTACCTCACCGAGGGC
>JADGHJ010000076.1 GCA_019686175.1 Chloroflexota bacterium | reverse complement strand
CGCCCGCCTCGAACGCGGGACTATCGCGCCGCCTTCCGCGAGTTGAGTGCGGCGTTCAACCGGCGCGGGGCTCGTTCAGACTGAGCTGGCCCCCTACCTCGCGCAGGTCGCCGCGCTCTACTAAGTGGCGAATGGCCGCCTGGATCGCGTCTCGGATATTCTTGCCCGCGCGCTGGTACCCGAAGACCGTGGCCACGGTCTGCACGAGCGCCTCGTGTGGGAGCGAGAACTGGTCACGTAGCGCGATGCGACATGCCTCGGCGATCTCCTCGGGCGGCACGCATGTGATGAAACGTACCTCGCCGCTCGCGGTGGCACCGCGCACGGGGGGTGCTTGCATCCCCGGTGGCCAGAGAAACGGCCCTCGCTGCTCGACCAGCCCACGGCGCGCCGCCGCCGTGACCGCACGCCTCAGCACGCGCCGGACCTCTCGAGTTAGGTAGGCTTGGTAGCTGCGAGCAATCACTTCGAACACACGGTCCTCGTGCACGGGCCCTTCCGCCTGGACACAGCGGTGGATCAGCGCGGCCAGGTGCTCTGGACTCGCTTGACGCAAGTCGACAGGCCCGCCCTGGGCTGGCAACTCGACCTTGACGTACGGCCGCACGACCGCTGGCTCCGTGCGCGCGTTCGAGAGCCTGTCCGACTCCACTGGCGGGGCGCCGATCGCGTCTCGGGACGCGGTTGACCGTGCGGTCGGCAACGAGCAAGCATCTTCGGCGAGATCCGGGGCGGCCTGCTCCAGCCGTCTCGCCGACGACGGCGAACGAACCGCGCCGATCTGTGGCGCCTGGCGCGCCTGCTCCAGCGCGGCGAGCACACGTTGCACCTCTCCCTCGGGATCCTTGAGCCAGTTTGTCGACCAGATGCGGTGGATACGCCAGCCCAGCCGCTCGAGCACTTCTTGACGGAGCCGATCGCGATCGCGGGCCGTGGGGGCACTATGGTAGGTCGCGCCGTCACACTCGATGCCGAGCAGGTAGCGGCCGGTGACCTCGTCTTTGATGGCCAGGTCGATCCGGTACGGCCCGACCCCCACCTGCGAGACCACCGTCAAGCCGCGGGCATGCAGCGCATCGGCCACCGCCACCTCGAACGGCGACTCTGGGTGTCCGCCTTCGCTCGTCAGCGGCGCCAGAAGTGCCGCAGGGCCTTTCTCCGCGAACTCCAGGTACTGGCGCAGACGGACCAAGCCCCCCTCCTCTCTTCGACTCTCTGCCACACGGCTGAGGTCGATCTCCTCGGGCCGGAACGACGCGACGACTTTGACGCGCTCGCGTGCCCGCGTGATCGCGACGTTTAGCCGTCGCTCGCCGCCTTGCTGGGTCAGGGGGCCGAAGTTCATCAGCAGGCGACCGCTCGCATCGCGGCCGTACCCCACCGAAAGGATGATGACATCGCGCTCGTCGCCCTGGACGTTCTCTAGGTTCTTCACGAAGAAGCCCTCAGACCCGTCCTCGCGCAGCAGCGGCTCCAACTCGGGCTGTCGACGCCTATAGTCGTTCAACTGCCGCGTGATCTCCTCCATTTGGGCCTCGGAGAAGGTGATCACGCCCAGCGATCGATCGGGTTCCCGCGTTACGTGTTCGATGATCAGCTCCACCACACGACGCGCTTCCTGACGGTTCGTCTGGCGTCCGCCGCGGTCGTAGACCCCATCGGGCACGTAGATGAACTCGACAGCACGATCGTCCGCCGCGGGCGAGGGGAACGTGATCAACTTGTTGTTATAGAACCAGCGGTTGGAGCAGGCGATCAGCGCCTCATGACGGCTACGGTAGTGCCACTCCAACATCTGCTTGGGCAAGACCCGCTGGCACGCTTCCAGGATGCTTTCCGGCGGCGCCTCATCCTCCAGCTCGGTCATCGGCTCGTCGAGCGTGCTTACCATGAAGAAGCGCGTGGGCGGTAGCTGCTTGTCGTCCCCCATCACGACCACCTGCTTGGCGCGCCCTATGGCACCGATCGCATCCGCCGGCAAGATCTGGCTCGCCTCATCGAACAACACCAGGTCGAACTCGATCGGAGGATCGATCTCGCCCAGATACTGGGCCACGGATAGCGGGCTCATGAGGAGGCACGGCTTGAGGGCCGGCAACAGCGTCGGGATACGCGCGAACAAGCGCCGCAACGGCCACAACCGGCGCTGCTTGCTCGCCTCGCGCTGGAGCAGCCCCGGCTCCGACTGTGGGTGTACCTCCAGCCCGGGACGCGGGCGTCGCTCGAGCAGCCGGCTGACGATGCGCTGTGCCGCCAGCTTGAGCTGCTGGCGGTCGAGGTCCCGGAACTCCTGCAACACCCGCTCGTGGGTGTCACGATGGAAGCGCGCCAGCTCGGGGGCCTGTTCGTAGCGCCAGGCGAGCCACCGGCTGTACACCTGTCGGCAGAAGGCGTCTTCCCAGCATTCCGGTGGGTACGTCGGGGGGCGAACCGCCTCGACGAACGGCGCGAGGCCCTCAGCCTCCGCCTCGCGTAGCGCGTGCTGCAGCACGACCCACTCATCCAGCCGTGGTAGCTGCCCTTGCTGCGCCGTCGCCCAGCCCGCGAGATCGCCCAGCGGCCGCTGCGGCCACGTCTCCACCGCAGGGTCCGCGCGCGGGGCCTCGAACCAATCGCGTGTCTCCTGGAGCGCGTGGGCCAGTCCCTGCCGCGCCACTGTAAGCTCGGGGCGCGCCGCCATTGTCGGTGGTGGCTCGGCGGCAAACGCGCGCACAAACCCTTCGGGCGCGGCGCCGCCGAGGTGCTGGCGCAGGCGTGCCGTCCATTCCAGTGCCCGATGCACCCGCGGCCAGTCAGTAGCGAGGCCGGTGTACAGTGCGCCGAACTGCTGCCGTAGCTCGCGTTCGGCCGCTGCCATGTCAGCCTCTAGCTGTTGCACCGCGATGGCCCTCGCGATGTCGTCCCGCAAGGTAGGGAGGTCAGCGCCCTGCCGCCGCAGGCCCCGCAGGTCATCCACCGCCTGCCAGAGGTGTCGGAGCGCCGCGTGCCAGGCTTCCAGGTATTGGCGCAACTCCAGACAGGGAACCCGGTCCCAGGTACGTCCGCGTCCCAGCAGTCCTTCGAGTGCTACGTGCGCTGTCAGCGCGCGGTGCAATTGCTCCACCGCCTCGACGGCCGCAGCTAGAGCGTCCACGCGGGGCTGTACGCTGGCAGCGATTTCCCGGTGGCGCAGGCGTGCTACAAGGGCCGGCGGGAGCGGGCCGTGCTCGAATTGCGCCAGCAGCTCACGAGTCGTGTGAAGCGCCTGCTGCACCGCATCCCACTGGGTGCGAGCACCCTGGTAATGGTGGCCGAAGGCAGCGGCCAGCTCGTCGCCGTGCTCGGCTAACCAGCGCTCGGCCGCTAGCACGCGCCGAGCCTGGTCGAACGCGGTCGCCGCTCGCCGGTAATCTAGATCGACCGGGCGTTTAGTCGTCTGGCGCAGCCGGCCCATATCGTGGTGGTAGCTGGGCCTCAGCCATCGGAACCACGAAGCATACTTTCGCTCGAAAGTCTCGCCCAACTCTCCATCGGCGAGTTCGAAGAAGCGCCCATCGAAACATTCCTCCAGTCCCGGCCGCAACTGCGAGATGGTCTCCTGTCGTCGGCCGGCCTCTTCGGCCAAGGCTTCGAGTGCTGTCAGGCATTGGACATCGAGCCAGGCGTCCATCGGGCGCGGATCGAGGACGACGAGGCGGCCGATAGCCAGCAGATGGCGCGCCCCGGCCAGCGTGGGAGTTGCGTCTAGGCCGAGCACATCGGCGAGAGGGCCGGTCTCCTCGACGAGCTCCTGCAAGGCATCGATGAACCGCGGTAGGGCGTCTTCGAGCAGACGACGGTGGACCAGGGCGCGTTCCGAAAGAGGGCCGTCACCGGACAGCAGCCGAGGCGGCAGCTCGTCGAGCCCCGTCAGACCCTTCTGAAGCCACGCGAGGTCGCGGTTGAAGAGACGCTGGTCGTACACCTCCTCAAGCAAGCGGCGTTGCTGGTAGTACGCCGCTAGCCGCTCCTCCCATTGACGAGTGGTAGACTGATACGACTCCAGCGAGGGAGCGGTGAGCCAGTGAGGCGGCACGGGCTCGCGGGCCTCGAGTAGCTCGAGGAGTTGCGCCAACCACTCCGCGTCAGCCAGCGACTTGCCGGCGGGCAGGCCCCACTCGCTCCGCAATGCATCCTGCGCGTTCTCCAGCCGCTCCGCGCACCCGCGCAGCCGAGTCAGCCAGTCTTCCACTCGACTCCGCACATGGGGGTCCGCTCGCTGCACGCGACAGCCATACCAGGGATGCTGTTCGCCTGCTTGGAGCGCCTGGCCTACGCTGGCCAGGTCTTTCACGATGGTCCGCAGCCGTTCCAGACGGCGTGGTGTCAAGGTGGCAACATCGGGGCACTCGAACGGAATATTCGGCGCATTATGCAGGCGCGCAAGTTCGCCGTGTATCCAGTACGCTGAGCGTCCTAGCGGGTTAGAGCGGTCGTGGAGCGCCCGCACATAGGCATTGAGCTGCTCCCGACGCTGGCGGAGGCGCTCCAGCTCGCTCAGCACATGGTCGGTGGGCACGCGCTTCGCCGATTGAAGCGCGCCAAAGAGTTCCTGCACTATTCGCTTCTTGTCAGCTTTGTCGCTGTGCACCTCAAGGATGAACTCGCCCAGTCCGACCTCGCGTAGCCGCTTGGCCACTACCTCCAGGGCAGCCATTTTCTCGCTGACGAACAGGACCGTCTTGCCCAACGCCATCGCTTCGGCAATCGCGTTGGCAATCGTCTGCGACTTGCCTGTGCCAGGCGGTCCCTGGATCACCAGGCTGGCCCCATGGCGGATGGCGACCAACGCCGCCTGCTGGCTGGCGTCGGCATCGAGCACTTGGTACACGTCCTCTGGCGACAGCCAGTCGTCCAAGCTGCGTTGCTCCTGCAGCGCCTCCGGGAGGCGGACCTGTACGGGATCGACGCCCGCGACCGCGCGGATCACTCGATGTGCTTGGAAGCGCGCCCGCTGCCGTCGCAAGTCCTCGTACATGGTGAGCTTGTGAAAGCTAAAGAAGCCCAGGTAGGCCTGGGCCTTCACTTCCTTGGCCCGCAAAGGGTCAAGCGCCCGGCGCACGTGCTCCAGTAGGTCGCCAAGGGCCAGGTCGCGATCTTCCTCGTCGCTGGGGAGTGTGAGAGCAATCTGGAACTGACGCTCGAGCAGGCGCGCCAAGGCGGGGTTGAGCGACGGGCGATCATCGCGCGACCGGATCCGATAGGGCGCGAAGGCGTTGTCTCGTTCCAACGACACGGACAAGAGCAGCAGCGGGCTCGTGCACGGCTCACTGTCCGGCCTCTCCCACCATTCCAGGATCCCGAAGCCCATGAACAGGGCATTGACGCCGTACTCCTGCTCGGCGGTGCGAGCCCGCCGCTGGAGCCGGTACAGCCGGCTCACGACGGTGTGCCGATCATCGCCAAACCGGATCTCAGAGAGGGCTGGTGCGCGCGCACCACCATTCGAGAGGCGGCTAGCAGCGTGTGGTGCCGTCCGGGCGGTCGCAACGCGCTCTGCCGAGTCCTGTCCGTCGGTGTGCCCTGTCGTTGTCGGGGCCAGTGACGGAGAATCGTCCAACTCGGCACGTCCGGGCGGCTCTGGAATATAGACGGTGTACCCACGTTCGCTTTGCCTGGGATCGTTGACCAGCCCATGGTACAGCGTGGCGGCATCTGGATACTCGACGGTCAGACGCTGTGATGGCCGACAGTGGATCAGCGGGTTGCGCCGTGATAGGTCGAGTAGCTCCTTCTCCCACTCCTCGAAGTGCGCGTCGAGCGAATCCCTGACCATCTCCTCCGCCTCCCACCGCCACGACTGCCCGTACCTTGCGGCCGTTCCGTCAGTACAACACCGGTGCGGTCCCGGCTAGCTGTTCGCTTATGTTAGCAGCCCGTAGTGTCTCTGTCACGCTCCGGGCCGGACCGCGGGGATACTGCGGCCACGAAAAGCAACGTGGGGCATACGAGGACGAAGTGACCAGTCAGTACGGTCTTCAGGAGGCGAGGGAGAAAGGAGGGCCGGCGGGAGAACCGGGGCGGTCGCGGAGGGCGCGCAGGGCGCCGAGATGGTCGGTCGTGCGGTGCAGCGCCGCGATGGCACTGGTGACCCAATCAGCGAGGTGCGTGGGCACGGCGCCCTGCTCGTGGAGTAGCTCCAGCGCCGCCAGCGCCAGTGCCACCTCGTTGCTCAGCGCGTGCGCCAGCCGGCCGATCTCCTGTGCGACCTCCCGATCCATCCCGCCGTCCGGCATCCGTTGCTTCCCTTACACGCCGTCTGCCGGTCACACCCGGCGTCATCATTCTGCCGCGGCTGGCCGCTTCCTCGCCGCCATCGTGATGCGCCCGCAACCGCCGCCACAATCCCGCTGTGCGGTGCGACGGCCCATCCGGGCGGCTCGAGACGGGCATTGCTCATGACATGAGCGACCGCGCTGTGGCGGCTGCGGAACCTTAGCCGCGCAGCAGCGCGAGCACGCTCACGGCCACGGCTGCCGCCACCCGGTAGCCGACGAACGGCGCATAGGAGTGGGCGCGCACGTAGCGCAGCAGAAAGGCGATGGCCACGAACCCTACCACGCCGCTGGTCAGCACCCCGGCCAGGAAGTAGGCGCGCTCGTCGGGCGGCACGCTCTGCCGCGCCAGCTTCGCCAGGGCCCACAGCACCGCGCCCGCCGTGATCGGCGTGGCGAGCAGGAACGAGTAGGCCGCGGCCGCCTCCCGCCGGTAGCCGCGCAGAAGCCCCGCGGTGATGGTGATGCCCGAGCGTGACACGCCCGGGAACAGGGCGAGCGCCTGCGCCACCCCGATCCACAGCGCGTCGCGCCAGCCGAAGTCGGCCTGCTCCCGCTTCTTGCTGCCCGCCGCGTCGGCCCAGAGCAGCAGCAGGCCGAACACCACCAGCGCCGCGGCGACCTGTAGCGGGCTGCGGATATGCTCCTCGATGTAGCTGTTGAGTGCTAGACCCGCTACCCCGCCCGGAATCGAGCCGAGCACCAGCAAGGCCAGCAGGCGATGGTCGTGCAGCAGCAGGTGCAGCCAGGTGCGCCAGAAGTAGCCCACCAGGGCGACCAGGGTGCCGAGGTGGATGGCTGCATCGAATACCAGGCCGGGATCGCGCCAGTGGAACAGCCAGGGGACCAGGATCAGGTGGCCGGACGACGAGATGGGCAGCGGCTCGGTGAGTCCCTGGACGATCCCCAGGGTCACGGCCTGGAACAGGTCCATGCACTACTCCTCGAGGGCGCGCAGCTGGGCCGCTAGTCGCTCGCGTCGCTCGCGGTTCTCCGCCAACTGACGCCGCGCGCCCTCGACCACCGCGGCCGGCGCCTTCTGGGTGAAGCCGGGGTTGGCCAGCCGCGCCTCGCCGCTGGCGATGAGCCGCTCCACCTCCGTCAGCTCGCGCGCCAGGCGCGCACGCTCCTGCACCACGTCGAACAGCTCGGCCGCCGGCAGGTATGCCTCGAAGCCACCGGCCACCAGCGGCAGCGCCTGGCGCGGGGGCGCCGCGAGCTGCTCGACGATCTCCAGCGGCTGCAAGCGCGCGAGCCCGCTGATGAGCGGGGCGACCGCGCGCAGCACTACCGTGCGCGTGCCGCCGACGACCGTCGCCGGCACATAGCGCGCCGGCTCCACCTTGCGCTCCTGGCGCAGGTTGCGCGCCGCCCGGATCAGCTCGATCACGTCCTCCATGAACGCCTCGGCCCCCGCGTCGCGCGGGCCCGGCACCGGCCAGGGCGCGACCATGATCGACGGCGGCAGCGCCGGCTCCGCCTGAGCTAGACGCTCGGCCAGCAGCGTCTGCCACAGCTCCTCGGTTACGAACGGAGCGAACGGGTGCAGCAGCCGCAGCGTCTGCTCCAGCACGCGGGTCAGGGTGTAGCGCGTGGCCGCCTGGGCCGCCGCACCCCCGACCCGGAGCTGGATCTTGGCCATCTCCAGGTACCAGTCGCAGTACTCGCCCCAGAGGAACTCCTGGACAGTGCGCGCCGCCTCGCCGAGCTGGTAGTCGTGCAGCAGCCGCGTGACCTCCGCGGCCACGTGGTTGGCGCGGCTGACGATCCAGCGATCGGGCGCGCTGGCGCCCTCTGGGGGCGTGAGCGGCGCGAGCGTGGCGGGCCGCTCGGCTGCCGGCACATTGAGCAGCACGTAGCGCGCACTGTTCCACAGCTTGTTGACGAAGTTGCGGCAGGCCTCGAGCTTCTGGAGGTTCAGCTCGGTGTCGTTGCCCGGAGTGGTGCCGACGGTGAGCGCCAGGCGGGTGGCGTCGGTGCCGTACTCGTCCATCAGCTCCAGCGGGTCGAGCACGTTGCCCGCCGTCTTGCTCATCTTCTTGCCCTCGACGCGGATCAGCCCGTGGAGGTACACGTCGCGGAACGGCACCTCGCCCATCGCCTCGATGCCGAGCATGATCATCCGCGCCACCCAGAAGAACAGGATGTCGTAGCCCGTCTCCATGAGGGTGTTCGGGTAGAAGTAGCGCAGGTCGGGCGTGTCGTCGGGCCAGCCGAGCGTCGAGAACGGCCACAGGCCGGAGGAGAACCAGGTGTCGAGCACGTCGGGATCCTGCTCCAGCGGCCCGCCGCACTCGGGGCAAGCGGTGGGGGTCTCCACCGCCACCAGCTCGTGCGGGCACGCACGGCAGTACCACACTGGGATGCGGTGGCCCCACCAGAGTTGGCGCGAGATGCACCAGTCGCGGATGTTCTCCATCCAGTTGAAGTAGACCTTCTCGAACCGCTCGGGGATGATGCGGATGCGGCCCTCGCGCACCGCCGCGATCGCTGGCGCGGCCAGCGGCTGGATGCGCACGTACCACTGCTCGGTGATGAGCGGCTCGACCACCGTCTTGCAGCGCTGGCAGTGTCCCACGCGGTGGCGGTACGGCTCGACGCGCTCCAGCAGCCCGCGCGCCTGCAACTCGGCGAGGAACCGCTCGCGCGCCTCCTCGACGGACAGCCCCGCGTAGGCGCCTGCGGCAGCGGTCATGCGGCCGTCCAGCCCGATCACGGTAATCGCGGGCAAGTTGTGGCGCTGACCGATCTCGAAGTCCACAGGGTCGTGGCCCGGGGTGATCTTCAGCGCCCCGGTGCCGAACTCCATCTCCACAGCGCTGTCGGCGACCACCGGCACCTCGCGGTCCACGCCCGGCACGCGCACCTGCACGCCGATCACAGCCTGGTAGCGCGGATCGGCCGGGTTCACGGCCACGGCGGTGTCGGCGAGGATCGTCTCCGGCCGTGTGGTGGCGATGGTGAGGTACTCCCCCTCGCGCCCCGCGAGCGGATAGCGCACGTAGGCGAGTATACCCTCGTCCTCGTGGTACTCCACTTCGAGGTCCGACAAGGCGGTCTGACAGCGCGGGCACCAGTTGGTGATGCGGGCGCCGCGGTAGATGAGCCCCTTGTCGTACAGGCGCTTGAACATGGTGCGCACGGCGCGCGCGGGGCCGGGGTCCATGGTGAAGGCCAGGCGGTCCCAGTCGCAGGAGACGCCGAGCCGCTTGTGCTGCTCGTCGATGATACTGCCGTAGGTGCGCACCCACTCCCAGACCTTCTCTAGGAAGCGCTCGCGGCCGAGGTCGTGGCGCGTGAGGCCCTGCTGGGCCAGCTCGCGCTCGACGACGACCTGGGTAGCGATGCCGGCGTGGTCCTTGCCCGGCACCCAGAGGGTCGGCTCGCCCAGCATGCGGTGCCAGCGCACCAGCGCGTCCTCGATGGCAGCGGTGAGCGCGTGGCCGATGTGCAGCCGTCCCGTCACGTTGGGCGGCGGCATCACGATGGTGAACGGCCGGCGGTGCGGGTCGATACGGGGCTTGAAATAGCCGGCGGCGAGCCAGCGGGCGTAGAGCTTGCTCTCCACTGCCCGCGGGTCGTACGCCTTGGCCAGCTCCGCGGCATCCGTTGTCGCCATGTCTATTACCTAGTAATGAGTGATGCGTAATGCGAGTAGTCTAGCGGTTACCCACCACTCATTACGCATGACGGTCTACTTGGGAAGAAGCGCGATCACCTGGTCGAGCGTGTCGGCGACCGGCACGCCCACCCGCTGGAAGGCCTCGACTTTGGCCTGTGGGGTGCCCGAGCTGCCGCTGATGATGGCCCCCGCATGGCCCATGCGCTTGCCGGGCGGCGCCGAGCGGCCGGAGATGAACGCGACCACCGGCTTGGCGTACTGCGTCTCGGCCAGGTAGCGCGCGGCGGCCTCCTCGTCCGAGCCGCCGATTTCGCCGATCAGGACGATCGACTCGGTCTCGGGATCGTCGCGGAACAGCTCGAGAATATCCACGAACGTGCTGCCGATGAGCGGGTCGCCGCCGATGCCGACGCAGGTCGAGCAGCCGAGCCCGGCGTCGCGGAGGAGTTGCGCCATCTCGTAGGTCAGGGTGCCGCTGCGCGAGATCAGCCCGACCTTGCCGCGCGCGTAGATGTCGGCGGGCATGATCCCCACCTTCGCCTCGTTCGGCGTGATCACGCCCGGGCAGTTGGGACCGATCAGTCGCGTGCCGCGCTCGGCGATGAACCGCAGCGCGCGGAGCATATCGTGGACCGGCACGCCCTCGGTAATGCAGATGACGAGCCGGATGCCGGCGGCCGCCGCCTCGCAGATGGCGTCGGCGGCGAACGGCGGGGGCACGAAGATGATGCTGGTATCGGCGCGCTGGGCCGCGACCGCCTCGCGCACCGAGTCGTAGACCGGCACGCCGCGGAACTCCGTGCCGCCCTTGCCCGGGGTGACGCCTGCGACGATGGGCGTCCCGTAGTCGAGCATCTGACTGGCGTGGAAGCCCCCCTCGCGGCCGGTGATACCCTGCACCACCACGCGCGAGTTGCTATTCACCAGAATGGACACACCGCCTCCACCCGTGAGTGACGAGTGATGCGTGATGAGTCATGAGCGCGCCGACTCACTCATCACGCATGACTCATCGCTCGTCACCGCTTGCTGAGTTCGATCACCTGGCGGGCCGCCTCGCTCGGGTTGGCCACCGGGATCAGGTCCGAGCCCTCCAGCAGCTTCAACCCCTCCTCGGCCCGCGTCCCCGCCATGCGCACGACCATCGGCACCCGCACGTCCATGGTGCGCACGGCCTCCAGGATGCCGCGCGCCACGTCGTCGCCCCGCGTGATGCCCCCGAAGATGTTGAACAACACTCCCTTGACGTTCGGGTCCATCAGCACGATCGACAGCGCCTTGCGCACGTGCTCGGCGCTCGCGCCGCCGCCGACATCGAGGAAGTTGGCGGGCTTCCCTCCCGCGCGCGTCACCAGGTCGAGGGTGGTCATCACCAAGCCCGCGCCGTTGCCCAGGATGCCGATGTCGCCGCCCAGCCGCACGTAGGCGCCGAGCCCCTGGCGGTGCGCCTCGGCCTCGATCGGATCCTCCTCGCTCTCCTCCTTGAGCGCGGCGAAGGCGGGCTGCCGGTACAGCGCGTTGTCGTCGACGTCGAACTTGGCGTCGGCGGCGATCACGCGGCCGTCGGCGGTGACCACCAGCGGGTTGATCTCCGCCAGCATGGCGTCGGACGCGGTGAACACCTGGTACAGCTTCTCGGCGATGGCCTGGATCGGCCGCAACACGGCCGGCGCGAAGCCGGCGTCGACGCAGAGCTGCCGCAGTTCGAAGTCCCAGGGGCCGTAGGCCGGGTCGATCACCAACTTGGCGATCTTCTCGGGGGTAGCCGCCGCCACCTCCTCGATGTCCACCCCACCTAGCGCACTGGCCATCATCACCGGGCGCTTGCTGTGGCGATCGACGATCACCGCCAGGTAGTACTCCTGGGCGATCGGCAGCGCCTCCTCGACCAGCACGCGCTTGACGATGAGGCCCTTGAGCGGCTTGCCGAGCAGGCTCTCGGCCGCCTCGCGCGCCGCGGCAGGGCTGTCGGCCAGCTTCACGCCGCCCGCCTTGCCGCGCCCGCCGACGTGGACCTGGGCCTTCACCACGCAGCGGCCCAGCTCGGCCGCGGCCGCCTCGGCCTCGGGACCGGAAGAGACCGCACGCCCCCGGGGAGTGGGGATGCCGAACCGCGCGAAGACTTCCTTGGCCTGGTACTCGTGCAGCTTCATGCCGGGGGCCTCCGTGGGCACACCGAGGATAGGGGCGCAAGCACACCGGGATCACAGTATAGCGCGCGCGGGCCGTCGCCGTCAGCCCGGCGGCCAGCCGAAGCGCCGCCCGCCAAGGAGGTGGAGGTGGATATGGCCCACGGATTGGCCTGCATCGGGCCCGGTGTTGAGGACCAGCCGGTAGCCGCTGGCGGCGATACCTTCCTGGCGCGCCAGCTCGCTGGCGAGCTGGATGAGGCGTCCCATCAGGGAGATGTGCTCCGGCCGGACCTCCTCGGTCGAGGTGAGATGGACGTTGGGCACGATGAGAATGTGCGTGGGCGCCTGGGGGCGGATGTCGCGGAAGGCGGTGACCTGCTCGTCGTGGTAAACGACGGAGCCTGGGACCTCGCCCGAGACGATGCGGCAAAACAGACAATCGCTCATTCGCTGCCTCCAGGCCAGCCTCGCGCTGCCCCCTGGTCAGGGCTTGCGGGCGGCGGCCGTCGAGCACCCGTGGCCCACGTTTGTGGCCGGCGGCGCGCGGTTATTATAGAGTGTCGGTGGCCACGCGCACTCCGCCCGCCGGCCCTGGCCAGAAGCGGCCAGATGTAACGTTTCGCCCCCCCCGTCCGTTTACTAAGATGGACGTGCCACGGCCCGTAGGCTCTGGGGCTGGCCTGTGCAGACAAACGGGCGGTATGTGGTGGCCTCAGGCACCTACTGCGCGGCTGGCACGCAGGGTCTCGCGCACTGACGCGGGGCTCTGCGGCGACCGATTTCGTAGTTCGCGAAGCGAAGGAGGGAGGGCACTTGGAGAACTTCGAGCTCGATCAGGCCTTTGACATCGTCGAGCTGGAGCCGCGGCAGGCGGCCAGCCCAGACGCCTGTTTCACCGTCGTGTGCACCGGTAGCGGCGGCAGCGGCGGCGTGGGCAGCGGCTCGGTCAACATCAACATCGGCATCGGCAGCGGCGGCAGCGGCACCTGATCCGTTCCGCCGCGCCACGTCCAACACGGTTCCTTCAACCGCGTCAGTAGGTACACACGGACACCGGGTCGCCCTGCTGGGCGCCCGGTGTCCGTGTCCTGTGTAGGCCCCGCATACTTGGTGTACACTTCCGAGGCGCGCCTGCGGCGGACGCTCCGTCCCTGAGGGCCGCGCGCGAGACCTGTGGCGAGGAGACCGGGCTTGGAGTTCGCTTGGAGTGCCGAGCAGCTGGCGCTGCGGCAGACCATCGTCGAGTTCGCCCAGCGCGAGCTGAACGAGGACACGATCCGCCGCGACCGCGAGGGCGCGTTCAACCGCCACGGCTGGGAGCTGTGCGCCCAGGTGGGCATCCAGGGCTTGCCGCTGCCCGAAGAGTACGGCGGCGGCGGCGCCGACCCACTCACCACCTGCTTCGTGCTCGAGGGCCTCGGCTACGGCTGCCGGGACAACGGGCTGCTGTTCTCGCTCAACGCCCACATGTGGGCCTGCGAGATCCCCGTGTGGAAGTACGCCAGCCTCGAGCTGCGCCGCCGCTACCTGCCCAAGCTGATCAGTGGCGAGTGGATCGGCGCCCACGCCAT
Source organism: Chloroflexota bacterium (assembly GCA_019686175.1). GTDB lineage: Bacteria > Chloroflexota > UBA6077 > UBA6077 > JAJPHF01 > JADGHJ01. The sequence continues at coordinate 3,637 of JADGHJ010000076.1, read as the reverse complement.
GAGCGAGCCGCAGTCCGGCTCCGATGCGTACTCCCTCCAGGCGCGCGCCGAGCGCCGCGGCGACCATTACGTGCTCAATGGCACCAAGACGTTCAGCAGCAACGCGCCGGTCGCCGACCTGTTCGTGGTGTTCGCCACGGTCGATCGCTCGCTGGGCCACATGGGGGTCACGGGCTTCCTGATCGAGAAGGGCACCCCGGGGCTCAGTGTCGGCCCGCACGCGGAGAAGATGGGGCTGCGCACCTCGCCGATGAGCGACGTCATCCTGGAGGATTGCCGGGTACCAGCCGAGAACGTGCTGGGGGGCGAGGGCCAGGGCGCCAAGGTGTTCAACACGGTCATGGAGTGGGAGCGGACCTGCATCCTGGCCAGCACCCTGGGAGCCCTGCAGCGCGAGCTGGAGCGCTGCGTGCAGTACGCCAAGACGCGGCGTCAGTTCAACCGGCCGATCGGCAAGTTCCAGGATGTGGCGCACAAGATCGTGGACATGCACGTGCGCCTGGAGGCCGCGCGGCTGCTGCTATACAAGGCGGCCTGGCTGCTCGGTCAGGGCCAGCCGGCGGTCACGGCGGCGGCGATCGCCAAGCTGTTCGCCAGCCAGGCGGCCATCCAGTCGGGTCTGGATGCCATTCAGATCCACGGAGGCTACGGCTACATGACCGAGCTGGAGCTGGAGCGGCAGCTCCGCGACGCCGTGGGCAGCACGCTGTACTCGGGCACCTCCGAGATCCAGCGCGTGCTCATCGCCGCCTCGCTCGGCCTGTAGCCGCGGCGGGTATCGACTCGGGACACGGGGAACTGCACCATGGCCTACTTGCTGCCGCAACTGCTCGCGCAGAGCGCCGCCCGCGCGCCGGAGGCGATCGCCCTGCGCGCCGACGGTGCGCAGTTGACTTACGGCGAGCTGGAGGCGCGCAGCAACCAGCTCGCCCGCGCGCTCGCCGCCGAGGGCGTGCGCCGCGGCGACCGCGTCGGCATCTACCTGCGCAAGTCACCGGCGGCGGTGATCGGGATCTACGCGGCGCTCAAGCTCGGCGCCGTCTACGTCCCGATCGACCCGGCCGCGCCCGGGCCGCGCGCCGGCTACATCATCGGCAACTGCGGCATCCGCGCGCTGGTCACGACCAGCGACCGGTTGGGGCGCCTGCGCCAGGGCGTGCCGGAGGGCGCGACGCTCGACGCCCTGATGGTCGCGGACTGGGACGGCCGACGCGAGCTGGCCGCCCCGGCGGGGGCGCGACTGGTGGCCTGGGACACGGCCTTGAGCGCGCACAGCGCCGAGCCGTTCGACAGCGGCGCCATCGACACCGACCTCGCCTACATCCTGTACACCTCGGGCTCGACCGGCGAGCCGAAGGGCGTGATGCTGTCGCACCGCAACGCGCTCACGTTCGTCGAGTGGTGCCTGGCGCGGTTCGGCGTGGGGCCAGACGACCGGCTCACGAGCCACGCCCCGTTCCACTTCGACCTCTCGGTGTTCGACCTGTACGTGGCCGCCGCGGCCGGCGCGACCTTGGTGCTGATCTCGGAGGAAGCGAAGCTGTTCGCGCGCCCGCAGGCCGAGTTGATCCGCGATGAACGCATCAGCGTGTGGTACTCGGTACCCAGCGCGCTGGTGCTGCTGCTCACCCAGCTCGACCTGCGCGAGTACGCGGCGAGCCTGCGGCTGGTCTTGTTCGCCGGCGAGGTGTTCCCTACCAAGTACCTGCGCCAGCTGCGGGCCGCGGTGCCCCAGGCGCGGCTGTTCAATCTCTACGGCCCGACCGAGACGAACGTGTGCACCTACTACGAGGTGCGCGACCTGCCCCCGGAGCGCACCGAGCCGATCCCCATCGGCCGGGCCTGCGAGAACACCGAGGTGTTCGCCCTGGACGAGCAGGGCCGGCTGTGCGGCGTGGGCGAGGTGGGCGAGCTGTACTGCCGCGGGAGCACGGTGATGCAGGGCTACTGGGGGCGCCCGGAGGACACGGCGCGAGTGCTCATCCAGAACCCCTTGCAGCCGCACTTCCGCGACCCGGTGTACCGCACGGGGGACCTGGTGCGGCTCAATCCCGACGGCGACTACGAGTTCTTGGGCCGCCGCGACAACCAGATCAAGAGTCGCGGCTTCCGGATCGAATTAGGCGAGATCGAGACCGCCCTGTACAATCACCCGGCGGTGCGTGAGGCGGTGGCCTACGCGGTGCCCGATGAGCAGATCACCAACCGCATCTACGCGGCGGTGGCGCTGCATGCGGGCGCGACGGTCACCCCCGCCGAGCTCGAGCGCCACTGCATCGCGGCCCTGCCGCGCTACATGGTGCCCGAGCGGATCGTGGTGCAGCCCGCGCTACCCAAGACATCGACCGGCAAGCTCGACCGCCGCGCGCTGCAAGCGCAAGCGCTCGGCGCCGCCACAGAGGGACGCTCGTGAACACGGCGCAGAAGCTGAAGCAGTACATCGCCACGGAGATCATGTACGCCGACGACGCTGACGCCCTGAGCGAGGACGAGCCGCTGCTGGGCAGCGGGATCATCGACTCGCTGGGGATCATGCGGCTGGTCAGCTACATCGAGGAGGAGTTCGGCGTGGAGGTGCCCGAGGAGCAACTCGTCCCCGAGCACTTCCGCACCGTCACTGTGCTGGCCCAGTTCGTGGACAGCCTGCAGCGCGGGGCGAGCGCCTGACCCCGCGCGCCTACCCCCCCGGCAGGCGCGACTACGACCGAGCCAAGGGAGCGAAGGAGCTGGCATGACCCAGGTGGTGCCTAGCGCGCAGCCGCGCAACCTGCCTGCCGCCCGCTATACGTTGGGCGCGCCGGCGGGCAACCGTCGCCCCGTCACCATGTGGGTGGACGGCACGCCGGTGTACGGGACGCTGTACGAGCCGACGGCCGCCGCGGCGCGCGGGCAGGCGGTCGGCGTGCTCATCCTGGAGCAGGTAAGCTGGCACCGCATGCACCACCGCCTGGCGCGTCACCTGGCCGCCGCTGGCTACTACGCTCTCACGTTCGACTTCCGCAGCCGCGGCGAGAGCGGCGTCTCGGACGAATGGGAGATGTGGCAGCGCCACTGGGTGCCGGCCAGCATGGTGGCGGACACGCTGCAGGCGATGGCCACCTTCCGGGCCCTGGTGCCCCTGCAACGGCTGATCGGCTACGGCTACTGCCAGGCCGGCCATGTGGCGGCACGGGCGGCCGTGCTCGGTGGCATGGACGCCCTGATCTTCGCGGGCCCCGTCACGATCGACGACTATTTCCGCCACAACTACAAGGGCGTGCTATCGGGCCTGCCCGACCTGTGGGCCAGCGACGACCTGAACCTGTTCGAGCCGCTCGCCGAGTTCAGCGGGCCGGTGCTGTTCATCCACGGGGACCGCGACTTGTTCCTGGCCGCCTCGCCGCTGGAGCGCGAGATCGAGCGGGCCGAGGCCTGGCAGCAGGCCGCGCCCGGGCGTAGCTTCGAGCTGTGCACGATCCAGGGGGCGGACCACACCTTCAGCTCGTGGCCACACGAGAGCGTCGTCATCGAGCATACGCTGGCGTTCCTCGAGCGCCACTTCGGCCCGGGGTACCCGCGGAGTTGGCAGGGGCCGCCCCCCACGCCAGAGGTGCAGGAACGCCCCCGCCAGGACGACCCCGCCGCCTGGGTCCCCCTG
>JADGHJ010000075.1 GCA_019686175.1 Chloroflexota bacterium | reverse complement strand
CTGCTGGCCGATGAGGATCTGCCCGGGTGGGGTGGGCCGGGCATCCAGCTGGTACGGCTCGGGCCGCGAAGCGCCCCGGAGCGTGTGGCGGCGAACCTGTACGCGGCGCTGCGGGCCCTGGAGGCGCAGGCGGACATGCTGCTGGCGCCCAGCTTCGCCGAGGCCGGCCTGGGTCGGGCAGTCCAGGACCGCCTGCGCCGCGCGGCCAGCGAGCGTCTCAGCGCCGGCTCATAGCGGCTCGGCGACAAGGCGCGTGTGGCCGCCATCGCCACCGCGCACCCGTAGCGGCAGCGCGATCACCCGGCAGCGCAGCCCCGCCAGCGGGCGGAGGTTGCACACGTTCTCGATGATCGGGATGTCGTGGCGCAGCAGCGTGCGGTGCACGGGGTAGGCGAAATCGGGCGGGCGCAGCGACAGCGGTAGCTCGGGCGACACTTGGTCGAAAGCCACGAGTTTGATGCCCCGCTCGACGATCCAGTCGCACGCCTCCTGACTCAGGTGCGGGTGCAGGAAGTAGGCCTCCGTACCGAAGTGGGCGTCCCAGCCAGTGTGCACCAGTAGGATGTCGCCGCGCTCGACGCGCACCCCGCTGTTCTCGAGCTGGGCGGCGCTGATCGCCTCGCCGCCTCCTGCTTGTACGGGCACCACGGCCGCCGGACCGATGAATGTGTCTAGCGACAGCTGGTCGATCGTCTTGCCATCCTCGAAGGCGTGGTACGGCGCGTCGATGTGGGTGCCGGCGTGGGTGGCGATGCGGATCTCCGCGATGTTCAGCGGCTTGCCCTCGGTAATGCGCGTCAGGCAGCTCACCTGGACTTCGGGCAGGAACGGCAGCTTGGGCATACCGGTGTAGATCGGGTGGCTGAGGTCGTGCAGCGTCATCGCTCTCCTCGCTTTGCTACGCGGTTTTCCTTCCTACGGTCCGCTTCTCAAACCGTTTGCGGTCGAGTGTGGCGGCCGAAAAGAGAGGGGACGGAGGTGAGGGCGCTTGCCTGGTGCGGGGAGGCCCTCTCATGCCGTCCATAGCGGGGCGACCTGGGTAGCGACCACTTGCTCGTACGGGACAGGGCGCGATAGGAGCCCCATGTCCTGAGCGAACTGATTCAGCCGCTCCACGGTCTCCGGGCGGATGGCGGGGTCGTAGTACGGCGCGTCGCGCCGGATCAGCTCGGCGATCAGTTCGGCCTCCTCGGGCGGGAACCGCTTGCGCCCCACGGCGGTGGCGCGCTCGGGATCGGCGCGCAGCGCCTGCTGGGCTGCCACGATCGCGCGCACCGCAGCCTCGACGGCACGGGGCTGCTCGGCGAGCAGGCGCTCGGTGGTCACCAGCGCGGGGAAGGTGTAGTGGCGCGCGGCCGGCGGCCCGTCGCCGCGGCGCACGTCCAGCACCACGGTGCCCACGCCGCGCCGCACGGCCACCTCGGCGCCCATGCCGTTGGCCCAGAAGCCGTCGATCTGGCGCTCGGCCAGGGCGCGGGCGGCAGTGACGCCGAAGGACGCCGACTCGCTGGTGCCCGGCACAGGGCCGATCTGCACGTCGCGCTCGGGGTCGATGCCCACCTCGCGCAAGAGCCGCCGCAGGCTGAGGTCCACGCCCGGCGCCGCGCCGAGACGCAGGCCCTTGACAGCCTGGAGGTCGCCACGGCGCACGCCCAGGTCGGCGCGCAGCACCAGGAACCAGTAGGTGTGCTGAGCCAGCGCGACGAGGAGCCGCGCGCCCTGCCAGTCGGGAAAGGCGGTGAGGGTGGCGTGCGCCGAGCCGGCGACGAAAGCGAAGCGGCCATCGCGCAGCGCCTCCATCGTCTTCGGGACGGGGAACAGCAGCTCGATCTCGGCCTCCAGGCCCTCACGCTGAAAGAAGCCCAGGTCGACGGCGGCGATGGCCGGGAAGTAGGAATTGGACACCAGGTCGGGCAGCGCGACACGCATCGTCAGTCTCCATGGCGCGAGTTGGGTTAGTGCGAGGCGAGCGATGGCGTTCGCCGCCGGGCTCGTAGTCCGTGACCGCGGTATAGCCCTCTGTCCCCGCCGCCGTCCACGGCGGGCCCGCCCGGCGGGGCGGCGAACTGCGCGGTTCACGCGTCGCAGAGTCCTAGTGACCACCGCCGAGATGTGGCAGCGGGGGGCGCACCGTGGCCAGACGCCGCGCCGCCGGCGTGTTGCGACTCCGCAGCACCCGCACCTGCCCGTCGATGATTACCGCCGAGATGCCGGGGATGTCGCCGTTGGCGATAGCGCCCAGCGCGTCGTCGGCCACCCCGCCCCACGGTGCGTCCAGCACCACCAGGTCGGCCGGTGCCCCCACGGCGATCCGGCCGCTATCCAGCTCCCACGCCCGCGCGTTGTTGCCCGTCGCCAGGGCTAGCGTCTCGGCCGCCGGCAGGCCACCGAGCGACGAGAGCTCGCAGGCGGTCTTCAGCACGGCCAGCGGCATCACGCCCGTGCCGGTCGGCGTATCACTGGCCAGCACCACGCGATGGAGCTGGCCGTGCTCGCGCGCCGCACGCAAGATCAACAGGCTGGAGCGCAGGTTGCCGGCCTGCACCAACTGCAAGATCATGTCCGACTCGCGCACGATGCGCAACACGCCCTCGTCGCGCAAGGCGGTGGTGCCGCCGTTGATATGTCCGCAGACGTCGGGCCGCAGCTCCAGCAAGTGCTCGGCGGTGATCGGTTGGGAGCCGGGGATCGAGGCGCCGCCGGAGTGGCACATCACCTTGAGGCCATACTGCTGCGCCCAGCGCACCTGCGGTGCGCCGTCGAGCGGGTGGGCGAAGGCGCCGAAGCCGAACTTGGCCAGCCACACGCCGCGCTCGGCCACCTCGCGGAAATCGGCCTCCTGAAGCGTCGGCTCGATCACGATGGCGCCGGCGTGCACCTTCATGCCCGTGGGGCGGAAGTTGTCGAAGCAGGCCTTGGCGGCCACCGCCAACGCCTTGACGCCGTTGGCGTCGCGGGGGCGGCCCGGCGCGTGGATCTCGCCGGGCGAGATGACGGCCGTGATGCCGCCGTGCACGTAGCTGTCGAGGAAGTCGACGGTCTTCTGGCGCGGGGTGTAGTCGCCGAGTACCACGTGACAGTGGCTGTCGATCAGGCCGGGCATCACCGTGCTGCCCTGAGCGTCGACCACCACGTCGGCGTCGGCAGCGCCGGTGTCGGCGGCGCTGCCGATGGCCGCGATGCGGCCGTCGATAGCAAGCAGGCTGTCGCCGTCGAGCACCGGCTGGTCGAGTCGCCCCGAGACGAGCGCGCCGATGTGGAGGATGCCGAGCGTGGCCACGTTCGTGCTCCCGTCTGCGTCCGCGCGGCGCCTCAGCGCAGGCCGTCCTCGCCGCGCACCTCCTCTTTGCGCAGGCCGCCCAGGCGCGCGTTGAGCCGCCCGCCGCTGGTGACCACCACGGCCACGACGACTTCATCGGGCCGCGGCGCATCGGGTACCTGCACGGTGAGCGTGTCGTAGTGCGAGCGCACCCACAGGGCGTCCTTGTAGGCGGTGGGGATGTCGAGCGCTACGCCCGCAGGGCCGACCTTGGTGGTCGAGGGGATCCACGCCTTGCCGCCGCCGACAGTGGCACGGAACGCGTCGCCGAAGCTGCTAGTGAGGAAGGCGTTGGCGTGCTCCTGCGCGCCGGCCAGGCCGGCGATGGCGCCCTTGCCGTAGCCCTCCACAGGCGCGGCGAGCGCGGCCACCGCGCGCTGGCCGAGCAGCGTGCCCAGCTCGGCGCTCCAGCGCACCGCCTCGCCGAGGTCGGCGACGTAGCCCTGGCCGGCGTAGGGGTTGCTGACCACTGCTAGCGCCGCCACGCGCCGCAGGGGCTGCAGCGCCTCGCGGCCCTCCTCGCTCAGTGTCTCGTCGACCAGCGTCAGCAGCTTGCGGATGCGGAACGGGGCCATACGTCGCTCCTCGCTACACGGCGGGCCGCTGTGCCCGAACGGCGTCCGGGGGCGACCGCGCTAGGTGCGCTGGGTCTCTTTCCAGGGCGCCACCCGCCGCTCCAGCCAGCCCACTAGCTCCGTGAGGCCGATCCCCATCACGGCGAGCACGATGATCGGCACGAACAGCTTGTCGGTGCGGAAGAAATTGGCCGAGGTGACGATGATGGCGCCCAGGCCGCTCAGGGCGGTGAAGAACTCGGCCACCACCATACCGATCAGCGCGCGGCCCACCGCGAGGCGCAGGCCGGCCATGATGAACGGCACGGTGTCGGGGATCACGATCTTGGTGAAGATCTCGCGCTCGTTGGCGCAGAACGCCTCGCCGACCTCCACCAGCTCGCGGCTGACGTTGCGCACGCCGATGTACGTGTTGATCAGGATCGGGAACACTGCCAGCAGGAACACCACGACGATCTTGGCGGTGACGCCCAGCCCGACCCACAGCATGATCAACGGAATGAACGCCACCAGCGGGATGGCGTAGAAGGCGTTGACGAACACGTCGAGCGCGTACTCGATGATCCGGTAGCGCCCCATGAGCAGGCCGAGCGGGATGCCCACGATCGCTGCCAGCGCGTAGCCCGCGACCAGCGCCTGGATGCTCTGGGCCAGCGCCCGCAGCAGCTCGCCGGAGCGGAGCATCTCGACAAAGGCGGCGGCGATGGCCGTGGGCGCGGCCATGAAGATGGGGTTCATCTGCCGCGCGCCCCACTCCCAGAATGCCAGGAAGGCGACCACCACTACCCCGCGCACCAGCCAGGGGTTGACGTCCTGGTAGCGGCGCAAGCCGCCTGGCCCAACGTAGCCGCGTGGCGCAGCCTTGACGGCCTCTAGTGTGGCGTTCTCTTCCTGGATCGTGGTGCTCATGCGCTCCCCCGGTCGTCCGGCTACGCCGCGGTCTCCTCGTCGACACGCACCGCACTCAGGCTCTGCCAGATGTGCGTGCGCTTGGTCAGGAACTCGGGCGTCTGCTTCACGGTAGCGACATCGGGCCGCGGGCGCGGGATCTCGATCGGGACGATCTCGCGGATGCGACCCGGCCGCGGCGACATCACCACCACGCGGTCGGCCAAGTACACGGCTTCGTCGAGGTCGTGGGTCACGAACACGATCGTCTTGCCGGTGGCGGCCTGGATGCGCAGCAGCTCGGCCTGCAGGAGCTCCTTGGTCTGCGCATCGAGCGCGCCGAACGGCTCGTCCATCAGCAGGACCGCGGGGTCGATGGCCAGCGCCCGCGCCAGCCCCACGCGCTGGCGCATGCCGCCGGAGAGTTGGTGCGGGTGGCGGTGCTCGAACCCCTGCAGCCCGACGATCGCGATGAAGCGCTCGGCGATGGCGCGCCGCTCCTTCTTGGGCACGCGCTTGATCTCGAGGCCGAACTCGACGTTCTCGAGCACCGTGCGCCAGGGGAGGAGCCCGACGTGCTGAAACACCATGCCGCGATCGTGGCCTGGCCCGCGGACCTCCTGGCCGCCGACACGGATGGTCCCGGTGTCGGCGGGGATCAGGCCGTGGATGATCTTCAGCAGCGTGGTCTTGCCACACCCACTGCTGCCGATGAGGGCGACGATCTCGCCATCGGCGACGGTGAAGCTGCAGTCATCGAGGGCATGGACCCGTTCGCCCGTGTCACGGTTGATCACGTAATATTTGGTGACGTGCTCGACGGCCAGCTTCACATCGGCGGGCATAAGGCCTCCGCGATCGCGCCCTCGCAGCGCGACCACCGCGCTGGGCGATGATAGCCCAAGGGTAGCACACGCTGGAGCGGTATGTCTGCCCTTATGGGTGCGGCTGAGGAGGTTCAGAGGGTAGAGAGGCGCGGCTGCTGGCCGCGGCCGGCAAGGGCAGCACAGCGACGTGGCAAATGGTAAACTGAGCCACACCAGCAGGCGGGCAAGCTTCCGCGGCATCGACACTTGTGGACCGAGGGCGGGCGGGTGATGGCTGAGAACATCGCGATCGACATTCCCGAACAGTTCAATGCTGCCGCCTGGCTGATCGACCGACATCTGGCCGAGGGGCGAGGCGCGCGCCCGGCGATCCTGTACGAGGGGCAGGAGATCAGTTACGCGCAGGTCGGCGAGAACGTCAATCGCTTCGGCAACGCCTTGCGCCGGTTGGGCGTGCAGATCGAGCAGCGCGTGCTCATGCTGCTGCTGGACAGCCCAGAGTTCGTGTACACGTTCCTGGGCGCGATGAAGATCGGCGCCGTGCCCATCCCCACGAACACCAACCTGCGGCCCGAGGACTATCTCTACCTGCTGCGCGACTCGCGGGCGGTGGCCCTGGTGGTGAGCGAGCCGCTGCTGCCCATGGTCGCCCAGCTCCCGCGCGAGCAGCTGCGCTATCTGCGCCATGTGATCGTGGTGGAGAGCGCGCCGTCTGCCAGCCAGATCGCCCCGCCGGCGGGTGCCAGCTCGTTCTGGACGCTGCTGGCCACCTCGTCGCCGGAGCTGGAAGCCGAGCCCACCAGCAAAGACGACATGGCGTTCTGGCTGTACTCGTCGGGCACCACCGGGTTCCCGAAGGGCGCCGTGCACCTGCACCGCGACCTGGTGTACTGCGTGGAGTACTACGCGCGGGGCATTCTGGGCATCACCGAGCACGACCGCACGTACTCGGTAGCGAAGCTGTTCTTCGCCTACGGGCTGGGCAACGCCCTGTACTTTCCGTTCGCCGTGGGCGCCACGACGATCCTCTACCCGGGCCGGCCGGAGCCTGCGGCGATCTTCGAGGTCGTGCGGCGCTACCAGCCCACGCTGTTCTTCTCCGTGCCCACCAGCTACGCGCAGTGCCTGGCAGCGGCCGACACCGCCGATCCGCCGCCCGACTTCCGCTCGGTGCGCCACGCGGTGTCCGCCGGCGAGGCGCTGCCGCCCTCGATCTACGAGCGCTGGCGCGAGCGGTTCGGGGTGGAGATCCTGGACGGTATCGGCAGCACGGAGATCCTGCATATCTTCATCTCCAATCGGCCCGGCGCGGTGCGCCCGGGTTCCAGCGGCCAGATCGTGCCCGGCTACCAGGCGCAGCTCCTGGACGAGGATGGGCGGCCGGTGCCGGTGCGCGAGGTGGGCAACCTGCTGATCAAGGGGCAGAGCACCTGCGCGTTCTACTGGAACAAGGCCGACCGCACGCGGCAAACGATCCTGGGAGAGTGGATCCGGACGGGTGACAAGTACTGGCTGGACGAGGACGGCTATTACTGGTACGCGGGCCGCAGCGACGATATGCTGAAGGTCGGTGGGCAGTGGGTCTCGCCGGTGGAGATCGAGAACACGCTGGTCGAGCACCCGGCGGTGCTCGAAGCGGCGGTAGTGGGCGCGACCGACGCCGACGGGCTGGTCAAGCCGCGGGCGTTCGTGGTGCTGCGACCGGACCAGCAGCCATCGCCCGCCCTGGCCGATGCCCTCAAGGATTTCGTAAAGTCTCGCATCGCACCGTTCAAGTACCCGCGGTGGATCGAATTCGTGACGGAGTTGCCGAAAACCGCCACTGGCAAGACGCAGCGCTTCCGGCTGCGTCAGCTAGGGCAGCCACAGGAGGAGCGCTAACGTGGCCGGAGGAGGCAAGGTCAAGCTCGACGCCAAGGGCGTTGTCATCGAGTACTATACGCCGCGCACCGGGCGCCGCGTGCTCGCCGTCGACAACCTCGACTTACAGATCTACGAGGGCGAGTTCCTCGCGATCTGCGGCCCTTCAGGCTGCGGCAAGACCACCTTTCTCAACGCCGTCGATGGATTGCTGCCGATCAACGGGGGCGAGATCCGCCTGGATGGCAAGCTGATCACCAAGCCCGGGCCGGATCGCGCCATGGTCTTCCAGCAGGCCTCGCTGCTTCCCTGGCGCACCGTGCGCAAGAATGTTGCCTACCCGCTCGAGCTGCGGGGGCAGCGTAGCAAGGAGGCTCGCGACCGCGTGCAGCGCTACATCTCGCTGGTGGGGCTCGAAGGCTTCGAAGAAGCCTACCCCCACGAGCTGTCCGGCGGCATGCAGCAGCGAGCCAACCTGGCCCGCGCGCTCGCGGCCGACCCCGAGATCCTGCTGATGGACGAGCCGTTCGCCGCGCTCGACGCGCAGACGCGCGAGTTCATGCAGCAGGAGTTGCTCAAGGTCTGGAGCCAGACCAACAAGACCGTGCTGTTCATCACCCACCAGATCGATGAGGCGATCTTCCTCGCCGACCGGGTGGTTGTGATGAGCGCCCGCCCGGGCCGCATCAAGGCGATTTTCGACATCGACATCCCGCGGCCACGGACGCTGCATGTGAAGCGTGAGCCGCATTTCCTCAAGCTCATGGACGATGTTTGGACCTTGATCGAGGAGGAGGTGCGCAAGAGCGGCCAGTTCCTCCTCGACGAGGCGCCGGCCAAGGCACCAGCGGCGGTGGTCGAGGACTGACCCCCGTCTCGCCCGCGAGGACCTGCGACGCCACCACCGTGCTGCGGCCGGCGGGTGGCGTCGCGGCACTCAGGCGAGCGGGCGGCTCGGCCCGAAGAACGTACGCAGCCCGTCGAGGACGAACTCGACGGCGATGGCGAACAGCAGCACGCCCACCAGCCGCGAGAGCAACCGCAACACGGACGCCCCGAGCCGTCGGAACAGCCAGTCGGCCGCCAGGAAGCAGGCGAGCGACAGCGCCAGCACGAGCACCATCGCCAGGGCGGTCGTGGCGAAGCCCCGCGTCTCGCGATACGAAATGGCCGTGGCCAGGGCACCTGGGCCCGCGATCATGGGCACGGCCAGCGGCACCAGCGCCACTTGCAGAGGGTCCTCGGCCTTCTCGCCTGCCCACTCCAACGGCTGCCCTGCGGCCACCAGCCGGTAGGCGGGCAGGAGCAACAGCAGGCCCGCGGCCACCCGGAAGCTAGCGGGCGAGATGCCGAGGAACGCCAGCAGCTCGCGTCCCCCGAGCGCGAAGGCCAGCAGGAGCGCCGTAGCAGCGGCCACCGCGACCACCGCCACGGCGGCGCGCTGTCGCGGGCTCAGCCCCTGCGTCAACAGATAGAAGATCAGCACGTTGCCGATCGGATCGATGATCGCGAAGAAAGCGACCAGCATGCGGGCGAGATCGTCCACGGTCGCACCCTCTCCTCGGTTCCAGGAGTAGGATACTGGCCAGCCGCCGAGTGGAGCCGGCCCCGCGCGGCCCGATGCGCCCGCGGGCGGGCTCGATGCTATAACCGACGCTAGGCCGTGGTCGCTCGCTGCGGCCAGGGGTCGCACGGGGCTACGGAAGCCACCCCACCACGCCGGAGGGCTCACATGTGGCGCCTCGCCGTCCCCCGCGGCCTGCTGACGCTCACGCCGGTCCGGCGCATGTACCTGGTCGCCTTCTGCAGCTCGTTGGGCTACATGGCGGCCAACGCGGTGTTCCCCCCATTCGCGCGGGAGCTGGGCTACGACGTGGCCGCGGTCGGCGCGCTGATGGCGATCTACGCGGTGGCCAGCCTGCTCTCGCGCCTACCGACGGGGGCCCTCGTCCACGGCCCCCGGGCGCTGCTCGCCGCCGCGGCCGCTGCCCTCCTGCAAGCCGGCACCACGGCCGCCTACCCGCTAATCGACGGCTACAGCGGCTTGCTGGCCCTGCGCGGCGCCGGCGGTATGGCCTTCGGCGTGGTCACGACTGTGAACATGGCGCTCCTGATGGGAACGATCGAGCGGCCAGAGCAGCGCGGCGCTGCCACGGGCTGGTACTTGTTCTGGATGGCGGCCGCCTACTCTGTCGGGAACTATGTCTCGGGGTTCTTGGTCGATACGCTCGGCTACGGGCTTACGTTCCAGCTCGCCGCGCTAGTCACGCTGGGGGTACTGCCGCTGCTAAAGGGGCGAAGCGAGGGGAGACGAGAGCCGGTGCCCGCTCCACACAGGGCCGAGTCGTTCGCCCTGCGCGACTTGCGACGGATGGCCAGCACGGCGTTGCTCGTGCCCGCACTGCAAGCGTTCACGGTCAATGCGCTGTCGCAACTGATGTGGGTGTTCTATCCGCTGTATGGTCTGTCGGTGGGGCTCAGCCTGGGTCTGCTGGGGGTGCAGCGGGGGGCGTACAGCAGCGCGAGCATGCTGACGCGGCCGTTCGTGGGGCAGGCGGGCCAGCGGCTGCGCTACAGCCGCATCGGCACGGTGGCGCTGACCATATCGGCCGTGCTGACGGTCTTGGTGCCGTTGTTCACGGGCTTCTGGCCGTTGCTCGCGCTGAACATCGCCCTTGGGGGCCTGCGCTCGGGTGCGCTGGTCGCCAGCATGGCGGCCACGATCGAGCATGGCGGCAACGATACTCGCCAGCGTGGGCTGGCCGCCGGTCTGTACAACTTCGCCACCGATGCCGGCAACATCCTCGGGCCGCTGCTGGGCGGAGTGGTGGCGGAACAGTTGGGCCTGCCGATGATGTTTGTAATCATGCCGGTACTGCTGCTGGGCGGGTATCTGGGCCTGCTGGGCGCCAGCCGGGTGGCGGTGGCACGCCAGCGCGGGCTCGGTCGTGCCGAGACGTAGAGCAGCCTGGCGGGGTAGGGGATCGGCTACACTACGCCATAACACGGAACCAGTCCAGGGGGAGAGACGATGGTCATCGACCACGCAACCCGACCGCGGGTGCTGTCGCAGTCTGGGCGGCTGTCGATCCGCAAGGTGGCCAACGCCGAGCTGGGGGCTACGCAGCAGTCGGTGTGGCGCATCGACCACGAGCCAGGGGAGGTAGTGGCGCGCCACTGGCACCCGTATGAGGAGGTCATCGTGGTCCTTGAGGGGGAGGGCGAGGCCACGATCGGCGAGGAGACCTACCGTATCGCGCCCGACGTGAGCCTGATCATCCCCGCATACACCTGGCATGGGTACCGGAACACCGGCGCCGGCTACCTGCGGGTGCTGGCCATCCTGCCTCATCCCGATGCGGCCGTGCACCGTGAGCCGCTGCCTGCCTCGGCATCCGGCTAAGGCGCTCGCGCGCCAGCGCGCACTGTCGAACATGCTGCCGGGCCGTGGAACTACCGATGAACAGGGAATTCAGGCCCGTTGGCCTGGTGGTTGAGGAGCGGGTGTGAGCGAGTACATCCCCGACGACTATCGCTGGCTGCGTCCACCGCCTGTGCCGTATACCCGCGGGCGGTGGACGTGGGAGACCGATGCCGCGGGCGAATGCACCGCGTATGACCAGGAGCTGCGGCCGCTGTTCCGCATCCAGCAGCTCGCCGGCACGACCGCCGATCTGGCGCGCTTCCGCGCCGCCGCAGCGCTGCACGTGGGGTTGACACGCCTGGCCCTGATCGTGCGCGACTTCCTCGACACGCACGCCGAGTCGCCGCACTGCCGCGACCCGATCTGTCTCGATGCGCTGCGCGTGGCGGTGATGGATGCCGAGCGCCTCCTGTGGGACCTCCCCCCCGATATGCCTGTGGGAGAGATCGATCGGCCGGACCTCTCGCGCGCGTCGTGAGCGCGCCGCCGGTATCCCCTTCGCTTTTTAACAGTTTCTCCAGCGCCCGTGCGCCTATGCCGTTGCCGCCGCGGTTAACGTGTAGATAGCGAGGTGGCCGTGAGGCCGCCAAGGGCCAGGAGGACGAGATGCAACGGCGCTGGGTATCACTAGTGAGCGGGGTGACGCTGGCGGTCGCGCTGGTGGGCGGTGTGGTGGTTGGGCCCGTGCGCGCGCAAGGCGGTGCGCCTCCCCGTGGCGAGGCAACGGCGCAGGGGCCGCAGCACGGTCCGCGCGGACAGCTGCTCCAGGCGGTGAGTAACCTGCTGGGCATGACGCCCGACCAGCTTCGGGCGGAGTTGCAGGGCGGGCGCAGCCTGGCGCAGATCGCCGCAGAGCGCGGTATCGATGAGGCAACCCTTATGCAGACGATCTCAGCGAGCGTGCGCGCCCGCCTGGACGAGGCGGTGGCCGCGGGCCGGCTTACGCCAGAGCAGGCCGATGCACGGTTCGCGCGCCTGCAGCAGCGGCTCGGTCAGTGGATCACGGTGTCGCAACCGGCCGCGGGGACACCGCGCGAGCGGGGACAGCGCTTCCGCGCGCCCCGGCGGGCTGCGGGCGTGCCGTCGTTCCTCGGGCTGCGCGGGCAAGAAGCGCTCGACGCTCTGGCGACGCGGTTGGGGCTGAGTGGTGACCAGCTTGGGGCGGAGCTGCGCGGGGGACGCAGCCTCGCGGACGTCGCGGCGGCGCGGGGGATCGACCAGGCCACCCTGCTCAATAGCATCACCGACGTGGCGCGGGAGCGGCTAGCGGCTGCGGTGGCCGCCGGCCGGCTGACTCAGCAGCAGGCGGATGCCCTGCTGGGCGTGGTGCAGGCCTTCGCACCCGATTGGATCACGCGCCAGCCGCGCGCGCCCCGGGCCGACGAACGCCCGGCGCCACCGGCCGGGCCGAGGGGCCCGCGCGCCCGCGGCCAGTAACCTGGGCGCTAGCGATGGCCTGAAAAGGGGTACGATAGAAGCAGCACAGGCCCAGAGAGGGAGCAGGGGGGAATGGCGCGCGGCCCAACTATTCTGGTCGTCGATGATGAGCCCAAGATCGTGGATATCGTCCGCGCCTATCTCGTGCGCGACGGGTACCACGTCCTGGTGGCCGACGACGGCGCCACCGCGCTGGAGCTGGCCCGGCGCGAGCGACCCGCCCTGGTGGTGCTCGATCTGATGCTGCCGGGCCTGTCGGGCTGGGACGTCTGCCGCACCTTGCGGGCGTCCCCGCCCGGCCCGGCGATCATCATGCTCACGGCACGCGACGATACCACGGACAAAGTGGTCGGCCTGGAGTTGGGGGCCGACGACTATGTCGCCAAACCGTTCGATCCGAAAGAGCTGGTGGCGCGCGTGCGGGCCGTGCTGCGGCGCACGACCGCGCCGGCGGTCCGCTCGTCCGTGCTGCGCCACGGCGACCTCGAGATCGATACCGAGCGGCACGAGGTGCGCCGTGCTGGCCAGCTGGTTCCCCTCACGCCCAGCGAGTTCGCCCTGCTCCAGGCGTTGGCCGAGCGTCCAGGGCGCGTGTGGACGCGGCTCCAACTGCTCGACCGCCTGCCGGGCACCGCGTTCGAGGGCTACGAGCGGGCGATCGACAGCCATGTGAAGAATCTGCGCGCCAAGCTCGAGCCGAACCCGCGCCAGCCGCGGTACGTCGTCACGGTGTATGGGGTCGGCTACAAGCTCGCCGATGACGAAGAGCACGCCGCGGCAGAGCCGCGCGGGGAGGCGGCGCATGCGTAGTTTGGGAATGCGCCTGGCGCTCGCCTTCCTGGCGGTGATCGTGGTCAGCGTGGGTGGCGTCGCGCTGCTCGCCAGCCGCGAGACGAACGACGCCTTCCAAACGTATGTCGAGCGGGGGCGTTACAACTACCTCGATCGGGTGGTCACCACGCTTCAGGAGTACTATCGTCGTCGGAGCGACTGGGGCGGGATCGATGCGGTGCTCCCGTCGCTCGTGCGTGGGCCACAAGACCGCCTCGTGGTGGCCGATCGCACGGGGATGGTGGTCGCCGATAGCGAGGACGAGGCGCAGGGCCAACTGGCCGCCACGCTCGGCCTGGGCCCAGGGGTCGACCTGGAGGTCGATGGTCAGAGGGTAGGCACGCTGTACGCTAGCCTGACGATGCCGGCGTCCTGGCGCGGCCCGCGTGTGGTGGTGGTCGAGGGCGGCGCCAAGGGACCCGTGCTGCGGGCGCTGATGGAGGGCAAGGAGTCTGGGCTGCGCGCTGAGGCGTCGGATCCCTCTGCTCTGTCAGGAGCGGGCGGGCGCGGCGCGGGGGCGGAGCGCGAAGCGCGTCGCCTGCCACCACGGCACGCGGCGTTGGGGCCCGAGATCCTGCGGCCGCCGCCGACGGCTAGCTCCCCCGAGGCCAGCTTCATGGAGCGCGTGGGACGCGCCCTACTGGTCTCCGCGCTGGCGGCGGCCGCGCTGGCGGCGCTGCTGAGTTTGCTGCTCGCGCGCCAGCTCGCTCAGCCGCTGCGCGAGCTCGCGGCCGGCGCGCGAGCGCTCGCGGCTGGAAATCTCCGCCAGCGCGTGCGCGTCGCGGGCCATGATGAGGTGGGCGAGCTGGCGCTGGCCTTCAACGAGATGGCCGCGAGCCTCGAGCGCGCGGAGACCGCACGGCGCAACCTCGTGGCCGACGTCGCCCACGAGCTCCGCACTCCGCTCACGGTGATCGAGGGCACCGTGGACGCGATGCTCGACGGCGTGTATCCGGCGGACCCCGAGCGCCTAGAGTCGATCCGCGACGAGACCCGGCTGCTGGCCAAGCTCGTGGCCGATCTGCGTGAGCTGTCGCTGGCCGATGTGGGGGCGCTGCGGCTGGAGCGCGAGCCGCTGGAGCCGGGGGCACTGGTGCGGCGTGCGGTGGCCGCGGCATCGGCGCGGGCGGCAGCCCGCGGGGTGGAGCTCAGCGGGCAGGTGGAGGACGATCTCCCGCTGGTGCTGGCCGACGAGCAGCGCGTGACGCAGGTGTTGGCGAACCTCTTGGACAACGCACTGCGCTACACGCCTGCGGGGGGCACCGTCACCGTGGCGGCCAGCGCCACACCGTCGCCACAGCCGGGCGTCGCTGGCCTGCCCGGCGTGTGCTTCGCCGTTCAGGACACCGGCCCGGGGATCGCACCGGACGACCTGCCCCACATCTTCGAGCGGTTCTACCGTGCCGACCCCTCCCGCTCGCGCCGTAGCGGTGGCTCGGGCCTCGGGCTGGCCATCGCCCGGGGGTATATCGAAGCGCACGGCGGTCGCATCTGGGCCGAAAGCACCCTCGGCGCCGGCACGACCATCCGGTTCTGGCTGCCGGCCAGCGCCGTGCCGGCACGGCTGACCACCTCCGTGCGCCTGCCTGCGCCCGCGCGGGCCTAGGCCGTCCGCAATCTCCGGGCGCTCAGTGCGGCTTCAGCGGGTAATCGGGCTGGTGGCCGAGGTTGTACCCCAGCACGTACTTGATGTACACGCCGTCGAAGTAGCCCCAGCGCTTCTCGGTGCCCTCCCAGATGGCCTGCAGGACGCGCGGGCGCAGCTCGGGCGGCGTGTAGCGCTCGACTACGTCGTAGGCACGGCGGCCGTGCTCCTCGTCGGCGCCGATATGCGTATCGAAGAAGCGGCGCTCGCGCTCGCTGAAGCCGTAGTGGTCGCGCAGCACCGGCGCCACTCGCGCGCAGATGGTGGTGAACTGCGACTCCATGCCGACGTGCAGGCCCGCGACGGCTTCCTGCCAGGTGCGCTTCTCGCACAGCAGGGTCAGCCAGTCGCGCAGCGCCTTGGTGGTGGGCAGGGGATCCGCCTGCACCGCGTGCTCGGGGTCGAAGCCGCAGGCGGCGATGAAATCCAGCAGCTGCTGGTTGTGCACGTCGGTCGGGTCTTCCTCGTCGGCCAGGTTGTCCAGCTCCATCGCACGGCCCTCGGGGATGGGGCAGTTGGCGATGATGCGGCCATAGAAGAAATAGAGGTCTTTGGTGTAGTGGTAGTGCTCGATGGCCCAGCGAGCGAGCTGCTCGCGGCTCAGCTCACCGCGCGCCCACGCCTCCGTCAGTGGGTGGTGGATGCAGTGGCGGCGGTTGACTGTCTGCGCCATCTCAGCACGGAACGTGGTAGCGACCATGGCCAGTTCCTCCCCTCCTGTTCTGGGCGTGCTGCAGGTGCTGGTATTGCCAGCCGAGCCGTTGCAGATGCACCGCCATCGCTCGCTCGGCCCACGCGGCGTCGCCGGCGCGGATGGCCGCGAGCAGCCGCTCGTGCTCGCGCAGGGCACCACATGAGATCGCCGGTGAGCCCGGGACCTGCTGCTCGAGCTCGTCCAGCAAGTCGAGGAGGGCCTGCATGAGCAGCCCAAGCACGCGGTTGCCCGCAGCCGCCGCGATCAGCGCGTGGAACTCGCGGCTGACCGCGAAGCCATGCCCGCCCGCCGCCAGCGCGGCACGGGCCTCGCGGATGTTGGTGTGCAGCCGCGCGGCCAGGCCCGCGGCGTCGCGCTCGACCGCCTGCCGCACGAGCACCGGCTCGATCAGCATGCGGGCCTGATACAGCTCCACGACGTCGACCTGGCCAAGCCGCAGGGACGTGTGGAGTGCACCTCGGAGCGGGCGCGTGCTCGGTGCGGCGACGAACACGCCCCCGCCATAGCCGTGGCGGACCTCGACGAGGCCCTGCAGCTCGAGCACGCGCAGCGCCTCGCGCACGCCGGTCCGGCTGACGCCAAACTGCTCGCCGAGCTGTTGCTCGGTGGGCAGGCGGTCGCCCGGCCGGCGCCGCTGGGCGAAGATGTCGGCCTGGAGCTGGGCGACGATGGCGTGGAACGCACGGGCGCGCGGGCCGCGCGTTCCCGGCGCCGCCGGCGGGTCCATCCGGTCTCCCTTCGTAACATATGAGGTCACATCTCAGGTCGTCACGGTAGCAGCCCGCGCGAGCCCTGTCAATCTCCAGGGACTACCCCAGCCCGGGCGCCCTTACTGCGCGAGCCAGGCGGCCAGCAGCAGCAAGGCGAGGCTACGCGCTTGCTGGAGCGCGAGCACCGCGTAGCGCCGCCGGCCCTGTCCGCCCGTGGCCGCCGGCATCGCGAGTGCCGTCAGGAGATCGAGGCGACCCACCCGCGCGATGATCGCTGCCCCGCCGAACCAGCAGGCGAGCAGCAGCGCCGCAGGCCACAGCGCATAGGGCAGCAGAGCCGGGTTGGCCAGCGCGGGTACCAGGGACAAGCCGACCACGCAGCCAAACGCTCCCCGCGCGAGCAGGCGCAGCCAGGAGCAGGAGCCCAGTTGGCGACGCAGCAGCAGCTCCGCGAGCAGGGCTGCCAATAGCGCCCCCAGCAAGCCGCCCCATGGCAGGGGAAACTGGACACCGAGCAGCGCGCCCAGTGCCGTCACGGCCAGTCGCCAGGCGAGTCCCTGGGTGGCGGCCGCGGCCGCCCCGGGCAGCGCGGGCGGGGCGTGAGAGGTCTCAAGCGTTGGCAGGCAGGGGGAGACGCCGCCGGGAGAACAGGAGCGATCGGCACGGCCACCATGGGAGAGGGTGGCCGCGCCGGGGGCATTGTCTGGGGCTACCGGGTCGGACGCTACGATCACGCGCATGTCAGGTCTCCAACTAGCCGGCTGGGGCCGGCCAGTGCACAACAGGTTCCCCCTATTACCGTATCGAATTCGGCGGTTTTCGTCGGGCATAGATCGCCGGGATCACGGGCGGGGTGTCGGGTATCCAGGTGGGTGGCCCAGGGACAGGCCTTGCCGCCGCGGCATCTCGGGTGAGGAAGGCGGCCGCCGCGCGAGATGGGGCGCAAGCGGCCGGCGCTTTGCCCCCTTTCGGGATCGGAGTGTAGAATACCCTCTAGACGCGGGGGGGCGGCCCGCAGGGCGGGGA
>JADGHJ010000376.1 GCA_019686175.1 Chloroflexota bacterium | reverse complement strand
TGTTGGTCCGCTGTTCAATCCCTGGTGCTGCATAGCACGTGCCACTCGGCAGGGAGTGGATTGGGCGGCCGTGCAGTCGCCGCGGCGCCGCCGGTCGACCGGGGCGGGCAGCCCCACCCGATAGGCGATTCCATGAGAGTGCCCAGGGTGCTACGATGACAGCAGGTGGACAATGGGGTCCACGAGGGCGGCGCTGCGTGTCCACAGGAGCGCGGTCTCCTGGCCCGGGTGCTGCGATAGCCAGCGTTCGGTGGGAGTGCGCAGCGCTGCAGGCTGGCCCTGTGGCGATGTGGGCAGGCACACAAGCACGCCGTGACCCGCTTCGCGGTTCGGCGAGTGGCCGGTACGCTACCGTGGTCGCAGGGGCTAGCGACGACCGTGACGGTCGGAGGAGACCATGGCGCAGGAGCGTTTACCTACCCGCACGCGGGCCGAGGCGGCGCCGCACGACCTGACTGACGCCCAGCTGCTCGACCTCTACACCCTCATGGCGCTGAGCCGCGCGATCGACGAGCGCATGTGGCTGCTCCAGCGCCAGGGCAAGATCCCGTTCGCTGTCACGGGCCAGGGGCATGAGGCGGCCCAGGTGGGCAGTGCGTTCGCTCTTCGGCCGGGCGAGGACTGGGTACTGCCGTACTACCGCGATCTGGGCGTGGTTCTCACGCTGGGCATGACCGCTCGCGAGGTGCTGCTCGATGCCTTCGCCCGTGCCGATGGGCCGTCGAGCGGGGGCCGACAGATGCCCGCGCACTACGCCTGCCGCCGGCTGAACATCGTCAGTGTGTCCAGCCCGGTGGCCACCCAGCTCCCGCAGGCCACGGGCGTCGCGCTGGCCTCGAAGCTGAAGGGGGAGCGCGCGGTGACGGTCTGCTACTTCGGCGACGGGGCCACCAGCAAGGGCGACTTCCACGAGGCGCTCAACTTCGCTGCCATCCATCGCCTACCCGTGATCTTCTTCTGCGAGAACAACGGCTGGGCCATCTCCGTGCCGGTCAGCAAACAGATGCCCGTGGCGCACGTGGTCGAGCGCGCCCGCGCCTACAACATGCCCGGCGAGCTGGTAGACGGGACCGACGTGCTAGCCGTGTACGAGCGCACTCGGGCCGCGGTTGCGCGCGCCCGGGCCGGCGACGGCCCGACCCTCATCGAGGCGCGCGTGTACCGCCTGACCGCCCACACCAGCGACGACGACGACCGCCGCTATCGGTCGGAGGCGGAGCGGGCCGAGGCGCGCCAGCACGACCCGCTGCCCCGCTTCGAACGCGTGCTGCGGGCGCGTGGCGTGCTGAACGACGCGCTGCTCGCCGCGCTCCAGGCGCGCATCGCCCGGGAGGTGGCCGAGGCGGTGGCCTTGGCCGAGGCCGCTCCGCTGCCCGCGCCAGCAGACGCGCTGCGCCACGTGTACGCTGCCTAGTGCCGCCCGCACTGGAGGAACGACGATGGCTGAGCGGACGGTAGTCGAGGCGATCCGCGACGCGCTCGCCGAGGAGATGCGGCGCGACTGGCGCGTCATCGTGCTGGGCGAGGACGTCGGCGTGCACGGCGGCGTGTTCCGCGCGACAGACGGCCTCCTGGCCGAGTTCGGTCCCGAGCGCGTGCTCGACACGCCGCTGGCGGAGCTGGGCATCGTGGGCACGGCGATCGGCAGCGCGCTCAACGGCCTGCGGCCGGTCGCCGAGATCCAGTTTGCCGATTACATCTACCCCGCGATGGACCAGATCGTGAACGAGGCCGCCAAGCTCCGCTACCGCAGCAACGGCGCGTTCGGCTGCCCGCTGGTGATCCGAGCGCCGTACGGGCCGGGCGTGCACGGCGGCCTGTACCACTCGCAGAGCGTCGAAGCGTTCTTCTGCCACGTGCCCGGGCTGAAAGTGGTGACGCCCGCCACCCCGGCCGACGCCAAGGGGCTGCTCAAGGCGGCGATCCGCGACGATGACCCGGTCCTGTTCTTCGAGCACAAGCGGACGTATCGGCGCGTGCGGGGCGAGGTGCCCGATGGCGACTACGTGGTGCCGATCGGACGGGCAGCCGTGCGGCGCCGTGGTCGGCACCTGAGCGTGATCACCTACGGCGCCATGGTGCACCAGGCCCTCGAGGCCGCGGCGGCTGTGGTGCCGGAGGGGCTGGACATCGAGGTGGTGGACTTGCGCACGCTGCTGCCGTGGGACCGCGAAACGGTCGCCGCCTCGGTGGCGCGCACTAACAAGGTGGTCATCGCCCACGAGGACAACAAGACCCTCGGCGTGGGCGCGGAGATCGCCGCATTCCTTGTCGAGGAGCTGTTCGAGCAACTCGATGGGCCGATCGTGCGGGTGGCCGCGGCCGACGCGCCCGTACCGTTCGCGCCGAGCCTCGAGGAGGCGGTGATCCCCGGCCCGCAGCAGCTCATCGACGCCATCCGGCAGCTGGCCGCCTACTGAGCGCCGGCCCAATCCTCGACAGCGAGCCGTGTGGGAGCAGCAGCATGGCGACATCGATCCGGATGCCCCAGTTGGGCGAGTCGGTGGCTGAGGGCACTTTGGGCCGCTGGCTGAAGCGCGTCGGCGACTGGGTGGACAAAGATGAGCCGCTGGCCGAGATCATCACGGACAAGGTGAACGCCGAGCTACCCTCGCCCGTGGCCGGGCGTGTGGAGGCGCTGCTGGTGCAGGAGGGCGAGACGGTGGCTGCAGGCACCGAGATCGCGCGGGTGGCCGAGGAGGTCGGCGCTGGCGCGGCGCCGGCCACGGCCGAGGCTCCCGCCGAATCCGCCGGCATGTTCGCTGGAGCCTTGCCCGCACTCGAAGCTCCGTTGTCCCCGGGGGCTGCCCAACCCGTGCCGACCCCCGCGCCGCCGTCGGAACCCCCGCGCCGTCCTCGCTCCTCGCCCCTGGTACGGCGGCTGGCCGAGGAGCACGGCGTAGACCTACGCCAAC
>JADGHJ010000375.1 GCA_019686175.1 Chloroflexota bacterium | reverse complement strand
TGTGTCTGGGGGGCTGGTTTTTTTTTTTATGAGACCGCCCCCGCCCTCTCCAGGTAATGAGGGGACCGGCGCTCTTCCTCCACGCCCCCCTCAAGACAGAGGCGGCGTAGAGGAAGAGCGCACGCGGCGCTCAGTACGCCTGCCAGGTGTCGAGCAGGCCCCACCATTTCTCGGCGGTCTTGAAGATCGCCTCCTTCAGCTCGCGCTGCAGCGCCTCGCCCTGAGCGTGCTGCCGGAGAATCTCCCAATTCACGTCGCCGTGATCCTCGTCGACGCTGACGTGCAGCAAGAAGAACTGGGCAGTCTGCTCGGTGAAGCCGTAGTTCTTGATGAGGGCACGGCCGATGCCGCCGAACACCGCGGGCGCCTGCGTCTCCAGGGCGATGCCCAGCCCCTCGAGCGCGATGAGCCAGTGGCGCTGGCGCGCCATCAGCTCGCACCAGTCGATCAGCGCCGAGGTGTTCGGGTGAGGCCGGGCCGCCGCCAGCTCGTCCTCGCTGACGCCCGCGGCTAGCACGCACTCGCGAAGCAGCTCCGGGTGGCCCTTGGTCTGGCTGTAGAAGCCCCGCTCCTCCTCGAGCAAGTTCTCGAAGATCATCGCGCGGATCTTGGGGTCCGGGCAGGCAGCGAACGCGGCAGCGATCCAGCGGGTGACCTCGCGCACGTGGAGGTACATCTGGGTGAGCAGGCCCCGCACCTGCGGCCGCGTCAGCGTCCCGCGGTCGAGCAGCTCCAACACGGGGTGCGCGGCCAGGTTGCGGCCCGGCTGGCGGAGCCCCGCCTCGATCTCCTGGACCAGGGTGTCGGGTGTCGCGAGCATGGCTTCCTCCCCGCGCCTGCGCGCGCCAATGCCCTTGCCGCGAGCGGCCATGGTGCTACGGCCGTCGCGGGTGGCGGTCAGCCCTCGATGCGACGCAGCCCAGCCAGCGACCGCGCCGCCAGCTCCTGATACATGCGCGTGCCCAGCAGCCAGAACTCGCGCTGCGCGTCGGTCACCTCGCCGATGACCTTGCCCGGCACGCCCACCACGATCTTGCGCGGCGGCACCTCGGTCCCCTCCAGCAGCACCGCGCCCGCGCCGATGATGCAGTCGTCGCCCAGCACGCAGCGGTCCTGCACGATCGCGCCGATGCCCACCAGCGCGTGCGTGTGCAGCGTGGCAGCGTGGATCACCGCGCCGTGGCTCACGTGGCTGTTCGGCCCGAGCACGGTGGGCACCCCCGGGCGGCCGGCCATGGCGGCGCGCACGTGGATCACCGCGCGGTCCTGGACGTTCGAGCCGTTGCCGACGATGATGTCCTCCCAGTCGGCGCGCAGCACCGCGCCCGCGCCGATGTAGCAGCGCTCGCCCACCACCACGCGGCCGATCAGCACGGCGTCGGGATGGACGAACGAGCCGGCTCCGATCGTCGGGCGGCGCCCCTCGAACTCGTACAAGGGCATCGCTCTCTCCTAGGGGTAGGTTAGATCACGCGGCGCGCGCGCAAGGCGGCGATCTCGGCGGGCGTGTAGCCGACCCGCGCCAGTAGCGCCGCGGTATGCTCGCCTAGCTCGGGCGGCGGCCCGGGCAGGGGCGGGGCCGTGTCCGAGAAGTCCACCCCGCTGCGCACGGTGCGGATCGGCGGTCGCTCGGCGCGCGGGATGGTGATCGCCAGGCCCATATGCTGCACCTGCGGGTCGTCGAACACCTCGCGCATGTCGTAGATCGGCGCGTGCGGCACCTCGTTCGCCTCCAGCCGCGCCAGCCACTCCGCGCGGGGGCGCGTGGCGAACACCGGCGCCAGTTCGTCGTGCAGCGCGAGGTAGTGGCGGCGCCGCGCGGCGCGGGTGCGGAAGCGCTCGTCCTCCAGCAGGTCGAGCCGCTCCACCGCGCGCAGCAGCCCCTCCCAGAACTTCTGTGGCGCGGACAGATGGACGGTGAGCGGCAGGCCGTCGGCAGCGACCCAGGCGTAGGTCTGCGAGGCGCTGGGGCGCGACAGCGGACCAGGAGGCAAGCCGCCCGCCAGCGCCTCAGTGGCCGGCGCGATCAGAAACGCGATCGTGGCGCCCACCAGGCTCGTATCCACGCGCTGGCCGCGCCCCGTGCGCTCACGGGCGAGCAGCGCCGCCAGGATGCCGTAGGCGGCGAACGTGCCGGCCAGGCTGTCCGAGAAGTTGGGGCCGACGTGCTGCGGCCGGTCGCGCGGCGACAGAAGGCTCAGCAGCCCGCTGAGCGACTGACCCACCCCGTCGTAGGCCGGCCGGTCGCGGTACGGCCCGGTGGGGCCGAAGCCGGTCACCGAGCAGTAGATCAGGCGCGGGTTGCGCGCGTGGAGCTGTTCCCAGCCCACGCCCAGCCGCTCCATGGCGCCCGGGCGGAGGTTCTCCAGCACCACGTCGGCGCGCTCGGCGAGCCGGTAGAACACCTCGGCCCCGCCCGGCGCCCGCAGGTCGAGCGTGAGGCTCCGCTTGCCACGGTTGTACGCCCAGAACGTGGGCTGGTCGCCACCTAGATCCCAGGCGCGGAAGGGGTCGCCTCCCTCCGGATGCTCGACCTTGATCACCTCGGCGCCGAGATCGACGAGCAGCAGGCCAGCGTACGGCCCGGCGATATAGTTGGCGACCTCCAGCACCACCACGCCGTCGAGCGGCCCCGCCATGTGGTCCCTCCCCCTCTGCGTCCGGACCTCCCAGCATCGCCCAGACTATACGCGTCAGGCCCGCCCGGCCACCATGGCTAGGCACGGAACAGGCGTAGCAGCTCGCCGCCGCTCCCGAGTTGGAGATGCGGGACGCCCAGGAAGCGCTCGGCCAGCCCCGGCCGCGCCCGCGCGCCAAGGACCAGTACCACACGGCCTCGGCTGTACACGCGGACGGTCAACCCCACGCGAGCCAGGGCGCTCGCTACGCGACGAACCAGCGCCAGCGGCCCGCCGCCGCCCCCGCCC
>JADGHJ010000374.1 GCA_019686175.1 Chloroflexota bacterium | reverse complement strand
CGCGGCGTCGCACCGGCGGCAGGCGGGACCGTGCCGGGGTTGGGGCTGCAGCTTGCGAGCGCTATCGCCAGGACGAATAGTGGAACCAGCCGCCACGGCATCGCTTCCGCCTCCTCGCGCCGCGCTCCGTGTGCTCGGTCCCGGCTGCCGCTACGCAGGGGCCTGGCAGCTAGGGGCCTGGTCTCTCGGGTGCGGCTTGTCGTGGGAGTGTGCCAAGTACCGTCGCCCGCCGCAAGAGCAGCCACAGGAAGAGCAACAGCCCGAGGCCCAGGCTGACGAAGACCCACGGGGTGCCGATCAGGTCAGCCAGGCTGCCAACGCCCAGCAGCGGGATCACGGAGGCCAGGCTGCCGAGCATGAGCTGCACGGCGAAGATGCGCCCTCGGCTGGCGGCGGGCGCTCGCTCCTGGAGGATCGTCTGGGCGGGCACGATCACGCTAGCGAAGCCAAGCCCGGCCACCAGCGTCAGCACGCCCACCGCAGTCAGCAGCGAGCCCTGCTCGGGCGGGTACAGGCGCACCACCACGCCGAGCGCGCCGTTCAGGAAGGGCAACCCCACTTCGATGACCCGCTGCGGCTCGGAGCCAGCGCGCGTGATTGGCAGCAGCTGCCACACCAGCGGCACGATCCCGATCAGCATGAGGGTCACGCCGAGCAAGCCCACCCCCGTGTGGATGAGCGTCTCTTTCGAGATCCAGCGGGCGACGCGCTGCAGCGACAGGGCCGCGACGATCATGCCCACGCCCGCGGGGGCGAGCACGAACACCACGTCTTCGGCCGAAATGCCGAGCACGCTCGTTACGTAGCCCGGGGCGAGCATCGCGACCAGCAGCGCCAGGGTACTACCCACGGTGAGGTGCATCATGCACCACGCCGAGGCACGGTCGCGCCGGAGGAAGGCCCATAGCTCCGCGATGTCGCCCTGTAGGCGCCGCGCCACGCGCTGGGTCTCCTCTACCGGCGAGAAGGCCTCGTGGCGGGTGCGCGGCAGCGGCCAGACCAGCGCGGCGGACAGGGCGAAGCCGAGCGCGAGCAGCACGAAGAAGATCGTCATGCCGAACAGCTTGACGATGAGCGGGCCGATGAGCACCAGCCCCGCAAGCTGCGAGCCCAGGAAGGTCAGGTGGAAGCCCGAGTTGGCCTGGAGCAGCCGCCGTGGGTGGACCAGCGCCGGGATCAGCGCGGTCTCGGCCGGCGCGAAGAACTGCGTGATCGTGGAGAACACGAAGCTCAGGGCGAACAGCGTCAGGAGCCAGCCGGTGCCGCCGTCCCCGACCGGCAGCTGCGTGAGGGCCAGGAAGCCCAGCATCAGCGCGGCGCGCAGGACGTTGGTGACGATCAGGACCGTACGCTTCTCCCAGTGGTCCACGAACACGCCGGCTACCACGCCGAACAGCACCGATGGGATCACCACGGTGAGGATCGTCACGCCCAGGTGCGTGGTGGAGTGGCTCACCTGCTCCACGAGCACCATCAACGCGTACCACAGGGCGTTGTGGGCGGTCTGCGTGATGGCCTGCGCGGTCCACAACGCGAGAAACGGCCGGTTGCGCCACAGCGGCACATCCGCCGGCACATGGACCGGCTGCATGGCGGTCGACGCGGCCGGGACGAGGGCGGTCGGGGGACAGTCGGAACCAGGCCCCATCCCATTGGGCCCGGCTGCGGCCTCGGCCGCGACAGCGGGGGGCGTCAGGTGCTCGGGCTTCACCGGCGCCTCATACCCGACCCTGTGGCTGGGGCTGTTCGAGGTCGAGGTCGATCTCGGGCTCGGGCGGCGTGGCGCGTGTGATGAAGCGGGCGAACCGCTGCTCGAACCGCCCCCGCGGCAGCAGGACGCGATGACGACAGCGCAAACAGCGCAGCCCGATGTCGGCGCCCAGCCGCACGACGACCCACTCCGTCCCCCCACACGCATGGGGCTTGTCCAGTGCCACGACATCGTCGAGGTAGACCTGCAGCACCATTGCTCTAGGCCTCCCGCAGCGTGTTGATCGTATCGCGGAGGGTGCGTGCCGCGGCACGCGCCGCCGCCTGCCACCCCGCGCCGTTCGCGGCGTACAGGATCGCACGGCTCACGGCGACGAGCAGCCCGGCACCGCGGCGGTCGCGGCCCTCCCGGACAGCGGTCTCCAGTTCGCCGCGCTGCGCCCCGACGCCGGGCACCAACAGCGGGACGTCGGGCGCCAGCTCCCGCAGCACGTGGAACGCGCCGGGCTGTGTCGCCCCCACCACCAGCCCGAGGTTGCCGTGCCGGTTCCATCCCAGGGCGGTCTGCGCCACCTGGACGAACAACGGCCGCGTCACCCCCCCGACCGAGACGGGCAGGTCTTGGAAATCTGCGGCGCCGGGGTTGGAGGTCTTCACCAGCACGAACACGCCCCGCTCGCGGTACTCCAGGAAGGGCTGCACCGCGTCATAGCCCATGTAGGGGCACACCGTGGCCGCGTCCGCGCCCAACTCGTCGAACAGCGCCGCCGCGTAGCGCGCTGCCGAGGAGCCGATGTCTCCGCGCTTGGCGTCGAGCAGCACGGGGATCTCCGGTGGAATGGCGCGCAACGTCGCGCGCAGCGCCGCCATCCCCCCGGCGCCCAGCGCCTCGTAGAAGGCCAGGTTCGGCTTGTAGGCACACACCAGATCAGCCGTCGCCTCGATGATCCCCGCGTTGAAGCGGGCCACCCAGTCGGCACGGTCACGCAACGGCGCCGGCACGCGGGTCGGGTCGGGATCCAGGCCGACGCACAGCAGCGAGTGGTTCCGCGCCGTGGCAGCCGCCAGCTTGTCCAGGAACGCCGACACGAAGTCTCCTCTCCACCCTCGGTGCGCGCGGTTTGACGTCACGTGCCACTCCAGTTGAGAATACCCTGAAACGCGCGCGTGCGCCCAGCAACGGCGAGTAGGCTGCGAGAAGGGCGGGCTGGCGATCTCATGCGTGGG
>JADGHJ010000373.1 GCA_019686175.1 Chloroflexota bacterium | reverse complement strand
GATATCGCGCCGGTCATGCTGCCGTACTGCCTGAACCGCCCGGCCACCTTGCGCGTCTTTCCGAACGGCATCGAGGGGCACTCCTACTACCAGCGCGACCGACCCGCCCGAGCGCCGCACTGGCTGCGCACCGTCGCCTACCAGACCGCCACCGACGAGCATCTCGTCCATGCCATCCTCATCGATGACGCGGCCGGGCTCATCTGGTTCGCCAACACCGGCGCCCTCGAGTTCCATCTCTGGAGCTCGCGGCTGCCCAACTTGACCGAGCCCGATCAGGTGATCTTCGATCTCGATCCTGGCGATCAAGCCACGTTCTCCGATGTGTTGCAAGCGGCCCTGCACCTACGCGAGGCGTTAGACCAGCTAGGCTTGCGTGGCTATCCCAAGACCAGCGGCGGTCGCGGCCTCCATGTGTACCTGCCGCTCGCGCCTGGCCATACGTTCGACGGCGTGCGGTCGTGGGTCAAGACGCTGGCCGAGCAGCTAGCCGCCAGGCATCCCGATCTGATCGCCGTGGCGCACGGCCACACGCACCGCGGCCGGAAGGTCACCATCGACCACGCGCAGAACAGCATCGGCCGCAATACCGCGGCTCCCTACAGTGTTCGCGCGCTCCCACGAGCACCGGTGTCCACGCCGCTCAGTTGGGAAGAGGTCGAGGATGGCCAGATTCACCCCACCGATCTGACGCTCTCCGTCGTCCCTACGCGCGTGCGCGCGCGAGGCGATCTCTTCGCACCGGTATTGCGGGGAGACCAGCATCTGCCCGCTTTCTAGCCCGACCTGACCGGATGCGATCTTCCGGCGGCCGATCTGCCGCACGTGTACGCACCCACCGATGTCGCCGACGAGCCGCTCATCGGCACGGCGCAAGGTAGAGGAGCGAGACACCCGTCAGCAGGATCGTGGCCGTGAACAGACCGCTGAGCAACGCTCCGAACAGCCCTAGGAACCCTTGCACGTCTCCACTCCCCGTGGTCTCCGCCCGAGGCGCCCGCTCCGCGCGCCAGTGGCGCAGGGCGACGGCTATGGCCCCCAGGGCCACAGCGGCGGGTAGCAGAGTCAGGACGCCCAACAGGAGTTGGAAACCGTCCGCCCCCAGGATGGTGAAGTGGGGGGCCGGATCGCGGCAGGCGAGCGAGATCACCAAGTAGCTCAGCAGCAACTGCGCGGACCACGCGGCGTGGCCGCCCAGCAGGCCGTACCACAAGCCGGGCGCGCTCCGCGAGCTGGCCTGTGCGCGAAGCGCTTCTGCACCGCTCATGAGATCCGCCTCCTCACGAGCCGCCACCTACCATCGTCCTGTGCGGCGGATACCGACGCTACCGCAGGCTCTAGTAGTCCGTCATGCATCGGTTGAAGGGAGCAAGGGAGAACGGGCATGCTTGGGGCATGCCGTTCACCGTGATCCCTCGAGAGCCGGTCGCGGCGGTCCTGGCGACGGAGCCCCGCCCCTAGGTAGCCTGGCCGCCAAATACCACGTCTGACTGGCAGTTCATGCCCGCCGACGCCCGGATCAAGCTCAAGCCTCTTTTATCCGTCACTGGACGCATGACGGACTACTAGCCCAGCACAGCGAGCACGAGGGCGAGGATGGGCACGCTCAGCCAGAACATCAGCCACCAGAGGTCGGCAGCCAGCGCGGCCCGGGGGCCGCTCGGGGCGAGAGTGGACGCGGGGCCCTGACACCCCATCGCCAGAACAACGACGACCAGCCAGGCGCCACGGCCCGGCGCCGTCCCCGCACCGCGTCTTACGGCGCTACTCACGGCACGCCCCGCGCCCTCGGCTCGTCGTGACCAGCCTTGTGCCGCACCGCCTCAGGGCGCCGCGTGGGCCGCGCGGTAGCGGTCGCGCCAGCCACGCACGCGGAGGGCGAGCGCGATCAGCACGACCCCGAACACCACCGCGTAGGCGGCGATGAGCCAGACCAGCGCGAGTGCACCGGCCGCCGGCTGGGCCGCCAGCAGCACGCCCAGGAGGATGGAGAGTACACCGCCCAGGCCCAGCAGCCATTCGCCCTCGATCACCTCGCGGAGCCTGATGGCCGCTATGATCTCCAAGATCCCCGTCACGATAGCCCAGGCCGCGATGATGTACAGAAGCACCAGCGCCGTGATCCCCGGCCAGATAAAGGTCAGGATGCCCGCGGCCACCCCCGCGATCCCTTCTACGAGAAACGGCCACCAACGCCGCTGTTCCCGGGCCGCCACGAACGTGAGCCATAGCGCGAGCAGGCCGTCCGCCAGGGTGTAGATGCCAAATAGGAGCACCAGCGCGAGCAGCGTGAGACCGGGCCAGATGAACGCCAGGATGCCGAAGAGAACAGCGATCACGCCGCGGACGAGAAGGAGCCACCAGTTGCTCAACAACTGGTCGATCCGGTCGGTGCCCTGGCGCATGACAGCCTCCCCTACTGTACATCGAGATGCGGACCATCCATTGGCCAGCGCGCGAAATCCACCAGTGTGCGGCGCGACTGCAAGCTGCGTGCCAGCGGTCCCCGGCCAACTGGTCCGCGCGGACCCCATCGAATCGCTCGCCACGGCGGCAGCGCGCTCCCGCATCGCCGGCGCGGTTGCTCGGTGAACGATTGGCGCGCCCGTCAGGGACTCTCGGGAAAGCGCATCTGAAGCTTGCGCCAACCGTCGAGTAAGTCCTCGGTCTTCTGGCTGCGCTTGTAGCGCGCCACTGCTGCCTAGTAGGTCGCCTCGGGCGCGACGTCGCTGAGGGGATAGTGAGTAGTGAGCTCGTCGAAGCAGCGCGCCGCCTCGTCGAAGCGCTCCGCTTTCAGCGCGCCTCTCCCCAGACCGAGCAGTAGCCGAGGGAGGAACAGCCTCGAAGGAGAGCTCGGCAACGGACGTGCCACAGGGCCAGAGCCGCGTGGGTCCGAGCCGTACCGAGAGACGCGGGCCCCGGGGCCCGGGTGCGCTCAGCG
>JADGHJ010000372.1 GCA_019686175.1 Chloroflexota bacterium | reverse complement strand
CCGCGCCAGCGCGGCTACACCTGGACACCCGTGAATGGCTCGCCCGGGTGGAGGCGCTGGGCGAGCTGCGCCGGCTGGACGGCGTGGGCTGGGAGGAGGACATCGGCCGCATCACCGAGATGCTCCACCACACCGACGAGGCGCCGGCGGTGCTGTTCGACAACATCCCGGGCTACCCACCGGGCTACCGCATCTTGGTCAACGCCAACGGCAACAAGACGCGGCTGGCCGTGACCCTGGGCTTCGACCCGGCCATGAGCGCCGAGGAGCTGAAGGCCTGGTTCATCGACAAGATGGAGAACATGCAGCCCCGGCCCGTGCGCTGGGTAACCGACGGCCCGATCCTGGAGAACGTCCTCGAGGGCGACGCCGTCGACGTCTGGAAGTTCCCCACGCCCAAGTGGCACCAGGAGGACGGCGGCCGCTACATCGGCACCGGCACCGTCGATGTGACCAAGGACCCGGACTCCGACTGGATCAATCTCGGCACCTACCGCGTGATGGTCCACGACAGCAAGCGCGTGGGGCTGTACATCTCGCCGGGCAAGCACGGCCGCCAGCACCGCGACAAGTACTTCAGCCGCGGCGAGCCGATGCCGGTCGCGCTGATCGTGGGGCCCACCCCGGCGCTGTTCGTGGCCAGCTCGCTGGAGATCGCCCACGGCATGTCGGAGTACGAGTGGCTCGGCGGCCTGTTCGGTGAGCCGATCGAGGTGATCCGCGGCAAGTACACTGGCCTGCCCATCCCGGCCAACGCCGAGATCGTGCTCGAAGGCTTCGCGCACCCCAACGACAAACTGTTGGAGGGGCCGTTCGGCGAGTGGACCGGCTACTACGCCAGCGGCAGCCGCGAGGAGCCGGTGGTCGAGGTCAAGGCCATCTACCACCGCAACGACCCGATCCTGCTGGGCTGCCCGCCGGAGAAGCCGCCGTACGAGGCGCACCGCTACCGCATCTACCTGCGCTCAGCGCTGCTACAGCGGGAGCTCCAGCGCGCGGGGGTGCCGGACGTGGTGGGTGTGTGGTGCCACGGCGTGGGCGGCTGCCGGCTGCTGAACGTGATCGCCATCCGGCAGCGCTACCCTGGCCACGCGCGCCAGGCGCTGCACGTGGCGGCGATGTGCCGGGCGGGCGCCTACCTTGGGCGCATCGTGATCGTGGTGGACGAGGACGTGGACATCAGCGACCTGAACGAGGTGATGTGGGCAGTGTGCACCCGCGCCGACCCGGAGCGGTCGCTGGACATCATCAAGCGGGCGTGGTCGGGACCGCTGGACCCGGCGATCCCGCCGTGGGAGAAGGGGTTCAACTCGCGGTTGCTGATCGACGCTTGCCGGCCGTTCGAGTGGCGCGACCAGTTCCCGCAGCCGATCGGCCCGTCCCCCGAGTACAAGCGCGAGACGCGGGAGAAGTGGGGCTGGATCCTGAAGTGAGCGCACCGGGCCGCTACGTGCTCGGCGTCGACACCGGCGGCACCTTCACCGACATCGTCTGTCTCGACGAGCGGGGCGCGGTCGTCTTCGACAAGGCGTTCTCCACGCCCGATGACCCGGCCGAGGGGGTGCTGGCGGCGCTCGACCGCCTGGCCGCGCAGCTCGGGCTCACCCGGCAGGCGCTGCTGCGCCAGACGCGGCGCTTCGCCCACGGCACGACGGTGTCGACCAACGCGCTGATCCAGCGCCGCGGTGCGCGCGTGGGGCTGCTGCTCACCCACGGCTTCGAGGACACGCTGGTCATCGGGCGCGGGCCGATGGGGCGCACGGGCGGGCTCCCGCCGGAGCGCGCGATGGACTTCCTGCGCACCGACCCGCCGGCGCCGCTGGTGCCCCGTGACCGCGTGCGCGGGCTGCACGAGCGGGTCACACGCGACGGCGCCGTGCTGGTGCCACTGGACCCCGCGGAGGTGGAGCGGGCGCTGGGCGAGCTGCTGGCCCAGGGCATCGACAGCCTGGCCGTGTGCCTGCTGTGGTCGTTCCGCAACCCCGCCCACGAGCGGCTCGTGCGCGCGGTCGCCCAGCGCCTGGCGCCGGAGCTGCCGGTGAGCCTGTCGTGCGAGGTCTCGCCCGTGCTGGGCGAGTTCGAGCGGGCGATGACCACCGTTGTCAACGCCTACGTCGGCCCCACCACCACGCACTACATCCAGCGCCTGGCGGCAACGCTGGAGGCCGAGGGGTTGCGCACGCCGCTCCAGGTGATGAAGGCATCGGGGGGCACCTGCCTGCCGGCGCGCGTCGGGGAGGAAGCAGTCGCGCTAATCAACTCCGGACCGGTGGGCGGGCTGGTGGCGGCGCAGCAGCTCGGCGCGCTCCTCGGCCGCCACAACTTGATCACCACCGACATGGGCGGCACCAGCTTCGACGTCGGGATCATCTACCGCGGCGAGTACGAGGTCGAGCGGGTGGCGTTCATCGACCAGGGAGTACCGATCCAGGTGCCGGCCGCGCGCATCGTGGCTATCGGCGCGGGCGGCGGCAGCATCGCCTGGACCGACGGGCGCCGCCTGCTGCTCGGCCCCCACAGCGCTGGGGCGCGCCCGGGGCCAGCGTGCTACGGGCTCGGTGGCACCGAGCCGACGGTCACCGACGCGCTGGTGGTGCTCGGCATCCTCGATCCGGCGTACTTCCTGGGCGGCCGGCGGCGGCTCGACCGGGCGCGGGCCGAGGAGGCGCTCGCCCGGGTGGGGGCGCCGCTCGGCCTGAGCGTCGAGGAGACGGCGGCCGGGGTATACGAGATCGTCAACGCACGCATGGCGGACCTGGTGCGGAAAGTGACCGTCGAGCGCGGCCTCGACCCGCGGCAGTTCACCCTCGTCTCCTACGGCGGCGCGGGCCCGGCGCACTGCGCCCACTTCGCGGCTGCGCTCGGGGTAGATGAGGTGCTCATCCCGTTCACCAGCGCCGTGTTCTCGGCGCTGGGCTGCGCGCTGGCCGACGTGCTGCTCAGCTACGCGCGCTCG
>JADGHJ010000371.1 GCA_019686175.1 Chloroflexota bacterium | reverse complement strand
GCGCGGGTGCTACACCATGCAAGCGCTGCTGCAGCCGGTGGCCTTCCAGCGTACGGTGACGCTGAACGGGCAGCTGCTGGAGCCGCTCCCGCCTCAACCAGCAGAGTAGAGAGGGTTCATGCAGCACCGCATTCAGCAGCGGCTCCCGTGGATCGTGGGGGGCGCGGGGCTCGCGTTTGTCGGCGCGCTGCTGGCGTTCGCCGCGTTCACCTGGCTGGAGACGCGCACCGTCGAGTTCGGGAGCCACATCCCCGCCGCGCTCGCTATCGCGCTGGTAACGGCCGTGCTCATCCCGAGTGTGCCAGGGCGATCTACGGGACCGTGAGGTGCGCAGGGCCCGCGGCGACCGGTCTGGCCGCTCGCCCGCACGAACCCGGATTTCCGCCGGCTGTTCGTAGCTCACGCAGTGTCGCGGGCTGGCGATGCGTTCAACACCGTCGCGCTGGAAATCCTGCCCGTGCTGCTACTCGGCCCGCTGGCGGGCCTGGTTGTGGACCGCTACCCACGGCGGTGTCGCCTCTAGTCGCTGCCCCCGCGCTTGTCCTGTACGGCGTCGGCACGTCGACCGGGATGATCGCCTACCAGAGCACGTTGCAGAGCGCGGTGGTGGCCGATCTGCGCGGTCGGGTGTTCGCCCTGTACGACGTGCTGTGGAACGCCGCGCGGCTACTGTCGCTCGGACTGGGTGGCCTACTGGCCGATACGCTCGGCGTGCGTGCTGTCTACGCGGTGGGCGGCGTCCTGCTGCTGACGGCGTTCGGTGTCGGCTGGTGGGGCGGACCCGACCGGGGGCGCGCGGGCGATCGGTACGGGACGGCTGGCTAGCGCGGCTTGCGGAAGGTGGCTGTATAGGCCAGAGGCGTGCCGTGGCGCGCCAGCGGGTCGAGGCCCACCGCGCGCGCCTCTTCGCGCAGCGTGGCCGCACGCAGGTAGCGCGCACCGTACAACCCCTCGCTGACGGCCAGGTAGCCGCCGGGCCGCAGCAGCCGCTCGAGCTCCCAGAGCAGACGCTGGCGACGGGGCGCGGTGGCCAGGCTGCCGATGGCGACCACGAGATCGACGCTGCTGTCGGGGAGATCCACACGCACATCCGAGACCTCGATCACGTCGACCGCCCTCAGGCCGGCATCGCGCACCGCGGTCCGCAGCGCGCGGGCCCGCTCGGGCATGGGCTCCGCGACGTAGAGGCGGCCGTAGCGGCCCAGCGCCGCGCGGAGCGCCTGTACCCAGCTGAGCGCCGCCGGGCCGAGCAGGAGTACACGCATGCCGGGCTCGATGGGCAGCGCGGGCCCTAGGGCCGCTGGCGTGAGCAGGGCGTCGGCGAAGGGGCGATCGAGATCGGCCGCAACAGACCGCGGCGGCCCACGCCGGGTCAGCCGGCGCGCGACGACCGCCGAGGCGATGAGGCCGATCAGCGCGGCCAGGAGCTGCAACACGCCGTACCCCCTCGACGGCGGGGCGGCTTCCGGGGCGCCGGGGCGGTCAAGCGGACGGCGCAGAGAAAAGCCGCCGGCCAGCCAGGCACGGCGGCAGTGGAGCCGCGCAACTACCGCGTAGCTTACGGCGCGTGGCCCACAGCGTCAAGAGCTTGCAACCACCGTGGTCGAGCACGCGATGTCCCCCGACTCGCACCTGGGCGGCGCGACCGCGCGGCACACGGTGCCCCGCAACGGGCGGGCGCGGCGCCCGAACTCAAGTAGCCGCGGGCGTGGCGCTGGCGGCCTCGGCCGCGCGCTGCCGCGCCCGCTGCCGCTGCCGCTTGCGCGCTCGCTCCGACGGCTTGCTGCGCACGCGCCCCATGCAGATCAGGCAGTAGCGGCCTTCCATCTCGCCTGGGAGCCAGAGGGCACCGCACAGCCGACAGCGCACGAGATCGGTCGCACGTGGCATGGGTCGCTCCGTGGCACGCTGTAGAGGCAGCGCGTCTTGCTCAGAGTATAGCAAGAGGACTCAGCGTCCGAAGCGGATCGCCGCGCCGCCATCTCGCTCCAACGGGTACAGCTTGTCGAGGTCCAGCGCCAACAGCACGCGCTGCTCGCGCCGCATCGCGGCGTCGAACTCCGCCCAGTCCGGGTGCTCCTCACCGCGGATCTTGACGTAGATGCGCCGCAGATCGGCCAGCACGTCGCCGGCGAGAACCTCGGCGCGTCCCTCGACGACCAGGTACTGGCCCCAGTTGTCCCCCTGCACGGCCAGCGCCGCGCGCCCGGTGCGGCGGACGTTGTGCGTCTTCGCGCGGGTCGCTGTCGTGGAGATCTTGATGCGGCCGTCGTCGTCGAGCGCGTAGACCACGTTCGAGAGCTGGGGCATGCCGTCGCGCTTGAGCGTCGCCAGGACGCCGCGATGGTGGCGAGCGACGAACTCGCGCGCCTCCTGCTCGGTCATGAGCTACCTCCTTGGCGCTGGCCCCTCCACCGTGGGACGAGCGAGCGGGCTCACTGGGAGGAGTGTAGTCGATTGCTTCCCCGCTCCTCCGCCGCCTCTCCACCGGTTCTCCACAGGCCACGGCATATCCTGCAGGCAACGAGAGTGCGGTAGGGCGGCGGAGTGAGCCGCCACGCCGGGAGGTGAGCGTGATGGATAGACTTGGCGGTTTCCGACCAAGCCGCCGGCAGGTCCTGCAGCTCGGCGCGTCGCTGGCCCTGCCCCTCGCGGCCTTGGCGACCAGCGGCCTGGGACTCGAGCACTGGCGCGAGCTGCTGGCGCGCGCCGCCGGCGCCCAGGAGCTGCCGCCCACCCCTGCCTGCTCCGCCGGCGAGCCGACCCCGCGGCAGACCGAGGGGCCCTACTTCAAGCCCGCCTCGCCCGAGCGGGCCTCGCTGCTGGAGCCCGACCTGCCCGGCACGCGCCTGCTGGTCTCGGGCACCGTGTTGACGCCCGATTGTCGCTCGCTAGCCGGCGTCCTGCTCGACTTCTGGCAGGCTGACGCCGCCGGCCGCTATGACCTGCAGGGCTACCGACTCCG
>JADGHJ010000370.1 GCA_019686175.1 Chloroflexota bacterium | reverse complement strand
CCCCCCAACCCTGCCCCCCCCCCGGGGGCCCCTGCCCCCCCGGGGGCGCCCCCCCCCCCCCGCGGGGGCCGGCGGCCCACTGTACTTAGCCGCGCGCCCGCGCCAGCACTTCCCCGGCCGTTCCCTGCGGGACCGGCGCGTAGTGCGAGAATTCCATCGTGTAGGTGGCCCGGCCCTGCGTCATGGAGCGCAGGTCGGTGGCGTAGCCGAACATCTCGCTCAGGGGCACCGACGCACGCACCACTTGCGCGTTGCCCCGCAGGTCCATGCCCTCGATGTGGGCCCGCCGTCCGCTGAGGTCGCCCATCACATCGCCGAGGAACTCCTCCGGCGTGGTGACCTCGACGCGCATGATCGGCTCGAGCAGCTCGGCGCCCGCCTTGGCCAGGGCGTTCTTGAGCCCCATCGAGCCGGCGATCTTGAACGCCATCTCCGAGGAGTCGACCTCATGGTAGGAGCCGCCTGTCAGCGTCACGCGGATGTCGACCACCGGGTACCCAGCCAGGGTACCCGTCTCCATCGCCTCGCGTACCCCAGCCTCCACGGCGGGGATGTACTCGCGCGGCACCTCGCCACCGACCACGCGGTCGACGAACTCGAAGCCGCCGCCACGAGGCAGAGGCTCCACCTCCAGCCAGACGTGGCCGTACTGGCCACGCCCGCCCGTCTGGCGCACGAAGCGGCCCTCGGCCCGCGCCGGCCGCGTGATCGTCTCCCGGTAGGCGACCTGTGGCCGCCCGACGTGCGCATCCACGCGATGCTCGCGCATCATCCGGTCAACGATCACCTCGAGGTGCAGCTCCCCCATGCCCCAGATGAGCGTTTGCCCGGTCTCCGGGTCCGACCGCACGCGGAACGTGGGGTCCTCCTCGCTCAGACGGGCCAGCGCGGTCGCCAGCTTGTCCTGGTCGGCCTTGCTCTTCGGCTCGATGGCCACAGAGATCACCGGCTCGGGGAACTTGATCGACTCGAGCACCACCGGGTTGTTCGGATCGCACAGGGTGTCCCCCGTGATCGTGCTCTTCAGCCCGATGACCGCTCCGATGTCGCCCGCCTCGATGCGATCGATCTCCTCGCGCTTGTTGGCGTGCATCTGCATCAGGCGCCCGACGCGCTCCCGCTCGTTCCTCGTGGAGTTGAGCACGTACGTGCCCTTGTCGAGCACGCCCGAGTACACCCGCACGTACGCTAGCTTACCCACGTGCGGGTCGGCGACGATCTTGAACGCCAGGGCCGCCAGCGGCTCCGAGGACGAGGCCAGGCGCACCACCGGCTCGCCCGTGCGCGGGTCGACCCCGGCCACCGGCGGGATGTCGAGCGGCGAGGGCAGGTAGTCTACCACCGCGTCGAGCAGCGGCTGCACGCCCTTGTTCTTCAGCGCGCTCCCGCACAGCACGGGCACGAGCTGACCGGCGATGCAGGCGCGGCGCAGCGCGGCACGGAGCTCGTCCTCGGAGATCGGCTCCTCGGCGAGGTACTTCTCCATCAGCGCATCGTCCGTCTCGGCGATCGCCTCGATCAAGCGCTGACGATGCTCCTCCGCCTCGCCCTCCAGCTCGGCCGGGATCGGCTGGATCTGCGGCTCGCGGCCCAGCTCGTCGGTGAACAGATACGCCCGCTGGGTCAGCAGGTCGACCATCCCACGGAAGCTGGCCTCGCTGCCGATCGGCAACTGGATGGGCACCGGCTTGGCCCCCAGCCGCTCGCGGATCATGTCCACCGTGCGCCAGAAGTTGGCCCCGGTGCGGTCGAGCTTGTTCACGAAGCAGATCCGGGGCACGTGGTACTTGTCGGCCTGACGCCAGACGGTCTCCGATTGCGGCTCGACCCCGGCCACTCCATCGAACACGACGATCCCGCCGTCCAGGACGCGCAGCGACCGCTCCACCTCGACCGTGAAGTCGACGTGGCCGGGAGTATCGATGATGTTGATCTTGTGGTCCCGCCAGGTGGCCGTGGTGGCGGCGGCGGTGATAGTGATCCCCCGCTCGCGCTCCTGCTCCATCCAGTCCATGACGGCCGTGCCCTCGTGGACCTCACCGAGCTTGTACGTCTTGCCGGTGTAGAAGAGGATGCGCTCGGTCGTGGTAGTCTTGCCCGCATCAATGTGGGCGATGATCCCAATATTACGCGTCCTCGCGAGATCCGTTGACATGCTGCCTTTATCCATTACCTCATGCAGGCCCTACGCCGCACGAGTCGTGCCGCGCGGGGCGAGTGTTGATTCCGAGTGCAGTAGCTACCAGCGATAGTGGGCAAACGCCTTGTTGGCCTCCGCCATGCGATGCACATCGTCGCGGCGCTTCACCGTCGCGCCCTGGCCCTGGGCCGCGTCGCGCAGCTCGGCGGCCAGCTTCTCCGGAAACGACTTGCCGGCCCGGGCGCGCGCGCTCTGGATCAGCCAGCGCATGGCCAGGGAGGTACGCCGGTCCCCCTTGATCTCCACGGGCACCTGGTAGGTCGCACCGCCCACGCGCCGGGGCTTCACCTCCAGCACAGGCGTCGCGTTCCGCAAGGCGAGCTCGAACACGTCGAGCGGGTTACGCCGCGTCTGCTCTTGGACCAGGTCCAGGGCACGATAGACCAGCCGCTCGGCCAAGCTTTTCTTGCCGTCGTACATGACCTTGTTGATGAAGCGCTGCAGGGTTCGACTGCCGTAGCGCGGATCCGGCGGAACTTCCCGCCGCACCACGCGCGCTCGTCTGGGCATAGTGTTCGTCCTCCCACCACTCGCCTGCCCGTCCGGGCCCACGTCTCGATGGCCTAGAGAGATTATGGAGGAACGGGCGTTGAACACACAGCGAGGCCAGGTAGCCGGCGCACTACCTGGCCCGTTCGGCTCCAGCCACGCGCGGAACCGCTGCGGCGCCGCTTAGCCCTTGGGCGCCTTGGCCCCGTACTTGGACCGACCTTGGCGCCGCTTCGCCACGCCCGCCGCGTCCAGCGCGCCGCGCACGATATGGTACCGCACCCCGGGCAGGTCCTTCACC
>JADGHJ010000074.1 GCA_019686175.1 Chloroflexota bacterium | reverse complement strand
CAGCGGTGCTGGGTTCCGCCAGGCCAAACGCCGATCTAGACCGCAACGGACACGGGCGCCCGCACTGCGCCGAGCACGAGGCGCGCCAGCTTCTCGCCCAGACGGAACGAGTAGTTCTGGCCGCGGTCCTGCGGGTATACGTGCGCCATGTTGGCGAGATACACATTTGGCCATGGCGTCGTGTGGGGCGGCAACCGCCGCAAGTAGTCGCAGGTGACCACTGGCTGGGCGAACGGCGCCTTCCACACCCACGCCTCGCGCACCCACTCGGGCGTGAACGCCGAGTTCAGTCGACGCAAGTGCGGGAGGAATGCTGCCAGCACCTCCGCATCGCTCTGACGGTAGAGCGGGTGGTCCATCGGCAAGTAGTTGCCGAGGTACACCAGGTGCCGGCCGCCGTAGTCCGTGACCGGCAGGAAGTTGGTGTGCTCGACCACGGCCAGGAACGGGAAGCCGGGATCGGTAACGCTCAGCCAGTAGACATCCGGCAGGAGTTGCCGCTCCAGGGCGAGCACCACGCAATGGGCGCCGAGATGCACGGGTCCCTCGGCCCAGCAAGCCCGATAGGCGGCGGGCAGGTCGCGCGCCAATCGCAAGAACAGCCGCGTCGGGAACGTGACCGCGAGGCGGTCGAAGCGATACGTGCCGGCCGTGGTGTCCACGCGCACGGTCCCGTCGCTGTCGCGGCCGATCGCTGTGACCTCACGGCCCAACTCCACCCGGCCGCCCAGCCGCGTGATCTGGTCCGCTAGCCGTGTGTATAGCTGGTGGAAACCGCCGCGGAGATAGCCGAGGCTGGTCGTGCGGCAGTGGACGCGCGCCCAGAACCACGGCAGCGCGATCGCCTCGGCATGGTCACCGAACTTCCCGCGGAGTTGCGGCTCCCAGACCAGGTCGTACACGCGCTGTCCCATGCGCTGTCGCAGCCAGGCGGCGGCCGTCGCACGCGGCAGCCGGCGGTAGTCGCGTACGAGCTTGAGGTAGGCCGCGCCAGCTCCCAGCCGCAGGCGGTCGAGCCAGGGTAGCGGGCGAAAGCGCAAGACCGCAGTCGGCGAGTCGAGAGGCCAGCAACGCTCCTGGAACAGGACGGCGGTGGTCGGGGTGCCCCACCACAGCCGCGGCCCGAGCCCGAGCGACTCGATCAGCGCCACGGCGGTCGTGTCGGTGCGGAACAGGTGATGGTAGAAGCGCTCCAGGTACGCCTCGCCCACCGGGAACCCGGCGGCCAAGCCGCCCGGCACCGGCTCGCGCTCGAGTACCACCACGGCCTCGCCCGCCTGCGCCAGCCGAAGGGCACAGCTCAACCCCAGCGCGCCCGCTCCCAGCACTCCGGTCGTCATCGCTCCGCCCCCGGCCCTCAGCGGTCCATCCGCGGCTGGTGCGGTGGCGCGGGCAGCGGCCCGCCCGATCCCGGGGAAGGCACGCCGCCCGGTCGCTGTCGCGCCAACACGCCTAGTGCCGCGAACACGCCCCGCGGGCGCGCGGCCTCCTTCCCGTCGACCTGGCGCCAGTCCTGCCAGAGGCAGAGCAAGCCCAGCAGGATGACCGGCGCCACCAGCGCCGCGTGTACGATCAGGGTGTAGCTGGTGGCGTCGGCCCGCGCCACTTTGAACACTTCGACGAGGACCAGTTGCAAGGGCAAATCGAAGGTTCCCACGTACCCAGGCGAGGACGGTACCATGGTGCCGATGTTCGCCGCGGCGGCTCCTAAGAGCGCGGCCGCGAAGTGAACAGGGAACGGAAAGCCCAGCATGATCAGGAAATACATCGTGGCCTCGGCCAGCCAGGCGAGAAGCGACAAGCCGAGCACGGCCAGCAGAGCGCGACCCTGCCGCAGCACGCCCAGCCCCTCGACGAAGGTCTGCAGCAGCCGCTCACCCAGGTAGGCCATGCGAGACGGCAACCAGCGCAGCAGCCACCGCGCCAGGCGCAAGACCGGCGCGGGCAGGAGCAGGAACACGACGAGGCCCGCCGCCGCCAGTACGAATACGCCACCCGCCACCAGCGCCGCACGCCGCAACTGCTCGGGAAACGGTACCAACAGCGCCGCGATGCCAGCGAAGAGTGCCAGGGTGAGCCCATCGAGCACGCGCTCGAGCACGATCGTCGCGATCGTCGCACCGGGCTCCACACGCTGCTCTCGCCACAGGAGATAGGCCCGGGCGATCTCGCCTAGGCGGGCGGGCAGCAGGTTATTGACCGTCAGCCCGACGACCAGCACGCGGAACAGCGCCCAGGTGCCCAGTCGGTCCCGCTGCGCCGGCGTCAGCGCCGGCCGGAGCAACAGCCGCCAGCGCAGGCTGCGCAGCCACACCCCGCCGAAGAACACCCCCAAGGCCGGGATGATGAACACGGGGTTCACGCGGCCGAGCGCGTCGCCCAGGGCGCCCGGGTCGAGCGAGGCGAAGACCAGGTACAGGCACGCCGCACTAACGGCCAGGCCGATCCAGACTCGCTTGCGCCGCAGCATCAGGGGGCCCCGTCTGGGGCTGGCGCGCTCACAGACTGGTTGTCGGCGGTCGCCGGCTGGGCATCCGGGAGGCCGGCTGGCCGCTGGACGACAACTCCCGCACCCGCATCGCTCACCCACACGCTCCCGTCGGAGCTGGCCACTAGACCGATCGGGAGTTGGAAGTCGAAGCCGGCAAACTCGGGCGCCGGCTGAATGCGTCCATCGGGATCGATCCGGACCACGCGCCGCTCCTCGGGCACGGCTGCCCAGACGTGTCCGCCGCTATCCACCGCCAGATACGGCTTGTTGGTGATCGCCTGGCTGCTCCAGGCGGGGATGGAATACTGTGCCAGACCACGCCCCGTGCTGTCGAGCTTCTGGACCCGCTGGTTCCAGGTATCGGCCACATACAGGTTGCCGGCGCTGTCGAACGCCAGGCCGACGGGCTCGCGGAACTGTCCGGGCGCCGTGCCGTCCCCGCCGATGGCCCGCACGAACCGGCCGTTCGGATCGAACACCTGGATCCGCTTGTTGCCGGTGTCCGTCACGTACACATTCCCGTCGGGGCCGATCGCCACAGCGCGAGGCCCCCAGAAGCCGCCCGGCTCGGCATCGCGCTGGCCACGCGCATCCACCAGGTAGCCCCACTTGGTCAGGAACCGCCCGGCGGCGTCGAACTTCTGGATGCGGTGGTTCCACGTGTCCGCCACGTAGATGTCGCCGTTGGGCGCGACCCCGATGCCCCACGGCTCGTTGAACTCCCCGTCGCCTTCGCCCGGCCGCCCGAACTGCAAGGCTAGCGAGCCATCCGGGTTGAAGACATACACCCGGTTCGCGCGAGTGTCGGTGACGTAG
Source organism: Chloroflexota bacterium (assembly GCA_019686175.1). Lineage (GTDB taxonomy): Bacteria > Chloroflexota > UBA6077 > UBA6077 > JAJPHF01 > JADGHJ01. Next base: position 14,236 of record JADGHJ010000074.1, on the reverse strand, counting down.
AGGCGCCCAGTCGCGTCGCGAGCCAGGCCCTTGGGCTCCAGCAGCAGCGGGGCACCAGTTGCCGAGCGTCCCAGGACGACCAGCCCGTCTGGCCGCACCACGGCGGCCGACCCGCCGCTCGGAGCGGCCGCCCCTTCCAGGGCCGGCGCGGCTGGCATGGTCGTGCCGGCCGGCGATGCCCCGCTGGCCACTACCCCGCGGGCGAGGTCCGGCCGCACGTAGAAGTAGAAGTCGCGCGAGCCGAGCGGGTTGAGTGGCTCCCGGAACAGGAAGTACCGCCATAGCTTCAAGCGCGTCTGCGGGTCGCGCAACCCCTCCCAGATCTGCTGCAGCGTCCAGCCCTTGTAGTCCTCGGGGTACCACCAGTTCAACCGGTACTTCTGGCCCACGTAGTTGGCGACCCGGTCCCGGATGGGGTCCACGTTCGTGCTCATGACCAGGATCGCGGGCGCCTGCTCGGCGGCCGGGTCCGTCGGCAGCACCCGCGAGAAGTAGCGCTTGTTGCGCCAATCGCGCAGGTACCACTCGAACGGCCACGCGATCGACTCATGCACCACTTGTTGCCCGCCCACCGTCTCCGTGTACCCGTTGTCCAGCAGCACCAGCATGTCCTTGCCCTGACCTGTGATCTGGCTCAGGTACTCCAGCTGCCGGACCACGAACGGGACATCCGGCGACGTCTGCACGTACACGCCCATGTCGTTGGGAATGTCGCCGTGCTTGTAGGTCCATTGCCAGCCGATATGGATCGATAGGGCAAACAGGGCGAGCACGGCCGCCGTACCGATCGGGCCGCTGAGAAACGCTCGCCCGTGGCGTCTCCCCAGCTCGATGAGCCCGAGCACAGCGGCCACTAGCAGGAGCAGTAGGGCCAGTCGCCACAGCAGCGTGCTCTGCGCCTGCACCGGCGCAGCCGGCTCGCTAGCGGCGGTCACCGCGGCGATCGTCAGCGCTGCCACGAGGCCGCTCAGGAGCGTGGCGATCAGGAACGGCGCGCTCCACACCTGGCGCCAGTCCGCGCGCTGGAGCGCCCAGCCGATGAACTGCGCACCCAGCAGGCACAGCGGCAGCGCGATATGCACCAACAGCCACGGCATCTTCTCGCTGGCCAGCGTGTAGATCGAGAACGTCCCGATCGCCCAGTAGAGGTTGAACCAGAAGAAGAAGCTACCCCCCCGCTGGCTCAGGAAGAACACGAGGGCCGCCGCGTAGGCCAGGCCGATGGCGAACCAGCCCTTCTTCTCCTCGATATCGCCCAAGTAGATCCGCTCGGGGCGCGTCAGCACGAAATAGCTGATGGCGGCCAGCAGCGCCAGCCCCGTGATGACCGCCAGCCCGCGCTTGCGCGGCACCGAGGTGAGCACCGCGGCGACTGCCAGCGCCAGTGCGAGAAACTCGTACAGGAGCACCAGCAGCACGTAGTAATACGTGGGCTGGCCGCCGCGCGCCACCCCTTGCTGCTCCGCCCAATAGCGCAGTGCGCCGATCGTGCCGGTGTACAGTCCGTTCGGGTTGGTAAAGAACGTCGTGTAGAGCACCACGCAGATGCCCACGGTGATGAGCACACAGTTGCCCACCACCGGCAGGGGCACCGAGCGGATCAGGTCCCACAAGGCGCTCTGCCTCGTGCGCCAGTACTCCGCCGCGCTGTACAAAGCGATGAACGTGACGATCAGGAAGCCCGTGAGGTAGATCGACTCCTTGGTGCTGAAGGCTAAAGCCAAGCCCACGCTGCCAACATAGAGCCAGCGGGCCTGCCGCGTCCGCACATAGCCGAGCAGGCCGCTGATCATGAGCAGCGTGTGGAATGCGAACAGGATGTCCTCGCGTGAGAACCGCGAGAAGTACAGCAGGCTGGGCGAGAACGCGAGCAGCACGGCTGCGGCCATGGCTCCCCAGCGTCCCAACTCGGCACGCAGCGTATACACCAGCCCCACCAGTCCAACACCGCATAACACGTGCGCCAGGCGGGCGGTCACATCGTTGTCCCCGAACAGGAAGTACATCAATGCGTTGGCATGGAACTGGAACGGCCCGTGCATCATCGGGTCATGCACGTACCCTTGCCCTTGGAACAGCTTCCAGGAGTACACCGCATGGAGGCTCTCATCGTGGTGCAGCGCGCGGGCGCCTAAATCATGCATCCGCAAGAGTAATGCGACTGCGACGATGCCCACGTAGAATGCCAGCTCCCACGCTGGCGCCCGTGGAGCGGGAGGAGGAACGGGAAGGGCTGCCGGGAGAGGCCGAGCGCGCTCGCGCTCACGGAGACGGTCGCGGATCCTCTCGCGCTCGACAACTCGCGCCATGCAGACGGCTCTCCTCAGGCTGCACTAACGAACGACGATTATATCATGGCGGGTGGGGACCAGCCATGACTCGCGGTACACCCACCAGTTCCACAGCGTGCTACTTGACATTGTCGGCAGTGTGCCAAGCGTCTCGCGCCATGGCTGGCGCTCGCCCTCCGGCGCCTCCGGCCCTGCCACCCACACGCTGCGTGGCAGTGGACCGGTCGCGGATGGATGCTCGACGAACTGCGCCGTGGGCACGTCGCGGAGGTGCCAGAGCAGACTGGGGCGCAGGGCGGCACTGATGGGGATCGGCGTACGCGGCTCCTGGCGCGCCCAGGTGCGCAACTCCTCCGCGAGTGCGTACACCTCGGGCCGCAGCGCCTCGGGCCGCAGCAACTCCGCACGCCCGGCATTGCCGGCCCCATATTGCAGCCGGCCGTTCACGGCTACCGCGAAGCCGACGCCCAGCACCAGGGCGAGCAGGGCCAGGCCTCGCTCCAACCGCGCCGAGTCGAGCCACGCTCGCAGGCGCCAGTGCACTGCCAGCAGGAAGCCCAGGGTGAGCAGCACGAACCCCAAGCTAGCAGCGGACAGCGCCGAGGGGCCGGGCCCGCGCAGACTGCTTGTTAGGAACCGGCCGGAGTTGAGCACGAAGCAGACGTCCAAGGCCACCAGCAGCCCTGCCAGCAGCGCCTGGCCCACCAGTCCCGGCGACCAGTCCCGTTCCACGAGCGCGGCCAGCGCCTGCCCACCCAGCAGCGCCAGCGGTAGCGTCCACACCACCAGGTACGGTCGTGGATCGGCGGGCTGGAACAGCAACGGGAGCGCGCCGAGCGCCGCCCACCAGAGCACGAAGTGATCGAATAGCCGCTCGCGGCGCGCCGTGATGGCCAACCCGATCCCCGCGGCAACCAGCAGCGGCAGGTCGTATAGCAGCACCGTGGGTAACCACGGGATGGGGAATGCCTGGGGCCGGAACGGAGCTAGCCACGCGACCCACGGGTCCACCAGCGCCGCTTGCATGCCACGCAGGTGTGTCAGCCCGGCGGTCCCTACGAGCACGAGCGTACCGGTGAACACGACCAGCAGCGGCAGCGGCGAGCCGATCAGGGCGCGGATGCGCGCCCACGCGTCCTCGCGCACGCCGCCCCAGGCGATCGCTCCGGCGCCCACAACCGCTAGCGCGCTCGGTACGGCTACCGACCCACTGGCGAGCAGCAGCGCGAGCAGACCCGCGCTGAGGAACAGCCAGCGCCGTTGACCGCTGATGATGGCCTGCGCGACGGTGCCCACGAGTAGCAGCAGGAAGCAAGCGACGAGGATCGCCGCATCGACGCGACGGCTGGCAAACACCACGAGAGGCGACAGCGCCAGCAGCGTCCCTGCGCCCAGCGCCCCCAGCCGACCGAGTGGCCCTCGGAGCAACAGAGGTGCTAGGGCGACCGCGGTACCCGCTAGCGCTGGAAGCAGCCGCGCGGCGTAGTCGCTCGCCCCGAACAAGGCGAACACGGCCAGCAGGCCGTGCGTCAGGGCCGCCGAGACATCGAGCTCGCGGGGCGCACGGCCCAGAGCAAGGCGCCAGGCGTCCATGGCCGTGGCCCCCTCGTTGGAGCCGAGCGGCAGGTCGGCCAGGGCCACGAACCGCAGCAGGAGCGCCACCGCAGCCACGACAGTCCAGGCGCCGACCTCCCACGCGTGCAGGCGCACCTGCGCCACTAGCGCGGCGGAGCACCGATTCAGCCAGTCTGCCGAGTCCCAGGCCGGGGGTGCCTCGGCCGAGGGCATCGGCAGGGCCGTGCTGCGCCCGTCGCTCGCGCTCATGGCCGCACCTCCGCCAGCCCCACGCCGATGCCCGAGGGTGGCTGCGGCACCCGGTAGATAGTCACATCGTCCTGGCGATACACGGGCTCGAGCACCCCGTCGAAGCGGGAATACACGCCGCTCCCGTACTTCTCTGCCTCCAGCCGGCCCACGTACACGTACTCCGCGTGCAAGCCCTGGAGCATGGACAGCACGGTGCCCACGGCGGCACGCTGGTAGATGGCCTCCACAACGTCCTGGCGGCGCGCGAACTCCGCGAGCGGCCCGCGCCACTGCAACTCGTGGCCGGGCCAGTTGAGCGGCGACGGCAACCCCGCGAACGCGGCGATTCGGCCGTACTCGGTATAGTCGCCGCCCACGGCTTCCACGATGACCGGGCGGCCTGGCACGCGCTCGCGCAGCCACTGCACGGCGTGGGCATCCCCCGGCATGAGATCCTTCATCCACGCCGCGCCGTCGAGCGTGAGCGGCCCCCGGAATCCTCCAGCCTTAGCCCACGTCGCGCCCACCGGGTACAGCAGCCCCGCCAGGGCCAGCGCGCCCGCCGCCAGCACTATGCTCGCGCCCAGCCCCCGTATGGCCGCTCCCGCGCCACGGCCCAGCAGGTAGACCACCAGCAGCGGGCTGAGCAGGCCCAGCAGCAGCCACACGTGGTAGTAGAACTTGAACACCGTGTTCATCCGCGTGCCGAAGGTGTCGCGGATGAACAGCAGCTCGGTCCCGAGCAGCAGGCCCACCGCGGCCAGCAGCAGCACGGTCCCGAACGGCGTGAGCGGTGCGCGCTCCGGCTCATGCCAGGCGGCCAGCAAGAGGGGTGCCGTGCCGAGCACCAGCGCTAGCAGCACGCCGAGCGTCGGATCGCGCAGCAGCGCCAGCAAGAGGAGGACGGTCGCTGCCAGCAAGACGATCCACAGCCAGCGACGAAGGATTGGAGCCACGGCCGGCTCGGCCAGGCCATCGAGCCAGCCTCGTGCTACCGCACCCACTACGAGCACCAGAAACGGCCCGAACAGCACGACGAGCGAGCCGAGGGGCGTGCGCTCCTCGACGATCCCGAGCCCCAGCGGCTGCGACTGGTAGCCCACGAAGTAGGGGAAGTACAGCACGATCGCCAGGCCGAACGTGGCGCCCAGCAGGGCCAGGCCGAAGCGCAGGGCTGCCGGCGCGGCAAGGCCTCGACGGACCGCCAGCAACAGCGCGGCGCCCACGGCCAGCAGGTAGATCACCCAGAACGTGCCCACATCCCACGTGTTCAGCGGGATCAGCGCACCCAGCGCCAGCGCGTTCGCCGCGAGATCGGTCCCCCCTAGATCCCGCTCCGCGAGCAGGTTGCGGAACGTGGCGTAGCCGAGGGCCAGGACGAGCAGCTCGAATGGCAACGCCACGAAGTGCGGGTGCAGGTCGCCCAGCAGCAGGCTGAACCACGGGAACTCGGTGATGCCGTCGGGTTGGATGTTCGGGATGACCCGCGCGGCCCGGAACCACTCACTGCCTTGGTAGATGAGCGGCGCGCCGCGCGCGCTGACCTCCTTGACCCCGAACGCCCGCCAGGCCGCTGGCGAGCCCACACCCAAGCTGGCCAACGCATCGACCGCGGCCTGAAGGTTCCCCATCACGCCCGTGGCCACGACGCCCAGGCTGGCGATCAGGGCCGCGCCTGGCAACAGTCTCGCCGCCTGATCGCGGCGGAGCTGCGCTGCCAGCAAGCTGTACGCCAGGCCGAACACGCCACTGGCGAGCATAGCAAAGGTGGCGGCGAGCGCCAGGTTGTACCCCACCGCGGGCGGCACGGCGGTCGCCTTAGCTACCAGGCTCCAGAGGAAATAGCCGAAGTAATAGTAGGGCACGCCATAACCCGCCAGCCACGGATCCTCCGCCGGGAGCTGCTCGGCCCTTAGAAAGGCGTGGTAAAGCGCCATATCCATGAACTTCTCCTGGCCGTTGATGGCCGGGCTAGACGCGCGCGCCAGCGCGGCCAGGAAGAAGCCGGCCAGAAACACCGCCTCGGTCCACAGGACCAGCGCCCGCCGGCTGCGGAGGAATGCCGCAGCGTCCCGTCCCCACCCGCTCCATAGCCCCACGGCCAGTAGCGCAGCCAGGACCACCACCGTCGGTGCGGTGCTGTTCAGGATCCCGAGCATCCCGAGCAGCCAGGTGAGGTAGCCCACCAACAGCAAGCCCAGTGGCCGCGCCAACGCATACCCGCCGTCGGGCAGGCGCCGGCCGAGCCGGAGGGCCACCGGCAGCGCTAGCAGGGCGCAGACAGCCAGGGCCAGGTACCACAGGAGCGCGGCCAGCAGCGACGGCACGACAGCCTACCTCTACCCACGCACGCGATAGATCTGCACGCCCGCCGGCCCGGAGTCGTACACCAGGTCCAGCATCGAGCCGGCGAGGTCGCGGAACTTGCGCAGGCCCGGCTCGGCATAGTAGGCGCGCTCGTACGGGCCGACATAGATGTACTCGACGCCGTACTTGGTCAGAAGGCGCCGAAGCTCGTCGCGCGACGTGGTCTCGTACATGCGCTGCACGTCGTCCACGCGCTCCAGCACCATGGACGAGAAATCACCGCGCTGCTGACGCTGGTGCCAGTTCCAGCCGATCACGGTCGGCAGGCCCGTGTAGATGGAGACCCGCGAGCCCCAGCGGTACTCGGGCGCGTGTGCCTCCAAGATGGTGGGCGACCCGGGAATGTGGTCCTGGATCCAGCGGATGGCCTCGTAATCGGGCTGCAGCGGGATCACCTGCCCCCGGTCCTGATACACCGCGACTTGCATATACGCCATGCCGTCGAGCGTGGGCGGTAGATTGGCGAAGCGCAGGCCAGTCTTCACCGGCGTGGCCTGCACTGGGTAGATCAAGCAGGCGGCGATCAGGCCGGCCAACAGCGCGCCCCACAAGCGCGAGCCGTTGGCAGCGAAGCGCCAGCGGCGCAGCAGCCAGACGATGCCCACCGCGGACACCAGCCCGAACAAGACCCAGACCTGCATGTAGAACTTGAACACGGTGTTCATGCGGCCGATGTCGCCCCGCAACGCGACGAACTCGACCACCGCCGTCAGGGCCAGCGCCACCGCAACCATGCCCAGCAGCAGCAGGCGATCGCTGCGCTGCCGGTGCCACGGTACGAGAACGGCCGTCACCCCCAGGCCGACAACCACCACGGCGGGCACGACCTGCCGGGCCAGCACGAGCACGCCAGCTCCCCCCAGCACCACCGCTGCCCACACCACCGCCAGCCGCTTCGGTGCCAGCCAGCGCTCGTACCACACGGTACTCGCGTCGTGAGGTGGGGCCGGCCTGAGGGCGCCGGGCGGCGACGCGTCGGCCGCGGCCTGGCGGCGGTGCCACCAGCGCCGCACTAGGCGGAGCTGATAGAGCCCCAAGCTCCCCAGGGCGAACAGGAAGAAGCCGTGGATGGTTAGATAGTGCATGAGCGAGGTGTGGACGTTGAGCCGCTCGAAGCCGGTGTAGAACAGCGCGTAGTGGCTCGCGTATGGCTGGACGACTAGCGCCGCCACGCCCGCCAGTGCTGCGGCCATCGCCGCCACGCGCGCTGCCCCACCCCAGGTGAACCCGCGGGCGCGATACTCGGCGACTGCCCCCGCGCCGATCAGTAGCGCCAGATAGGTGGGGAAGTCCCACGTGTTCGTCATGCGCAGCAGCCCAATCACCAGCCCGCCGAGCGCCAGCAGCCAGATGACATCCTGCCCCAGCACCGTCCGCAGACGTGCTGGCCAGGCCAGCGGATCCTCTTGCCCGGCCGCCACCGCCGCTGCCGACCTCACCGGCGATGGCGTCCATGAGGCTACCACCATCCGCTCGTGCGGCCGTGGCGACAGCAAGGGCACCATCAGCCGACGGTCCTCAGGCGACGCGCCGTTATTCGGCGGCTGAGCAACCGGGGCACCGTCCGCCCCCAGGGGGGGGTTGCAAGGGGCGCCGAGTTGCCTGCTCGCCTCGCTCGTCTCGGTAGCCAAGTGAGGCGTCGTTACTGCGATCTCGTCGGCCCGCAGATGGGGCGTCTGGCTCGCTTGCCCGCTCGACGTGCTAGGCGCGGCACCGTTCGGGGGGGTGGCGACGGACGCCACGGGGAAACGGCGGCGCACGGCTTCCAGGCGCTGGTTGGGCCCGGGCCGGCCGCGCAGCGCGTTCCAGGCGGGCACCAGACTGGACGACCGCGCTAGGGCCAGCGCCACGTGCAGCGCCAGCAGCGTGAGCGGCAGTGCCAGCAGGTGCGCGTGCAGGTCGGCGTACAGGAAGGTGAAGTACGGGAACTCGGTGATGGGCGGCACGTCTTCCGGCCCGATCACGCGCGTGCTGCGCCAGAAGTCGAACGGCAGACCCGCTGGCACGCGGCCCGTCACACGCTCCAGTACTTGCAGCAAGCCGTCGAGGTTGCCGAACACTGCGACACAGCCGACCGCCAGCAGCCCGCCGACCGTCGCCCAGCCCACGACGCGGGGCGAGCGGTAGCCGCGCAGGCCGGCGATGACGTTGAAGGCGAAGCTGAAGCAGGCGCTGGCCAGGAGACCGAAGAACAGCGCGATCGCCAGGTTGTAAGCGACCGCGGGCACCACGCCCGTGAGACGGATCAGCGTGGCCACCAGCACCTGGCCGAAGTAGTAGTAGTTGATGTAGCCGCCCGCGAACCACGGGTCGTACGGCGGGAAGTACGTGCTCTTGAGCACCGCGTTCAGGTAGGCGAAGTCCATCGGCTTCTCGCCGCCGAAGTTGCTGTGCCAGAGGTCGGGGTTGGCCATCCGCACGGCGAGGAACAACACGTAGCCGACCGCGAACACCGCCTCGATGGTCAGCAGCAGGTCGAGACGCTCGCGCACGTCCTTCCAGAAGACCGTCCAGCGGCGCCAGAGTACGAGCCCGGCTGCGGCCACGAGGAGGGCCAGCACCAGCAGGATCGACTCGCGGGAATACGGTAGCCAGCGGAGGCTCGCCAGCAGCCAGGCGCCCCAGGCCAGCAGCCCAATGGCCACGATCTTTGCCACACCGTAACCGCGATCCGCCAGCCGCCCGAACACGGCCCACACGAGCGGGTAGGTGGCTAGCCCGAGCAGCAGCGCCAGCAGCCACCACGCCTGCGCGGGGTAGGCGTTCACCACGCTCCCGCGCTCCACGATCTGCCACCAGGTGCCGCCCGCCTCTTGGGTCGCGCGATACTCGGGCGCCATCAACAGGCCGTGCGTGTACGCCTGGGCCGAGCGGAGGCCTTTGACCACCTGGTCGAGGTTCACCCGACTCAATAGCTCTCGCGCACGCTGCGACGAGTACGCCGGAGTCTTGCGGAACAGCATGACCTTGGGGTGATCGTAGTTCACCCAGAGCTCTTGCGCGTCGTCGTCGCGCAGGAAGATGAGCGGACCCAGACGCGGGTACGAGGTGAACTCGGCGATCTTGGCGAAGCCCAGTTCGCCACTGAACAGCAAACGATAGTACTCGGTGGCCAGCGGATACCGCTCGGGAATGCGTGGGATCGAGCTGTACAGCCGGCTGCTCGTGATGGCGATCACGTCCGCCTGGTCGAGCGCCGCCAGCAGCCGCTCGCGCTTGGCCGGATCCTCCTCGGCGTACAGTTCCAGTTGCGGCCCCGCCCAGGGGAGCGAGTCGCGGCCCTGCACGCGCAGGGGCACCGGATCGTCCCAGTGCTCGTTGGCGATCCGCGTGCCGGGCGGCAGGTTGAGCATGATCCACTCGGAGGCCGCCACCCGCGTCGTCTTCTGGAGGTAGATCGACATGTACGCGAGGCCGTACAGGGCCGTGTAGCCGACCACGACGACCAGCAGGGCACTCGCCACCGCAGGCAGCCACCGTTGGAGGGCCGACCAGCGCTCTCCGAGCGCGGGACCGCGCCGCGCCCACACGATAAAGCCGACCAGCGCCCAGCTCGCCAGCAGGATGAGCAGCGGATAGATGGGCAGGAAGTAGCGCATCGCGTTGGCGAACGCCTTGCCCCAGTAGTACCAGTTGAAGCCGATCCAGACGAGCGGCACGACCAATGGCAGCCAGCGGGCACGCCCCGCCCGGGTGCCGAGCGCGCGCAGCAGCACCACCGTCGCGGCGATCACTCCGCTCCAGGCTGCCAGGCCGAGGGGCACGCCCATCCCCCAGCGGACCATCTGCTCGAGGGCGTAGACGTACGGCGTGCGGTTCGCCCACTGCACGCTCGGCGGCTGATCGATCTCTCCCGTACTGATCTTCTGCCAGCCGGTCATGTCGGCGACGTACTTGGGATTCAGGCCCACGTTCCAGAGGTTGGGGCCTTGGAACGCGTACGGCTGCCCGATACGGAACACGATCGCAGCGAGCAGCAGAGCGAGGAGACAGCCGGCCAGCGGGGTCTCGATTGCCGCGAGCAGTTCCACCACGCGCGAGGGGTGCCGAGGCGCGGCACTGCCCGTCGAGCCGTGCTCGGTCAGCACGACCGGCCGACCCGCCCCGACGAGCGCCGCCGGCGCGTCTCCAAACACGCGCCGGCGCGCATCCCAGTTGTACCAGGCACGCACGGCACAGGCCGCCACGACCACCAGGCCGAAGGTGGCCGCGCTGATCTTGCTAGCCGTGGCGAGCCCATAGAACACGCCCAGCAGCGCGTAGTCGCGCGGGTCGCCCTGCTGGGCGACGCGTACCGCGAAGTACAGCGCGACCATTACCAGGAACACCTGGATCGAGTCCATGGTGTAGAAGTGCGCCTGCTGGATGTGCATGGGCGTGACCGCCACTAGGAGACAGGCCAGCGCGGCGATCCGCCAGGAGAACAGGCGGCAGCCGAGCAGGAACAGCATCAGCACGGTGCCGATGTCCGCTAGGGCGCTCACCCCGCGCCCCAGCAGTAGCAGCTCGCGGGTCCCGCTCAGGTCGGCCAGCGCGCGCACGAAGAAGAGCGGCGCCGTCCCATAGGCGAACGTGCCAAAGCCCCGGTTGTACGGGTTCAGCGTCGACTTCTCGGTGTCGAAGTAGTCCCACGGGTTCGCGGGGAACTGGACGGCACCCGTCACCATGGTGACGAAGCGCTCATCCGGGTGGAGCATGTGCCCCTCGTCCCAGTTGAGACCGATGAAGCGCAGCGCGGCCGCCAGGAGTACGATCGCCGCCAGCACGGCCGCCCGAACGCGCAGCTCGCGCCGGGAAGGCGCCGGCGCCGCGGGGAACGCGTCATCGAGATCCGTGGCGCGCGGGTCGGCGAGCGCGAGGCGCGCATCCGCGGCGCGCTCGGGCGCTGGGCCGGGGGTCGAGGCCTGCATCAAACTCCACTCGCTCTGCGGCAGACGAAGAAGTAGTACGCCGCATTGCGGCCAGGGTCCTCCTCACAATACCGGACCAGCCAGCGGGCCAGCCACCGTTCCGGCGGCCACCAGCGCGCCTTGTCCGGCAGTAGCACCCACCGCCCCGTGAGGCGCTTGGTGAGGAGCGTTGGCGCCCCGTAGTAGTGACTCAGATCGAAGACCTTCATCGCCGTCGGGCCGAGGTAGCCGCGCCAGCGCACGACCTCGAGGCCGGCCGCTGCTAACCGCGTCCGCCACCCATCGAGATCGTAGGTGTGGTAGTGTGCGGAGAGGCGGTTGAACCACGCTCCATAGGCATGGCCCAACGCGGCGAGGCCGACCGCCCGCGGCAGCGACGCGCCCGCCAGGTAGCGCGCGAAGTTGTGCGAGGGCACGGTGCACACGAACGTACCGCCCGGCTGCAACACCCGCGCGATCTCGTGCAGCGCGCGGCTCAAATCAGGGATGTGCTCCAGCGCGCAGTTGCTCATCACGCTGGCAAAGCTCTGGTCCGAAAACGGCAGGCAGGTCGCGCTGGCAACGGCGAGGCAACGATACACACCGCGGCACGCGGCCTCGCGGGCGGCCTCCCGACTGAGGTCGATCCCCGCGTCTACGGGCCCGTCTCGCACCATGTCGGTGAAGTGGCCGTCGCCGCAACCGACATCGAGCAGCGGCCGCGGCAGGGCGACTGTGGAGACCAGCCGCGCCTCTGCAGAGCGGATGATCGCGCGGTGCAGCGGGACCTCGCGCAGGTGCCGCTCGAGGAAGTGAGCGGCACCTCGCTGGATGGAGGTCTGCGACTGCACCATGCTTCACTCCCTCACTGCTACTGCGCTTCGGGGCGGGCGGTTCGCCCGACGGCTCTACAGGCACCGGGTAACTGGCAGACGCGGCACCACAAGGGCAGCCCTCGGGGCGCGGCCGAGGACTAACTATCGCACGTGGTGGATGTCACGTCGTGCAGGACCTGGGCACTCCGCTGCCGGGCGCCGCGGCTCGACGGCGCGGCGTTCGGCCCGGCCGACTGGCGTCTCCTGAGCCCGTCCGGGCCGAGGAGCGACGGATTATACCATCCGTTCGCCGGCGACACGCCGGTCCGCGCTAGGGTTCCCGCTCGGGCAGCGTGACGATCGCCGGCACGGGGTCCGTGCCGGCAGTCTGCGGGCTGACCAACGCGGATGCGGGGGCGGCCGCCGGTGGTGTGCCCGGCCACAGGTCGCGCCAACGATAGCCACCGCGCCACACGAATATCAGACCGAGGGCGATGAATGTGCCGTAGATCAGTGCATGGAGCACGATAGCGTAGGCCGCCGCCTCGTTGGCGTCGATGGCGAACGCCGCCAGGGCGATGACACTGAACTTGTGGAACACGCCCACGTAGCCTGGTGCCGAGGGGAGGATCATCACCAGGTTGGTCACGATCATCAGCCAGATCGCCGCCGCCACGGGCGCCTCGATGGCCAGCGCCTGGAGCCCAAGGTAGTTGATGAGCGCGGCCAGCGACCATGTCAGCGCCGAGGAGAGCACTACCACGGGCAGCACCCGCGGGTAGCGCAAGATGGCCACCGCGTCGAGAAAGGGGCCGATCATGCGCACCAGGTTGAAGCGCCGCGAGCCGGGCAGGTAGAGCTGCAAGCGCGCCAGCAGGGCCAGAATGCGCTGGCGCGGCAGCCAGGCCAGGATCAGCAATCCACCGACGCCGCCCAGCCCGAGGCCCACCAGCACCTCGTTTGGAACCCCGAGCACGGGCAGGGGCATGAACAGCCCGAGGAGGGCCAGAAAGGCCAGGATAGTCAGGACGTCGAGAATCTTCTCGACGAGAATCGTTCCCACCGCCTGCGTGAAGGCTACCGGTTCGGTGCGGCCGATCAGGTAGGCGCGCACCAGCTCTCCGAGCCGCATGGGCACCACCGAGAGCACCAGGTAGCCGATGGCGAGCGCCGAAAACAAGCGCTGCAGGCGCAGTCCGCGCGTGGGATAGAACAGGACGCCCCAACGCCAGGCCTTGACGAGCATGCTCAGCAACAGCACGCCCACGGTCGCCAGCAGCCAGCCTGGCCGCGCGTGCGAGAGTGACTGCCAGGTGCGCTGGGGGTCGATCTGCGTGAGCAGGGCGATCACGCAGGCCGCGCTGATGGCGAGGCCGAGCATGGCGCGAAGGTATCGCATGGTTCGTCCTGTGCCCGAAATGGGTCCTGCATTATACGAGAGCAGCGCCGCCCTCCGACGAAGTGGTGCCGCTCAGGGCTCCGCCGCTGCGCGCTCGCCGACAATACGCTACCATGGGCTAGAAGCTACGCCGTGCGCTGTCCGCGCTGCGGCGCTCGCTGCGAGGAAGATCATGCGCGTCAGTAGCCTCACGGCCCTGGGAGCGATCCTCAGCATCTTGGTGGGAGCCGCCGTCTTCGCGGCAGCGATTGTGACCCGCGTGCACGGCGCGACCTTGATCGGGCTGGCGCTCATCGGTATCGGGATCGTTCTGGCCTGCCAGCCTGGAGAGTCCAGCGAACGGCATCACGGCACCACCCACTAGCGCGATCACCAGCAACACATGGGTGTGGCTCACCGCCCGAAGGGCGAGGGCCCGCCTGGAGGGGGCATGCGAGCGCCCTGGCGACTGGTGGTGGGCTTACTCCTGCTCCTGGCCCTGGCGTCCGGGCCGTCGGCGCCAGCAGGGGCCGTGGTTCCGTCCCCGCAGAAGGAGCCGGCTCTCCGCGCGGCGTGGGTCCAGCTTGGCCCCGAGGGGGTGGCGCTAGCTCGGGCCATCACCCTTGCTCCGGCCTGTCCGGTGCTGGAGAGCGAGGGAGGCCGACGCCCCATGCGCGAGCGCGCCCACCC
>JADGHJ010000369.1 GCA_019686175.1 Chloroflexota bacterium | reverse complement strand
CGCCCAGCCCTACCCCAGCCATGGCCGCGCCCACTAACCTGACCGTGGCCGTGAACCCCTTCGATGGCGCGGTCTCGTTGAGCTGGCAGGTGCCGGCGGGCGCGCCGACCATCCGCTCCTACCTGGTGGTGTCCAACGAGGCCGATGGCACGCAGCGCCCCATCCTGGAAGTCCCGGGCAGCCAGACGCGGGTGACCATCCGCGGGCTCAACCCGCGCATCGGCTACAGCTTCTCGGTGCTGGCGATCGATAGCCTCGGTCGCCGTGGCGCGCCGTCGGCCCCGGCCTCCAGTTCGGGCGCACCGACCACGACACCGATCCCCACGCCCACCATCCCGCCGTGGTGCACGCCCATCACGATGCCGAACCAGCCGCCGTACTGCCCCGGGGCCGTCCCGCCGGGCCTGCTGCCCGGCTACGGGCCGCCCGGCTATCCGCCCCCGCCAGGCTATCCCGGATACGGTATGCTGCCGGCGAGCTATCCGGTCCCGGGACAGCTGCAGCTCACGGCGGTACAGACGGGGCCGACGACCGTCCAGTTGAGCTGGGTCCCGGTACCGGGAGCTACTAGCTACAACGTGCTGCAGGGGCTCAACGGGGCGGCGCCCTCGCTGCTCGCGGGGGTCGGCGGTGCCACGTCCTACCTGGCCACGCTCCCGCCTGGGGGCAGCGTGACATATCAGGTGCAGGCCCTCGGCCCGAACGGCCAGGAGATGGGCCGCTCCAACCTCAGCCAGGCCTTCAGCTACGGCGTGGCGGGAGCGGGCGTGGGGCAGGTCAGCACGGCCACCTCACGGATCGTGGCGTTGTCGCCCAACCCGGCCTCGCTGGCCCAGCTCCCCAGCGGCGTCCAGGTCCAGGTGCAGGTCCGGGACGCAAGCGGCGCGCCGGTGCCCAACGCGCCGGTACTGCTCCAGGTCACGGGTGCCGCCATGCTGCAAGGCGCCACGCAGCAGGCGAGCGATGCGGGTGGCAACGCCGCGTTCACCGTTCGAGGCACGGCGCCGGGCCAAGCCAACATCGCGGCCATCGTGAACGGCGTTACCCTGCCCGGGTTGGTGTACACCTTCGTCCCCTAGCCTTCCGGTACAATGCCCCCGAGCCCGCGCGCGCCGCTGGCCGGGCCGCGCTGGCCGTGTGCCACGCCCGCCGGACCTCCGTATTCTCGTCCGCGCGGGCCAGAGGGGGCGACATGCAGACCGAGGAGCGCGTCCAACAAGCGATTCCGGTGGAGACCGGCGCCGAGGAGCTGCTGGCAACGCTCTGGGAGCAGGGCGTGCGCTACATCTTCGCCAACTTGGGCACCGACTACCCCGCGCTGGTCGAGGCGTTCGCCAGGGCACGGGCCCACGGCTACGCGGTGCCCACGGTGATCATCTGCCAGCACGAGATCATGGCCCTCAGCGCTGCCCAGGCCTATGCCCAAGTGACCCGCCAGCCGCAAGCGGTGTTCGTACACGTCGATGTCGGCACGGCCAACCTCGGCGGGACCGTGCACAACGCGGCGCGGGGGCGCGTGCCGGTGTTCATCTTCGCGGGCCAGAGCCCGTGGACGACGCGCGGGGAGGCGCTGGGCTCGCGCACCAACCCGGTGCAGTTCATCCAGGACGCGCCCGACCAGGCGGCGATCGTGCGGCAATACGTGAAGTGGGCCTACGAGATCAAGTCGCCGCTGACCATCCGCCAGGTAGTGCAGCGCGGGATGCAGCTCGCTCGGGCCGAGCCGGCCGGGCCGGTGTACCTGATGGCCGCCCGCGAGCCGCTGGCCGCACGGGTCGAGCGCAACGGCGCCACGAGGCGGCCGGCCGATGCTGTACCCGGCCCCACGCTCCCCGACGAGGCCGCGCTGCAGCAGGCCGCCGAATGGCTAGTGCGGGCCGAGCGCCCGCTGGTCGTCACCGCCTATCTCGGGCGCGATCCGGCGGCGGTGCCTCCATTGGTGGCGCTAGCTGAGCGGCTGGCGCTGCCGGTAGTCGAGCAGAGCGCCTACCATCTCAACTTCCCGCGTACGCACGAGCTCCACCTCGGCGCCCGCGTGGCGCCCTACCTGCCGCAAGCGGACGTGGTGTTCGTGATCGACCACGACGTGCCCTGGCTGCCCGCGGTGGTCAACCCCTCGCCACAGGCGAAAGTGATCCACCTGGACATCGACCCCGTGAAGGCGGGAATGCAACTCGTGGATATCCCCGCCGACCTGCGCATGCAGGGCACCAGCGCCCTGGCCCTACCCCGGCTGCTAGCGCTGGTCGAGGCGCGGCTCGATGCAGCCGCGCAGGCGCGCATCGACGCGCGGCGGGCGTGGGTGGCGGAGCAGCGCGAGAAGCTGCGCGCGGCGCGCGCGGCGGCGCAAGCGCCAAAGGATGGCCAGATCACCGCGGCGATGATCGCCGCCACGCTAGGGCGTATCCTGCCGCCCAGCGCCATCGTGCTCGACGAGTCGGTGAGCAACGCGCCGTGGACGCTCTCGCTGACGGCTCGTACCGAGCCCGGGACGTACTTCGGCAGCGGCGGCAGTTCGCTCGGCTGGGGCGTCGGCGCGGCGGTGGGCGCCAAGCTGGCCGCGCCCGACCGCGATGTCGTGCTGTGCGTGGGCGACGGCGCATTCGTGTTCGGCGAGCCGACGGCGGCGTTCTGGGCCGCGCGGCGGTACGGCGTACCGTTCCTGGCGGTCATCTACAACAACGTGGGCTGGGCCGCGGTCAAGAACGCGGCGCTCGACCAGTATCCGGAGGGGTTCGCGCAGCGGGCGAACGATTTCACCGCCAGCTTCGCACCCTCCAGTGACCTGGCGATGATCGCGGCCGCGGCCGGCGCCTACTCGGAACGGGTGAGCGACCCGGGCGAGCTCGAGGCGGCCCTGGAACGCGGCCTGGCGGAGACGCGCCGCGGGCGCGCGGCCGCCATCGAGGTGGCGATCGTCCCGATCTGATCCGCGGCGGACGGGCGCACGAGCTACAAAGCGGCGAGGGCCACGCGCTAGCGCCGCCCGCGCCCGGCTGTGGAATACGATGCGGT
>JADGHJ010000368.1 GCA_019686175.1 Chloroflexota bacterium | reverse complement strand
GAGTCGGGACACCCGCGGCCTGGACGCGCCACTGGTGGCGGCCGCGGCCATCGAGTCGCTAGCCGAGAACCTCAGCGACAGCTTCGTCGCGCCGCTGCTGTGGTATGCCGTACTGGGGCTGCCGGGCGCGCTGGCCTACCGCTTCCTCAACACCTGCGACGCCATGCTCGGCTATCGCGGGCGCTACGAGTATCTCGGCAAGGCGCCCGCGCGCCTGGACGACCTGGCCAACTGGCTGCCCGCACGGCTTACGGCCCTGCTGCTCACGCTCGCCGCGCCACTCGCGGGCTGCCCCACCCGCCGCACCTGGGCGACCGCGCGGCGCGACCATCACCGCACGCGCAGCCCGAACGCCGGCTGGCCCATGAGCGCCATGGCCGGCGCGTTGGGCGTGCAATTGGAGAAGCGCGGCGAGTACCTGCTCGGCGATGGCGCGCCGCCTACCGTGCGGGCGATCGACCGCGCGCTTGCGCTCTGCCGGGTGGCGGCCGTGCTGTTCGCCGCGGCGCTGGCGCTGGTCATGGCTGGCTGGAGGGGCCATGCGACCGCGGCCTGAGGTGTTGGCCAGTGCCCCGGTGGTGCACGGCGGCGCGCCGCCGGGGCTAGTGGACTTCAGCGTGAACAGCAACCCGCTGGGGCCCGCGCCGGCCGTGCTCGCCGCCTGCCGCGCCGCGACCATCGACCGCTACCCCGAGCCGCACGCGGCGCCCTTGCGCGCGGCACTGGCGGCGACGCTGGGCCTGGCCCCCGATCAGGTGCTGGTGGGCAACGGCAGCAGCGAGCTCTTGTGGCTGCTGGCGCTGGCGTACTTGGAGCGCGGCGATCGCGTGCTGGTGGTCGGGCCGACCTTCGGCGAGTACGCGCGCGCCTGCCAGCTACTCGGTGCCGTGGTAACGGAGCTGCGGGCACAGGCCGACGACGCTTTCCAGCCCGACATCGCGGCGCTGGTAGCGAGTGCGCGGGCGCTGCGGCCGAAGCTCACCTTCCTGTGCAACCCGAACAACCCGACGGGTGTCTACTTGCCTGCCAAGGTGGTCGCCGCGCTGCTCGACGCGGTGCCGGGCCTGCTGGTGCTGGACGAGGCGTACGTTGATTTCGTCGAGGCGCCCTGGGACGCGCGGCCGCTGCTCGCCGACTCGCGCCTGGTGCTCCTGCGCTCGCTGACCAAGAGCCACGCGCTGGCCGGGGTACGCCTGGGCTACGCGCTGGCGGCCCCGGCCACCATCGCCCACCTGCAGGCGGTGCAGCCGCCGTGGTCAGTGAATACCGTGGCCATCGCGGCGGGGCTGGCAGCAGTGGAGGCAGGCCATCACGTGGCCGCCGGGCGACGCCTGGCTCGTGCGGCGGTCGCTTATCTGAGCGACCAACTGCGCGGGCTGGGCTGGGCGCCAAGGCCCACCGCCGCGAACTTCCTGCTGGTCGAGGTCAGGGATGCCGCCGCCACGACCGCGGCCCTGCGGCAGTACGGCATCCAGGTGCGCGACTGCACGTCATTCGGGCTGCCCGCGTACGTCCGGCTGGGCGCGCGCCCCTTGGGCGACTGCGCGGCGCTCGTGGCCGTCGCCGGTCGGCTCGCGACCGCGGAGGTCGTATGACAGCAGCCACGCTGATGGTCCAGGGCACCGCGTCGGGAGTGGGCAAGAGCGCAGTGGTCGCCGCCCTGTGTCGCCTGCTGCGCCGCGAGGGGCTGCGCGTGGCGCCGTTCAAGGCACAGAACATGTCCAACAACGCGGCGGTGACTCCGGATGGCGGCGAGATCGGGCGCGCCCAGGCGGCGCAGGCGCTGGCGGCGGGCATCGCGCCCACAGTGGATATGAACCCCATCTTGCTCAAGCCCGAGGGCGACGCCCGCTCGCAGGTCGTCGTGCGGGGCAAGGTATGGCGGCGGCTGTCGGCGCGCGAGTACCACGCGGCCAAAGCCGAGCTCCTGGGGGTCGTGGCCGAGAGCCTGGCGCGACTGCGCGCCGCCCACGACGTCGTGGTGATCGAGGGCGCGGGCAGCCCCGCCGAGATCAACCTGCGCGCCAGCGACATCGTGAACATGGCGGTCGCGCGGCTGGCCGACGCGCCGGTGCTGCTGGTGGCGGACATCGACCGCGGCGGGGTGTTCGCGGCCCTGCTGGGCACCCTCATGCTCCTGGAGCCTGACGAGCGAGTTCGGGTCCGCGGGCTGCTGATCAACCGCTTCCGCGGCGACGCGGCGCTGCTCGCCCCGGGCCTGCGCGAGCTAGAAGCGCGCGCCGGCCGCCCGGTGCTGGGCGTGGTCCCCTACCTGCCGGCGCTGCACTTGCCAGAGGAGGACTCGCAGGTGCTCGACACGGCGGCCCCCCAGCCTTTCGCTGGTCGTGGGGAGCCCCTCACCTCCAATCCCTCCCCCACCCGTGGGGAGAGGGGCGAAGGAGTGGGAGGCGTGGACATCGCCGTGCTGCGCCTGCCGCGCATCGCCAACTTCGACGACTTCGGCCCGCTCGCCGCGGAGCCGGGCGTGCGGCTGCGCTACGTGAACCGTCCCGCGGCGCTCGGCGTGCCGGACCTGGTGGTAGTGCCCGGTAGCAAGAGCACCCTGGCGGACCTCCACTGGCTGCGCGCGTCGGGTCTGGGCGCGGCGCTGCTGCGGCTGGCAGCGGCCGGGGTACCCGTGCTGGGCATCTGCGGCGGCTTCCAGCTGCTCGGGCGACGGCTACACGACCCGGAGGGCCACGACGGCGCGCCCGGCGAGGCAGCCGGACTGGGGCTGCTCGACATCGAGACGGTGTTCATGGGCCACAAGACCACGCGCCAGGTGACAGGCCGCGTGGTGGCGCGAGGCGAGGGCGTGTTCGGCGCCCTACATGGCCAGCAGTTCCACGGCTACGAGATCCACCTGGGGCGCACTACCGGCGACCTGCTGCCGTTCGCCGTGCTCGATGTGTCCCTCCCCACTGATGGGGAGAGGGGCGAGAGGAGGGGAAGGTCTCCCCACGAATGGCAGAGAGGTGAGGGGAGGGGGGTCTCGCCTGGGCGAGATGCTGTCTCTTATACACAAA
>JADGHJ010000073.1 GCA_019686175.1 Chloroflexota bacterium | reverse complement strand
GCCCCCACCTCTCCCTCCTCCAACAGGCGGGCTCCGCGGCCTGGTCCGCGACGCCACCGATGGACAGCCCCTCCAAGGCGCCACGATTAGCCTGCCCAACGGAGCGACCGTCCTGACCGATAGCCGCGGTGCCTACGAGTTTTCGAGCTTGCCGGTGGGGCCGCTCCAGGTCAGTGCGGCCGCGCGGGACTACCTGGCGGACACCCAGATGGTGCTCGTGCCCGCCGGGACCGCTGCCACCGCCAACTTCGCCCTGATGCCTCCGCCCCCGCCGGGCTCCCTGCGTATCGTCCTGACCTGGAACCAGGCGCCGCGCGACCTCGACGCGCACTTCTGGGTACCCTCGGCCACTCGCGGCCCCATCGAGGTGAACTTCCTCACACGCGGCAGCACCGCCCGCTTCCCGTTCGCTCAGCTCGACCTCGACAGCACGACGGGTGAAGGGCCCGAGACGCTCACCATCACGCAGGTCCAGGTGGGAGAGTCGGTGTACGCGGTCCACAACTACAGCAACGAGCGCGCGCTGGCGGGCAGCGGCGCCCGCGTCCAGGTCTACGCGGGCGGGCGGCTCCAGCACAGCTTCGGTGCGCCCACCCTCGGCTCCGGTCGGTGGTGGACCGTGTTCACGCTCAACGGGGGCGTGCTTCGCCCCGTCAACCAGTTGACGGCCACGCCGCCCCTGCCTACCCGCTGCCACCTGTGTCCGCTTGGTTGAGCCTGCTTCCGCGCCTGCCTGCCAGTCGGCACGCGGTACACAGGATTGATTATGGAGGGGAGTCGTGAACGAATGAACAGCGTGGGCCGCCGATGTTTCCCACGCCGGGTACTGCTAGGGAGCTTAGGAAGTGCCGCCCTGGCGCTAGCGGGCGCGGGCTTGGCCCGCGCCCCGCGGCGAGCAGCGGCCCAGGACACCCCTGGGCTTGGCCCGTGCGAGATCGGCCCGCGCGGCAGCGATCGCCGGGCGCGCGACGCGATGAAGCTCCGCTTGGAAGCAGCCCAGTTCGAGGAGAAGTATCCCAGACCCGCCCTGGTGTGCAATGGGGACGATGCCCTGTACCCCAATCGTATCGCCAGCTTCTCGAAGGGCCTGCCTCACAACGCCCGCGGCGAGGTCGATCTCGCCGCCTACCAGCGCCTGCTGACCGCCCTGCAGACAGGCGATCCCGCCGACTTCGAACGGATCCCGCTGGGAGGCTCCCAGCGACTGGTCAACCCTCAGGCCGGACTGGCCTTCGAGCTACTGGGCCCCGACTCGCACGCGCTGAGCCTCCCGCCGCCGCCCGCGTTCAGCAGCGCCGAAGAGGCCGCGGAGATGGCCGAGATGTACTGGATGGCCCTTATGCGCGACATCCCGTTCGCCGACTACCCGAGCCACCCGCTCGCGCAGCGGGCCGCTGCCGACCTCGGTCGCCTGCCCGGGTATCGCGGGCCGCGGGTGAACGGCCAGGTTACCCCGGACCTGCTGTATCGCCTCGACCTGCCCGGGGCGCTGGTGGGACCGTACATCTCGCAGTTCTTCTGGCTGAACGTGCCTTACGGCCCCCAGCAGCTCGACCAGCGCATTGTCAGCGCGATACCCGGGGTCGATTACCTGACCGCGTACCCGGAGTGGCTGGCCAGCCAGAACGGGGCAGCGCCCAGCAACCCCACCCTGGAGACCGTGCCCCGCTACATGCGGAACGGCCGTGATTTGGCCCAGTGGGTGCGGGTCGATGTGCTGTTCCAGGCGTCGTTCAACGCACTGTTGGTGCTGTTCGCCCTCGGCGTCCCGCCCAATCCCGGCAACCCGTACCGCGACTCCCGCACGCAGATCGGCTTCGGCACCCTTGGTGACCCCTACGCCGCGTCCCAGATCGGCGCCGTGGCCACGCGAGCGCTCAAGTCGGTCTGGTACCAGAAGTGGAACGTCCACCGGCGGCTGCGGCCCGAGGAGTTCGGCGGTCGGGTGCACAACCAGCTCACGCGCACCGCGAGCTACCCGATCCACCCCGACCTGCTGGCCTCCGGGGCGTTGGAGGCCACCTTCACCCGTTTCGGCTCGTACCTGCTCCCGCAAGCCTACCCGGGCGGCTCCCCGCTCCACCCGTCGTATGGCGCCGGCCATGCGACCGTCGCCGGCGCGTGTGTGACGGTACTCAAGGCGCTGTTCGATGAGACGTTCGTCATCCCGCGACCGGTGGTGGCCACGCCGGACGGGCTCGCGCTCCAGCCGTACGTCGGACCGCCGTTGACCGTGGGCGGCGAGCTGAACAAGCTGGCCGCGAACATCGGGGTCGCCCGCAGCCACGCCGGTATCCACTGGCGGTCGGATACGACGGAGTCGCTGCGCCTCGGCGAGGAGCTCGCTATCCGCTTCCTGCGGGAGGAGAAGCTGACCTTCAACGAGCAGGTGTACGGCTTCTCGATCACCCGTTTCGATGGCAGTACGGTGACCATCTAGCCGTATACTCGACCGCAGGCGACAACCGCGACCGTGGGAGAGCACGATGACTCCCGAAGCGAAGTTGGCCGAGTTGGGCCTCGAGCTGCCACCGGCGCCCGCGCCCCAGGGGGCCTACCGCCCGGTGGTGCAGGCTGGGCGCCTGCTGTTCCTTTCCGGCCACCTGCCCTTGCGTGACGGTCAGCCGGCCTTCGTTGGCCGTGTGGGGGCCGACCTGAGCCTAGAGGACGGGCAGGCTGCTGCCCGCCAGACCGCGCTGAACATGCTGGCCACCTTGAAGGCGCATCTGGGCGAGCTGAGCCGCGTGCGGCGGGTGGTGAAGCTCCTCGGCATGGTCAACTGCACGGAGGAGTTCACGCAGACGCCGCGCGTGCTCAACGGCGCCTCGGAAGTGTTCATCGCCCTGTGGGGCGAGCAGGGCAAGCACGCACGCTCGGCCGTTGGCTTCCAAGCCATACCCGGCGGCATGGCCGTGGAGATCGACGCCATCTTCGAAGTCGCCGAGTAGCACGGCGCCCCGGCACGCGGCGGAGCGGTTCGCCTACGGCCATGGCGGAGGGTGTCGGCCCCGGGCACTCCACGCTCGGGACCGTCGGGGCCGCTGTGGTAGCTGGGGTGGCCGCTGGCGTCGGTATCGGCTGGGCCGCGAGCCGCTGCTGCCAGTGCGGGCCATCGCGGCGCAGATACTCGACCAGCGTGTCCAACACGCCGGGATCGCGCAGCGGCACGCTGTGGAGGAGGAGCACACGCTCGTACAGCGAGCCGACGGCGGCGTTCGGCAGGGCGGCCTCGACGCGCCGCAACTCAAGCGACTGCCCGAGCGGGGCTCCGCTCGCGGCGAGGCCGCGACCCAGCCAGGCCCCAGCCACCAGCGCCGCGCCGCTGACCACGAAGTCGCTGCTGCTCTCGATAGCGGCGAGGTCGACGCGGCGCGCCGCCTCCCGCGTGGCCTGCAACAGCTCGGCGGGCGACGCCAGCTCCCGCACTACCGTGCCGTCGCCGAGCAGCACCGCCGCGCTGGGGAAGAGTTGGACCGCCTGGCGCAATAGGACGCCGTTGATCCCGCCCACCGGGCTGTCGATCAACACGACCCGGCGCACCGCGTACAGCGGGCTGTCGGGCCCCTCCGTCTCGCTGGCCACCCAGTGTACCGCGACCACCCCCCCGAGGCTGAAGCCCACCAGATGGATTACCGCCCTCGGCTCGCACCGCAGCAGGTCGCGCACCAGCCAGCCGAGTGCGTCGGCGTGCGTCGCCAGCGGCAGGTCGGTGGTGTCGCGCGCCGCATAGCGAGGCTCGCTCTCGTCGCGGTACGTGTCGCCGGCCCAGGCGGTCTCGGGAGGGCCGCCACGCGCGAGCTGGCGGGCAGCTCCGTAGCTGAAATAGATCACTCGCGGCGGCACGGTAAACGCGCTGTCGAGCGCCGCGCGAATGGCGCGGAAGTCGTCGCGCACGCGGTGATTTGCCGGGTTCGGGCCGCCCGTGGTGTCGTCGACCAGGCTGGAGCTATTGAACCCATGCAGGAGAATCACGTAGGGCCGCGGCGCGGCCGTCCCCGAGCACTCCCCTCCCTGCGCAGCCGCTGGCCGACGGCCGAGGGCGCTGGCCGCGAGGGCGCTCAGCACCAAGAGGATCCGCAGCGCCTTCGCGGCCGGTCTTGCCAGCATCGCGCCTTGCTCCCGCTGCCACGCGCCCGCCCGCCAGCCCGGGCGGCGGTCCGCGAGCGCCCATGGCCCTGTGGTCATGCCATAATACAGCGGCGCCGGCCCGCGGGGTCCACCGGGCAGCCCATGTGAGTTCTCCGAACAGGCGGCCGGGCGAGCGGGGCGCTCGGGATGCCGGCGCAGGGCGAGCAGCGGGCGGCCGCCGGTAGGGAGGAGACCATGCAGTACACCAAGAGCGAGGCCAAGGAGTGGGCGCGCGCGCACATGCGCGGCGTCTGCAACGTGATCATCCCTAGCTACACTCATGACCTGAAGCGGCTGAACGAACGCGCCATCCGTCACGACGTGTGCAAGAACATCGAGTACAAGTTCTGGGGCGCGCTGCTGGTCTCCGAGGCGGGCACCACGCTCGACGAGATGGTCCGCTTCATGGAAATCGCGGTCGACGAGGCCAAGGGCCGGCACCACTTCCTGCTCCACGGCACCTTCGACACTGCCGACGACGTGGTGCGCATGGCCCAGGCCGCCGAGCGCATCGGGGTCAGCGGGCTGCTGCTGGGCTACCCGAACAGCTTCTACCCCCGCACGCCCCAGGAGATCTACGACTACAGCGCGTACGTGATCGAGCGCACCAACCTGGCCACGGTGCTGTTCGCCGCGGCGCACTGGAACTTCGCGCGCCTACACCCGTCGGGGTTCCCGCCCGATGTACTGCTGCAGCTGGCCGACCTGCCCAACGTGGTGGCGATCAAGCACGAGGTGGCACGCCCCGGCCTGGCCGGCTTCTACGAGTTCTGGAAGAAGGCTCGCGCCAAGGAGATCTTGATCTCCGATCCGCTGGAAGCGAACGCCCCGCTCAACGTCGAGCAGTTCGGCATGCAGTGGATGGGCACCAGCAACTACGAGTGGTGGGGCGGCAAGGTGCCCGAGATCTTCGCCCACCTCCAGGACGGCAACTTCGACCGCGCCATGGAGCTGTATTGGCAGATCCATCCGGCGCGGGTGGCGCGGCTGAACATGCAGGCCACATTCGCGGGCGCCAACTTCATTCACCGCTACCTGTGGAAGTACCAGGCCTGGCTGCAGGGGTACAGTGGCGGGCCGCTGCGCCAGCCGGCCATGAAGCTGGCCGACAGCCAGATGCGCACGCTGCGCCAGGCGCTGCAAGCCGCGGGCTTCGAGCCGGAGATGGCCGACTTCAGCGAGTTCTTCCGCGGCCGCTACCCCGAGTAGCGATGGGAGCACGCATCGCGCGGCGACTATGTCGGGTACCCTGACCGTCGCGACCATCAACCTGTTCGGATGGCATGGCCGCGCACCGGAGCGATTCCCACTCCTCGAAGCCGGCCTGGCTGGCGCCCTACCGGACCTTGTCGCGCTCCAGGAGGTAGCGGTCAGCCAGCAGGTGGGCACACGTCTGGTGAAGGCCCTGAACGGAGCGGTCGCCGCCCACGGCGTGGAACAGTCCTACGCCTACGTGGAGCAGCGTCACCTGCACGATCCGGATCTGAGTGTCGGCGTTCTGGTGCGCGGCCCGATCCTCGACTGGCAGTGGCTCGACCTCGGCGGGCAGGGGCGCGTGGCGCTGGCGGTCAGCACGGAGCTGGCTGGCCGGCGCCTCGGCTTCGTGTGCACGCACCTGTTCTGGGACATCGGCCCGGCGGGCGATGCGGCGCGTGTGTACCAGGCCCGCCGGCTGCGCACCTGGGTGGCGGAGCTGTTCGGCGACACCATCGCGGTGGTCGGCGGCGACTTCAACGCCACGCCGCAGTCGCCCGCCTACAACCTGCTGCGCGAGCGCTGGCTGTCGCTGTACGCGGCCTGGCACGGCACGGAGCCCACTTGGACCACGGCCACGCCGCTGGCCCCGGCGCCCCACGGCTGGCGCGGCACGGTGGACTATCTGTTCCTGGCTCCTGCCACGGCGCCCGTCCAGGTGCTGGACGCACGCCTCTTCCTCGATACGCCCGCGTCGCACGATCCCGCGCTGTACCCCTCGGACCACCTGGGCGTGCTGGCACGCATCGGCCTGCCGCCCGTCGAGCGGAGCACCTCCGGCTGATGCGGAGCTAGCGTGCCGTTGGCGCGATGCCCTATTCTGGCGGCAACTCGGTGTAGGGATGTTGAGGCCTCCTAGCGGTTGCGGGTGTGAAGCGAGCTCATCACGAGGAGCGTATCGATGGACCGATGGCGAAGCCTGCCGTGCCTTGCACTGATAGTCGCGGTCATTACCGGCTGCGCGACTGGCCCCTCGCCACAGTCCGGACCGGGGGCGGCACGCGCCGAAACCACGCCGGCCCGCGCGGCCACGTCGCCTCCGGCCCCGCCGGCGGCCGTGGCCAGCAGCCCGAGCCCATCCCTCCAGCACCTGCGGCTCGCTAGCCAGATGATCGTGCAGGACGTGGCGATGTTCGTGGGCGTCGAGCGCGGCCACTTCCAGCAAATGGGCCTCGACGTGGAGATCGTCCCGTTCGCCAACGCCTCCGAGATCGTGCCCGCGCTGGCCACCGACCAGCTCGAGGCCGGCGCCGTCGCGCCCAACGTGGCCATGTGGAACGCCGTGGCGCGGGGCGTGCCGATCAAGATCGTGCTCGATCGCGGCACGTTCCGGCCCGGGTTCGGCAACCAGGCCCTGCTCGTGCGCAAGGAGGTGTGGGAAGCTGGCCGCGCCCGCACGTTGGCCGACCTGCGGGGGCTGACGATCGCGCTCACCCCGCCCGGCGCGCCAACCTCCAGCGGCTGCATCCTCGGCTATGGCCTGCAACGTGTCGGGCAGAGCATCGACGATCTCACCATCCAGCCCATCACGTTCGGGGACATGCTCGGCGCGATGGCCAACGGCTCGATCGACGCGGGCATCCTCATCGAACCGTTCATCACCCGCCTGCTGCAGCAAGGGACCGCGGTGAAGATGATGGGGCTCGACGAGATGTACCCGAACTTCACCATCGGGGTGGTGGGCCTATCCGGGCGGTTGTACAACGACCGCGACACCGCCAAGCGGTTCGTGCGCGGTTACATCCAGGCGATCCGCGACTACAACGCCACCCTGACGCAGCCGCCCATGAGCCCGGAGCGCGAGCGCATGGACCAGCTCGTGGCCAACTTCACCAAGCTGGACATCGAGACGGTACGCGAGATGGTGCCCACAGGGCTCAACCCGAACGGCGCGCCGAACCAGGAGTCGATCCTGTACTGCTACAACTACTTCCGGGAGCAGGGCCAGATCCCTCAGCCGCTCAGCGACGCGCAGATGCGCGCCGTCTGGGGCCTCGACCTGGTGGACGAGGTGCTGAACGAGATCGGCCGCCTGCCGGAGGGCTGACGCGTGACGACTCCCGCGGTCCGGATCTACACGGATGGGGCCTGCCTCGGGAACCCGGGCCCGGGTGGCTGGGCGGCCCTGATCGAGGCTGACGGCCACCGCGAGGAGATCAGCGGCGCGGCGGAAGATACCACCAACAACCGCATGGAGCTCACGGCGGTCATCGAGGCGCTGCGCCGTGTGCCGCCGCCGACCCCCGTGCGCGTGATCACCGACAGCCAGTACGTGATGCTGGGCATTACGCGCTGGCTGCCGGCCTGGCAGCGGCGGCACTGGCGCACCGTCGGCGGCCACCCCGTGCAGAACCGCGACCTCTGGGAACAGCTAGTGACGCTCGCCGCCGGCCGCGTGAGCTGGGAGTGGGTCCGCGGCCACCAGGGCCACCCCGAGAACACGCGCGTCGATCTGCTGGCACGGGCGCGGGCGCGCGAGGCGCTAGCCGCACGCCGAGCGGCCCAGGGCAACCCGCCCGCAGGGACCACGGACAGGGCGAGCGGTTCGGAGGCAGATGCCGCGGCAACCGCCCGCGCTCGGCCCCGCTGGCCGAGCTACCTCAGTCTGGTCGGCAGCGAGCTGCGGCGCCACCCGGACTGGCCGTCGTGCCAGCGCCACGTGCACGGCCGACGGGGCGCGCGGTTCAAGCGGTGTCGCGATGCCGCCGAGGAGCGAGCCACGGTGACCGCCTGGGGCCTGCCGCTAGAGCGGCTCGCGGCGCTGGACGGCGACGCCACAAACGCGCCCTAGCGCTCCACGACGCGTCCCCTGGGCATCGCCCGCCTTCGCGGCAGCTGCGAGCCAGGCCAGTACACCTGACATCGACGGCTAGGACATCGCGGTGGCGGGGCCTGCCACCACGTTCTGTGGACGGCCCTCCAGGAAGGCGATGGCGTTGTCGATGGCGCCCTCGTTGACGGCCTCGATGCCCTCCGGCGTGGTATCCGCGTTGTGCGGGGTGAGTACGATCTGCCGGCAGCGCAAGATCGGCGCGTCGGCCGGCAGCGGCTCGATAGCGAACACGTCGAGCCCGGCGCCAGCCAGATGGCCGGCCTCGAGTGCGGCCACCAGTGCCGCCTCGTCGACCAATGGGCCACGGGCCGTGTTGACCAGGATGGCGCCGGGCTTCAGGAGGCCTAGCTCACGGGCGCCGATCAGCCCGCGGCTCTGCTCGGTCAGCCGCAGGTGGAGACTCACCACGTCGCTCTGGCGCAGCAGGTCGTCCAGCTCGACGAGCGTCACACCCAGCCGCGCGGCCCGCTCGGGCGAGGGATGGAAAGTCCAAGCCACCACGCGCATGCCGATCGCGCGCCCGAGGGCGGCCACACGACTGCCGATGTTGCCCAGACCGATGATGCCCAGCGTCTTGCCGTGGAGGTAGATATTGTCTGGCTTGCTACCCCAGCGGCCCGCGCGCAGCTCGTCGGTCTGGTACACAACGCGCTTGGCCACGGCGAGCATCAGGGCCAGGGCGTGCTCCGCGACCATCGGCGCGGTGCGGCCCGGCACGTTGCACACGGTGATGCCCAGCTCGCGCGCCGCCGCCAGGTCGATGCTATCGGTGCCCACGGCGAACGCGCAAATCAGGCGCAGGTGTGGCAGCTGCCGCAGCAGCTCGCCCGGCCAGCGCACCGCGCCGCGCGAGTTGAGGATCACGTGGGCGTCACGCACGCGCCGGAGCTGCTCGGCTGTGTCGGCCGGTCGGTCGGTGTAGACGGTCACTTCACCGTACGGCGCCAGGCGGGCCAGTTGTGGCGAGCCCTGCACCTGCGCCGGCTGATCGCCCGGGACGACGAATCGCACCCGCTCCTGCATCGCTGCCGCTCCCGTCCGCGCGTTGTCGTCGGTCACTCTAGCACAGTCGCGCGGCCGCGCACGGACTGTTTACAGATTGCTTACGGCGTATTGTTGTGAGCCCGGGGAGGGGCCTGCTAGCCTTAAGTGGCCCCTGGGAGCGGGGGACGCGACACGGGGCGCCAGGGTGGCGCCCACGCGAGAGATGCTTGGCGTTGGCCAGCGTCGGCCGCACGGTGTCGGTGCGCCCGCACGCGCCTGGGGTTTCTTTGTGCCCGCCGCGAGCCGCCCTGGGCGCGTTAGAGCACGCCTGCGGCGCGCAGGGGCCAGGAAGGAGCTTCGATGCTCGATCGCATACTGATCCCGCTCGACGGGAG
This sequence comes from Chloroflexota bacterium, assembly GCA_019686175.1. Taxonomy (GTDB): domain Bacteria; phylum Chloroflexota; class UBA6077; order UBA6077; family JAJPHF01; genus JADGHJ01. The sequence goes on along the minus strand of JADGHJ010000073.1, from coordinate 8,089 downwards.
CCCAGTGGCGGAGGAAGCCATCTCCGCCCTCCGGCCGTTCATTGCCGGGACTGGCGCGCTGGTCCACCTACTAGTGGTGCGGCCACCGATCCGCGAGGTGGTGCGCAACGAGCGCGGGATCATCTATCTCGACGAGCTGTTGCGTGAGGAGACCGCAGCGTGGCGCGACTACCTCGTGCGCAAGGGCAGCGAGCTGGCCTACAACGGGGTGGTCGTCCGTCACGACGTGCGTTTCGGCGATCCCGTCGCCGAGACGCTCAACGCAGCCGTGCGCCATGGCATGCAGCTCATTGCCGTGGGTGCACCCGCCCAGCCCTGGTGGCGGCGTTTGACGCGCCCCTCCCTCGCCCAACGGCTGCTCGCCCAGGCGACCATTCCGGTGCTGACTGTGCCGGTCGGCCGGCCTCTGAACGGGCAGGCTGTCCTGCGCTACCGCAGCCTGCCCGCCTAACCCCCGGCGGTCGGGAGGTGGCCAACGCCGCCCACTCGCCTGACCGCTCCCCCAGTCCTCCCGCTCGCTCCGCGCGTCCGCTCCCGGCACGTCCGCCCCTCTGTCGCCGCGCTGGTGGACACGGTAAGCTTGGTAGTAGGTGGCCGGCGCCGATATGCCCGGCCGCGAGCGCGAGTATGAGGACGCGCGAGGAATGCACACCCTTCGGTGCCGGCTACGCACCATCCTGCTAGTGTGGCTGCTGGCCAGTATGCCCATCGTGGGGCACCACGAGACGGCGGTGGCTGCGGTCACCAGCCTCGCCAGCGCCGGCACGGTTGCCTTGGTTCCCGACCAACACCACCCGGACGTGCTGCTGCTGTCGATAGCCGAACGCCCGCCGTCGCCGTGGCCCGGGACCATTCCTACCCCTCTGTGGTGCGCCGACCAGCCCGGCCAGGGCTACTGCACTGTGCTCACGGATAGCAGCGGGCCGGCGCTACCCCCGTTGCTAGCCCTGGCTCTCGCCGCGCCCACTTTCACGGCGACCGACGAGCCGAGCCGCGTGCCCCTGTCGCCCAGCCTCCGTCCGTCGCTTCCCCCTCCGCGCTCGCAGTAGCCCCACCGAGGGCACGAGACCCCTTGTAGCCGGCGCTAGCCGAGGGCGCCCGGTGCGCCGACGCATCCCCGGCTACAGGCGCTCGCCCGACATCGCCACCCGTGCCTACGCGCGGCTGGCGCCATCCACCCGCGGAGGGAGAGAGACTATGAGCAAGTCCAGTGTCCATCCCGCGCGCCCGCACCCACGTGCGACCAGCACGAAGCTGCGCCCCACCTCCTGGACCATCGGCCTCGCGGCGGCCGTGGCGATCCTCCTCGCCGCGGGCCTCATCTGGCTGAGCCAGCGCGCCGCCACGCCCCCAGCACCGGTGCTCGCCGACGGCCGGACGCGTGGCGCACCCGACGCCCCCGTGGTGATCGAGGAGTGGGCCGACTTCCAGTGTCCCGCCTGCCGCCTGTTCGCGCTCGGGCCGACGCGCCAGGTAATCGACCAACGGATCGCCAGCGGCCAGGTGCGCTTGATATTCCACAACTTCGCGTTCCTCGGCCCCGAGTCGGAGACCGCCGCGGTGGCGGCCGAATGCGCCGGCGAGCAGGGCCGTTTCTGGGAGTACCACGACAAGCTGTACCTCGAGCAGGCGGGCGAGAATCGCGGCGCGTTCAACCGCGCCAACCTGGAGCGGTTCGCCGCGGAGGTGGGCCTCGACGGCCAGGCCTTCGCCGCCTGCCTCGACGACAGCCAGCGCCTGGCGGCGGTGCGTGAAGAGCGCCGTGCGGGCCAGGCCCAGGGGATCAACTCGACGCCGACCCTCATCATCAACGGCCAGGTCGTACGCGGTGTGCCGCGGCCCGACCAGCTCGCCCAGCTCATCGACCAGGCAGCTGCCCAGGCCGGCGCGGGGGCACCGCAATGACGCGCCCTGAGCGCTGGCGCGCAACGGCGCTAGTGGTGCTCGCCGCGCTGGGGGCCGCGATCGCCGGCTACCTCACGCTCGCGCACTACACGGGCGCCACGGCCCTGTGCACCGGCGTGGGTGGCTGCGAGCAGGTGCAGGGCAGCCGCTTCGCCGTGGTGGCCGGCATCCCGGTGGCGCTCTGGGGGCTGGTGCTGTACCTGGGGCTGCTGGGGCTGGCCGCCTGGCGTGCCGTGGCGGGGACGGGGACCCCGTCGTTCGTCGGGCTCGCGCTGTTCGCCTTGGCCCTCGCAGGGGTCCTGTACTCGGCGTACCTGACGTACCTCGAGTTGTTCGTCATCGGCGCCGTTTGCCCTTGGTGCGTGGCCTCCGCCGTAGTGATTACGGCGCTGTGGGCGCTGGCGACCGCCGATCTGCTCATGGGCGAGCCGGCGGCCACGCCATCGGCTCGACGCAGGGCACGGGCAGTGGAGCAGCGGCGGTAGGCGAACGACCGCGCTACACTCGCTGGGGGACTTTCGTCGTTGGGTGGGGAGGCGGGACGTGCAGATCGGGCTGTTCTTCGCCGGAGAGCTAATCTCCGAGCTGCCGCTCGCGACGCAGTACGATGCGCTGCTCGAGGATCTGGCGGCCGCCGACGCGGCGGGGCTGGACGAGGCGTGGCTCACCGAGCTGCACTATCAGCCGCCGACGCTACTGCCGGCGCCCACTGTAGTGCTGGCCACAGCGCGTCGCTCGCTGGCGCTGTTCGCCGAGGAGGTGTTGCCCTACCTCAAGTGAGGCACCTGGGCCAGATGCTGTTCCACCCGTTCTCAAATGCAATATATTGCAACAGAGGGTGCCGTGGACGATGCGGCGCCGAGAGCGGGAGGGCAGCAACGATGGCGGTGGGGCGTTCGGCCACATCGGGCATACCACTAGTGCGCCTCGGGCTGGCGGCAGCCGTGGCCGCAGGGGTAGCAATCTGGGCCTGGCACACCCCGGCGCGCGCCGCGCCGCCGGCCTCCCCGGGCGTGCAGGCGCCCGCGCCGCTGCGTGTGGCGGTGCCGGTGGCGGCCATCAACTTCCTGCCCATCTTCGTCGGGCAAGCGCGCGGCTACTTCCTGGAGGAGGGGATCCAGCTCGACATCGTGCAGATGAACCCGCCGCTGAGCGTGCCCGCGCTGCTCAACGACGAGGTCCAGCTCAACGGTGCCAGCTCGGTGGTGTTGCGCGCGGCGGTGCAGGGCGCGCCCCTGCGGATCCTGCTGTTCGACCTGGAGCGGTACTCGTCGTTCCTGGTGGCGCGGCCCGAGATCCAGGCGATCGCCGATCTGCGTGGCCGCCGCGTGGGCGCCGGGGCGCCCGGCACAGCCAGCGACACGGCGGCGCGGCTGGCGCTGCGCACGGCCGGGCTGGAAGTGCCGCGCGACGTCGAGCTGGTCCCACTCCCCGAGGGCGGTCCGGCGCTGTTCGCGGCCCTGGAGCAGGACCAAGTCCAAGCAGTGGTGCTGCCCGCCGGCGACAACGTGCGCGCCCGCCATCAGGGCTACCGTGAGCTGTTGTACCTGGGCGAGCTCCTGGAAGCGCCCTACTCGGGCTGGGGGGTGACCACCGCCAAGCTCCAAAGCGACCGGCCGCTGCTGCAGCGCTGGGTGCGCGCTCAGCTGCGGAGCCTGATCGCCACCCGCGACGACCCGGCGGGCGCCGCGGAGGTGGCCGCCGGGCAATTCAACCTCGCCCCCGACGACGCCCTGGCCGCCACCCAGGCGCAGGTGCGGGCGATCAGCCGCACACGGCCCGGCTACGCCACGCCCGAGGCGCTGGCGCGGCTCCTGACGTTCGACATCCTACCACCGCTGGGGCTCACGGAATCGCCAGTTCCCATCGATCAGCTCGTCGACTTCAGCTTGCTGGAAGAAGCGCGCGCCGAGCTAGGCTCCGGATCCGGGCGTCTCGGCCAAGATCCAGCGGTGGCCGAGCGCCGGTAGCGGTATAGTGGGGCGACGGCTACCGTGTAGCCGACCACAGGGGGCTGACCATGGCCAGCTTGGCCCCAGAGAGTACGACCATGGCCGACGTGCCGCTCGTCGCCTGCTACGAGACCGAGCCGTGGGAAGAGGAGGCGTTGCGGGCGCGCCTGCCGGACCTCACGCTACAGATGAGTGCGGCACCGCTGACGCCCGAGACCAGTGAGCTAGCGCGCGATGCCAGCATCGTGAGCGTGTTCATCCACTCGCGCGTCGACGCCGCGTTGCTGGAAGGCCTGCCGGCGCTGCGCCTGCTCACCACGCGGTCGACAGGCTTCGACCACATCGACCTGGCGGCGTGCCGCGCCCGCGGGATCGTCGTCTGCAACGTGCCCACCTACGGCGAGAACACCGTGGCGGAGCACACCTTTGGGCTCATCCTGGCCCTGTCGCGGCGGATCCACCAGGCGTATGTGCGCACCGCCCGCGGCGACTTCTCGCTGGAGGGACTGCGCGGCTTCGACCTCAAGGGGCGCACGTTGGGAGTGATCGGCACGGGACATATCGGGCTGCACGTGATCCGCATTGGTCGCGGGTTCGGCATGCGCGTGCTGGCCCACGACGTGCGCGAGCAGCCGCTGTTGGCCGAGGTGCTCGGCTTCGAGTACGTGCCCCTCGACACACTGCTCGGCGAGGCGGACGTGGTGTCGCTGCACGTGCCCTACCTCCCGGCGACGCACCACCTGATCAACCGCGAGCGGCTGGCCCGCATGAAGCGTGGCAGCCTGCTGATCAATACTGCGCGCGGGGGCGTGGTGGACACCGACGCCCTGCTCTGGGCGCTCGACGAAGGCATCCTCGCCGGCGCGGGCCTGGACGTGTTGGAGGGCGAGGAGCTGCTGGCCGAAGAGCGCCAGTTGCTGCGCAGCGGCGTCGCGCCCGAACAGCTTCAGGCGGCCATTCGTGGACACCTACTGCTGCGGCGCGACAACGTGGTCGTCACGCCGCACATCGCCTTCTACTCCGAAGAGGCGCTCCAGCGCATCCTGGACACCACGGTGGCCAACATCCGCGCCTATCTCCGCGGCGAGCCGATCAACGTGGTGGGTATCTGATCCGCTCAGGCCCCGCCCGGCTCGGCCCCGAGTCGGCGCAGGCGGTCGAGCAGTGCCGAGGCGGTCGTGCGCTCCGTGTCGCTGACGCCCTCGCGCAGCAGCGTCGTGAGGCCCCGCTCCACTACCGCTAGTTCTGAGCGACTCAGGGCCAACTGCAGCGACTGCTCGCCAGGCGATGCTGGGGCCTGCTGTGGTCGCATCTCCACCGGCCGATAGACGAGCAGCGGCACATCCGCGCGCTGGAGCGTGGCGACCGCCACGCTGCCCAAAACGAGGCGCGCTAGGCCCGTGCGCCCGTGCGTGGCCAGCGCGATAGCCGCCGCACCCCGCTCATCGGCAATTCGCACCAGGAGAGTCGCGGGGTCCCCGACCATGGTCACGACGCTAGCCTTGTGCCCCCCGAGCCGGGTGTCCCGTGTGAGGCTGTCGAGGTACTGCCGGGCCGCGGCCAGCTCGGCCTCCTCGTCGACGGGCGGTACGTACGCCGCGCCGTCGGTGACCACGGGAACGATCGGCTCAATGACCTCGGCGAGTACTAGCTCGGTGTCTAGCCAGGCGGCCAACTGCGCCGCCGGCGCGAGCGCCGCCTCGGCCAGCGGGGAGCCATCTAGCCCGACCACCACCGGCCCGATCGCGTCGGGCTTCCACTCCCGGCGACAGCGCGCCGGCACGAGCAGGACCGGCATGGTGGCGTGGTGCAGCACGTGCTCCGCGACGCTCCCGTACAGCCACCGCCCGATGCCCGAGCGTCCGTGGGTCGACATCACGACCAGGTCCGGGTGCTGGGCGCGCAGAGCGTCGGTCAGGGCGCTGGTCGCGGAGTCGTAATAGACGTGGGTGCTGGCTGCGATGCCCTGCTGTCGCAAGCTCGCAGCCACCTGGTCGAGCGCCGCCTCAGCTTCTTGAGTGACCTTGACCTCGGCGTCAGTAGGATCCGCGCCCGGAAAGGTGCGCGCCTGAACCGCGCGCAGCAAGGCGATCTCCGCGCCGGCGCGCCGGGCGAGGTACGCGGCGAAGGGGACCGCCCGCTCCGCGAACTCCGAGCCGTCCAGGGGCACCAGGATCGTCGTCGCCATGGCTGTCCACTCCTCCCCACTCAGCGAGGTGCTCGGAGATGCGGCGAGGCCCCGCGCGAGCGAGCGCCCGTCGCGCGGGCCGGCCGTCGTCACGGCACAGCGGCCGAGGGCAACGCCGGCCGCGAGCCCCTCGTTATTGGTGACCGTGTGGTCGATCCAGCTGCGGCGAACGCTTCCTCCGCTGGGCGCAGTCAAGCGTGGCCGATTCGCCCTCAGGATAGCATGCTAGCGTTAGCGACAAGGATGCCGAACGTAGATCCCGCGTTGCGGATCCCTCCCGCTGACCGGCCGGGTGCGGTCATGCCGAACATCGGTCGGTGACCATCGGCCTAGTTGCGGCGGCCGGCGAGCTGCTGCGCGACGTGGCGGCGCTGGTGCTGCCGCCAGCACTCGAGGATCCGCCAGGCGGCGCAGCTGAGGTGCGGGCAGAGATCGGGCGCGATCAGCAGGCGCAACTGCCGCTCGAACGTGCGCGGGGGCACATCCTCGCGGGCGAACTGCCGCAGCAAGGTCTCCAGTGCCCAGCGCTCGCAGCCGCCGGCTGGCTGGGGATCCAGCCAGAGTGCCTCTAGGCTCTGTCGACAGAACTGGCGTGGCCTCAACGTCACCCCGTCACATGGCTGCTGCCCGGAGCCGCCCTCGCCGGGGCTGCTTTTGATCCTGTCACGGCCAGTGACCTGCTTCCCTCCTCACGCGAGCGCGCCGCGAGGTCGCTCGGGCCGGGAGGCATTGTCTATTGTTCCAGTGTACGCCATGCGCTGGCAGGGCGGACCGCGCGGCTGGAACGCTTTGCCAACTCTGGGAGGCCGCGATGCCGGACCTATCGCTGCCCGCGTTGATCCAGGGGCTGCTCGATCCAGCCAGTTACCCGCACGCCCCGCGGGACGTGGAGCTGCGCCAGACGCACATCTCCTATGTGCTCCTGGCTGGCGACCGGGTCTACAAGATCAAGAAGCCCGTGGCGCTGGGCTTTGTCGACTACTCGACCCCGGCGCGACGGGCGTACTACTGTCGCCGTGAGGTAGCGCTCAACCGCCGCCTCGCGCCCGAGGTGTACCTGGGCGTGGTGCCGATCGTCGAGCGGGCAGGCCGCCCGTGGGTTGGCGGGCGAGGGACAGTGCTCGAGCGCGCTGTGGAGATGGTCCGTCTGCCTGACGACGGCATGCTGCCGGCGGTACTGGCTCGCCACGAGGCGACGCCGGCCCTCATGGAGGAGATCGCCGCGCGGCTGGCGCCCTTCCATGCCGCAGCCGCCAGCACACCCCGCATCGCCCGTTATGGGCGCCCCGGCGCCGTGCGCCGCACGCTCGAAGAGACACTGGAGCGTATCGCGCCCTACGTGGGCCGCACGCTCAGCTCCGAGCAGTACGCGCGGCTGCGCGAGTGGACGGGCGACGCGCTGGAGCAGCTCGCGCCGCTGCTGGCGCAGCGCGCCGCCGCCGGGCGGGTGCGCGACGGCCACGGCGACCTGCATGCGAGCAGCATCTGCATCACCGATCGCGTGGTGATCTTCGACTGCATCGAGTTCAGCGCGGCGCTGCGCTGCAACGATGTGGCAAGCGAGGTGGCCTTCCTGGCTATGGACCTCGATCGCCACGCTTGCGCCGACCTGGCCGAGGCGTTCGTCGACGCGTACGTGCGGCGCAGCGGGGACGCCGCGCTGCGTCGTCCGCTCCTGTTCTTCCGCTGCCAGCGCGCGCTGGTGCGTGGGCTGGTGGCCAGTATCGCCGCCAGCGAGCCCGAGCAGCCGGCGGCCGAGCGCGAGCGCCAGCGCGCGCTGGCCACGACCTACTTCGACCTGGCCTTCTACGGCTACACCGGCGCCGCACCGCGCCCGTTGCTGCTGCTGATCGGCGGCCTACCGGCGAGCGGCAAGTCGGTGCTCGCCCGCCAGCTTGCGGCGCGCCTGGCGGCGGTGGCACTGCACACCGACGTGTTGCGCAAGCGGCGCGCGGGCCTGGCCCCCACCGCACGCCCCCCCGCCGCGCTGCGCGACGCCCTGTACGCTCCCCAGAGCACCGCGGCCACCTACGCGGCCCTGCTG
>JADGHJ010000367.1 GCA_019686175.1 Chloroflexota bacterium | reverse complement strand
CCCCTCACCCCCGCCCTCTCCCCGAGGAAGAGGAGATTCGGGGGAGAGGGGAGCTCGCTCTTGCCTCCGCCGTGCAACACGGGCCGGAGGCTGCCCCTGCCGCACGATCGATCCCGTAGACGACAGCGGGCGAGTGCGCCTGCGCTCCGATTGACGCTAGCGGCCGGAGAGGATGCGCTTGGCCGCCATCGCCGCCACCCCGGCCAGCGCGGCCTTGACCAGCGGGTTGTCGAGCGCGGTCCCGCTCTGCCCGCCCAGCAGCCGCTCCAGCACATCGGGCTGACGCTGCTGCACGCGCGCCATGGCGCGCGCTAGCTCGCGCGGGTCCTGCAAGCGGTCGTCACGCCCGTCACGATCGAGGTCCGGAAACTCGACGCCCTCCTGGCGCGAGCGCTGGCGCAGCCACTCGGCGAACGCCCGCCGCTCCTCCGGGCTCAGTCGCTGAAACGCCTCCTCGGCCGACTGCTCGTAAGCCTCGGCAGGGAGTCGCGGCGCCACCTCGCGGTAGCGCTGCACCACCTCCTGGTTCGAATACCCCTCGCTCGGAGGCCCCTGCTCGTAGCGGCGTACGAAGTCGTCGTACTCGGCGCGCCGCTGGCCGCCGAGCAAGCTCTGCAGGAAGTCCATTGCCATCGCCGTTCCCTCCATTTTCGGTAGCGCAGCGGCTCGCCGCCACACCACGGCCAGGCGTCTGCTGGCCGGGATAGTCGCACGGTACGTGCCAGCGAGCGCGTCGCGCGAGAGGGAGCGGCATGGCTCAGCGCACCTGGCCATCGCCGCGGATAACCCACTTGTAGGTGCACAGCTCGCGCAGGCCCATCGGCCCCCGTGCGTGCACCTTCTGCGTGCTGATGCCGATCTCGGCGCCGAGCCCCATCTCGTAGCCGTCGGTGAACCGCGTCGAGGCGTTCCAGTACACGGCCGCGGCGTCGACCTCGTTCAGGAAGCGCTCGGCCTGCGCCGCGTCCTGCGTCACGATCGCTTCGGAGTGCAGGCTGCCGTAGCGAGCGATGTGGGCCAGCGCCTCGTCGAGGCCGTCGACTACGCGCACGGCCAGGATCAGGTCGAGGTACTCGGTGGCCCAGTCGGCCTCGGTGGCCGGGATACCGTAACCGAGGATCTCGCGTGCCGTGGGATCGACCCGTAGCTCGACGCCCCGCTCGCGCAGCGCCGCGCCCAACTTTGGCAACAGCGTCGGGGCGATGGCGCGGTCGATGAGCAGCGTCTCGGCCGCGTTGCACACGCTGGGCCGCGAGCACTTGGCGTTGAGCACGATGGCCAGCGCCATCTCGGGGTCGGCGCTGCGCTCGACGTACACGTGACAGTTGCCCACTCCGGTCTCGATCGTGGGCACCGTGGCGGTGCGCACCACGGTGTTGATCAGATCGGCGCCGCCGCGGGGGATGGCCAGGTCGATCAGCCCGTTGAGGGTCAGCAGAGCCAACACACCCTGGCGATCGGTCGTCTCCACGAGTTGGATGGCGTCAGGATTGACGTAAGGCGCGATGGCGTCGCGCAGCGCCGCCACGATGGCCCGCGAGCTCTGGTAGGCGTCGCTGCCGCCGCGCAGCAGCACCGCGTTGCCGCTCTTCAGGCACAGCGCCGCCACGTCGGAGGTCACGTTCGGCCGCGCCTCGAACACCACGGCGATCAGCCCCATCGGCACCCGCACGCGCTCGACGCGCAGCCCGTTGGGGCGCGTATCGCGCGCGATCACCTCGCCCACCGGATCGGGCAGGGCCGCCACGGCCTCGACCATCATCGCCATGTCATCGAGGCGCTTGGGGGTGAGCGCCAGGCGATCGAGCAGGTGGCTGGCCATGCCCGCCTCGCGCGCGCGGCGCATATCCTCGGCGTTGGCGGCCAGGATGGCGTCCGCCTGGGCGCGCAGGGCGTCCGCCATCGCGCGCAGGGCCGCGTTCTTCTGCTCCGTGCTCAGCAGCGCCGTCTCGCGGCTCGCCACCTTGCCACGCTCGGCCTGCCGGCGCACGATCTCCGCTACTGCTAGCTGCTCGACCGACATCTCGCTCTCTCCTCCGGCACGCGTCCCGCTTCCGGCGCGGAACGCGGAGCCGCGCTCACGCCCACAGCACCATGTTGTTGCGGTGCACCACCTCTTCGAAGTCGCAGTCCGGCCCGAGCTCGCGCGTCCGCTTACCACGGATCTGGGCGAGCTGCGCCGCGGAGTAATTGGTCAGCCCGCGGCCAATCGGGCTCCCGTTGGGGCCGACGAGGGTCACCAGGTCGCCGGCCTCGAACTCCCCCTCCACAGCTACCACGCCCACCGGCAATAGGCTGCGGCCGTGCTCGAGCAGGGCGCGACAGGCGCCGGCATCGAGCCGCAGCGTGCCCCGCGTGCCCAACCCCGCGCTGAGCCAGCGCTTGCGGCTGCCCGCCCGCTCGCCCACGGGGGCGAATAGCGTGCCGATGCGTTTGCCGCTGAGGATCTTCTGCAGCGCGTCCGGCTCGCCCGCGTCGGCCAGGACCACCGCGCACCCGGCCTGGGTGGCCACCTGCGCGGCCTGTACCTTGGTGATCATGCCGCCCACGCCGGTGCGCGAGCCGCCGGCCATGCGCACCACCGACTCGTCGATCCGCTCAATGAACGAGATGGCCCGCGACTCGGGGTGCACGCGCGGGTCCTTGGGGTGCAGGCCGCCCACGTCGGAGAGGATCACCAGCAGCTCGGCGCCGATCAGGTTGGCCACCAGCGCCGAGAGGTTGTCGTTGTCGCCGAACTTGATCTCCTCGGTGGCCACCGTATCGTTCTCGTTCACGATGGGGATCACGCCCAGGTCGAGCAAGGCGTTGAGCGTGTTGCGGGCGTTCAGGTAGTGCTGGCGGTCGCCCACGTCGCGGCGCGTGAGCAGGACCAGGCCCACCGGCTGGCCGTGGGCATCGAAGAAGCGCTGGTAGCGCTCGACCAGCAACACGTTGCCGATCGCGGCCATAGCCTGCTTGAGCGGTAGGCGCCGCGGGCGCTTGTCCAGCCGCATGTGCGCCACGCCCGACAGGATGGCACCCGACGACACCAAGATCACCCGCCGGCCCTGGCG
>JADGHJ010000072.1 GCA_019686175.1 Chloroflexota bacterium | reverse complement strand
ACTGCCGCTCGCCACGCCCACACCCGGCCCGCCCGCTGCGCCATACGCTCCTCCGCTTCGCGTCTCCATGGCTGGCAGTATAGGTTCCCGGGCAGCGGCTCCGCCCGGGCCTCCCGCCGCTAGGCAGTGGCGCAAGGCCGAGTTCTGCTATCACTTGGCAAGGCCGACGTGTGGTCCACGTGAGCCGGGGGAGGCCGTATGACGCAGCCAGCCGTATCCGCCCACGCACACATCCTTGATCCCGAGAGCCACGTCCACGCAGTCGAGGAGGATCTCGAGTACTGGCGCACCAAGCGCCTGGAGCCCCGGGTGTTCCTCCTCCATCGGCGCGGTGTGCTCACCCTGTACGACCTCCTACAGGCGGCCACGCGACTGCCCCGTGTGGCGCCCGGCGACCGCTCGACAGGGTCGCTGGAGGAGCGCATCCGTGCCCTGGAAGACGGCCTGGACGAGTACGTGCGCGGGATCGCGCTCGTCTCGCTGGACTTGCCGGGCTACGACTACGTCATCGACGACACGCGCAAGGAGCGGGGCGACTACGACGCGTTCTTCCGCATCAGCAAGCCGTCCCACGAGGGCACGCTGGAGGAGCGCGTGGCGCGCCTGGAGGAGCAGCTGCGCGACTACTCCTGGCTGCTGCGGGTGCTCACGCAGGCGCTGCTCGATAAGGGGCTACTGAGCGCCGAGCGCCTCGCCGCGGAGCGTCAGCGGCAGGCCGGCCGGGGTGCCTGGAACGGGGCGCGCATCGTGGCCCGTGCCTGGGTCGATCCGGCGTTCAAAGAGGCGCTGCTCACCCAGGGGCGGGAGGCGGTGCGCGCTCTCGATATCCCGCCGGGACGCCTCGGCAAGCTGGGCGTGGCGGAGAACACCGCCACGCTGCACAACGTGGTGGTCTGCACGCTCTGCTCCTGCTACCCGCACGACCTGCTGGGTGACCCGCCCTGGTGGTATCGTTCCGACCAGTACAAGCAGCAGATCGTGCGGGACCCGCGCGGCACCCTGGCCCGCCTGTTCGGCCTGACGCTACCGGAGCAGATGGAGGTCCGTGTGCACGACAGTACGTCGGACGTGCGCTGGATGGTGCTGCCGCGCCGGCCCGCCGGCACCGAGGGCTGGAGCGAAGAGGAGCTGGCGCAATTGGTGACTATCGAGAGCCTGGTGGGCGTGGCCGAGCCGCGCGCGCCCGAGGAGGTGCGCCGGCGGGAGGCGGCGCCATGACGGTGGCCGAGGCCCAAGCGACGCCGCGGTTCGCGATCGGGACTCGCGTCCGCGTCCAGACCACCTGCCCCGAGGGCAGCCCACGCACGCCGCTGTACGTGCGCGGCAAGCGCGGGATCGTCACCGCCGTCCACGGCGCGATCGCCAATCCGCTCGACCATCGCGGCATCTACCCGCCCCTGTACAGCGTGCTGTTCACGGTCGGCGAGGTGTTCGGCGGCGCCTCGAGCGATACCCTGTCCGTGGACGTACACGAGGACTGGCTCGAGCCAGCGTAGGGCGCGGCGAGCAGGGCCACGCGGAGCGCCTGCGTCGCGCTCGCGCCACGAACGCTAGAGAGGAGGAGGCCATGCCCCGCATCAGCTACGTGGACCCGTCTACCATCCGCGACCCGGAGCTGCGCGGCTACCTGGAGGACGCCCGGCTGCACGGCACGCCGCGCCCGGAGAGCCAAGCCGTGCGCGCGCACCAGCCGGAGGTGCTGCGCCACTTCACCCGCACCTGGAACGCCGTGTTCAAGCAGGGCATCGTCGAGCACCGCACCAAGGAGCTGTGCCGCGTGTACGTGTCGCAGCTCGTCAACTGCACCTATTGAGGGGTGCAGCGGTCTGTTCAGGCTGAACAGCAAGGTGTTACCGAATCCGAGTACGGCGACCTTACCCGGTTCCGTGAATCCGACCGCTTTACCCCCCGTGAGCGGGCGGCGCTGGCCTGGACCGAGGCAATCGCGCTCGACGCGAGCCTGGCCGACGATGCGCTGTGGGCCGAGCTGCACCGCCAGTTCAGCGAGCCGGAGCTGGTCGAGCTGGGCTTCTTCATCGCCCTCACCCTCGGCCAGCAGCGCTGGATCAAGACGCTCGCGCTGGACCACGGGGAGGTGCTGGGCGACCAGTTGACGGGAATTGCGCGGACGGCGCGGCCGAACCCCCTACTGGAGAGGTGAGCGCGGGCGCGATCCCGTATCATGGACCAGCAGCCTCGCATCGCGGCGAGGACAGCAGGAGAGGTGGCGATGGCAGACCCGCAGGGCGTGTTGATTCTGGCTGAGCAGGATGAGGGGCGGCTGGCGAGCATCTCGGGCGAGCTGCTCGGCGCCGGGCGGGCGCTGGCGACCGCGCTCGATGTCCCGCTCAGTGCCGCGCTCCTCGGCGAGCGCGCCCAGGCCGACGCGCTGGTCGCGGCGGGGGCTGACCGGGTGTACTTGCTGGACGAACCCGCGCTGCGGCCATTCCTCGCGGAGACTGCCCTGCCGGCGCTCGAGCAGCTCGTGCGGGCGGTCCAGCCGCGGGTGGTGCTGCTGGGCCACACGGCAGCGGGGCGCGAGCTAGCGCCACGGCTAGCCGTGCGGCTCGGTGTCGGCCTGTCCACCGATGTGAGCGGGGTGCGCTGGGACGCGGAACTGGGTGCGGTCGTGGCCAGCAAGCCGATCGCCGGCGGGCTGGCCATCGCCGAGCAGGTGCCGCAGGGCACGCCGCAACTCGTCACGGTGCGCCCGAAGACCCAGGCCGCCGCGGAGCCGCCGCCCGGCCATGCGGGCGAGGTCGTGCCGTTCGCCATCGATCTCAGCGGTGTGCGCCCTCGCGCGCGGGTGCTGGAGCGGGTGCGCGAGCGCGCCGCGGCGCAGCGGCTCGAGGATGCCGAGGTGGTGGTGTCCGGGGGGCGCGGGCTGGGCGGCCCCGAGAACTTCCGCTACCTCGAAGAGCTAGCCGAGGTGCTCGGCGGGGTGGTGGGCGCCAGCCGGGTGGCCGTCGACTCGGGGTGGATCTCCGCCGACCGCCAGGTGGGCCTCACGGGCAAGATCACCAGCCCCAAACTGTACATCGCCGTGGGCATCTCGGGCGCCATGCAGCATATGGCCGGCTGCTCGACCGCGAAGACCATCGTGGCCATCAACACCGACCCGGACGCGCCCATCTTCGAGAAGGCCCACTTCGGCATCGTGGGCGATTTCAAGAAGGTGTTGCCCGCGCTCACGGCGGCCTGCCGTGAGTTGCGCCAGGGGTAGCCTCCCATGGTGCAGCGCCTGCTGCTCGTGGCGCTGGGGCTGCCGGTGACCCTGTTCGCGCTGTGGGGAGCATGGGAGATCGCGCGCCACCTTCCGGAGGCCCCCCAGGCGGTACTGGGCGCCGCGTTCTTCCTCGCCTGCGGCGTGATCGGAGCGGCCGCGCTAGTCCTTGGCGCCGTCACGACCCGCCCCTAGCAGCGCCTGGGACCGGCAGGCCATTGTGGGGATGGGCCAGAGCACGGTGGGGGGGAGCCGCGCCGCCGCCCCCGCGCGACCCCCCCCTCGCCAGTTAGGTGGCGCGACCCAGCAGCCTGCTAGCCCCCGAGTACGATCAAGGTGCGCCCGTGCCGGAACGGGAAGAGGCCGAAGCCGCCGAAGAACGGGAAGAAGCGGAACACCGGCACGCGCACGTTGGTGAACATCTGGGTGATGGTGCTGCCACGGAACATGAAGGTCAGCGTGCCGTTGAGCGTCCCGAAGCCGCGGAAGCCCGGGAAGAAGGGCGAGAAACCGAACAGGAAGTGGCGCGCCGGGCCACCGAGCCCCAGCGCGGCCGGGGTCAGCAGCGCGCCGTCGTTCAGCCGCCCGCCCAGCAGCGCGGCTTGGTCGAGGCCCAGGTCGGCCGGGGTCAGCAGGGCGTGCTCGGCAACCCCCTCGGCGCCGGAGGCGAGCAATGCGTACTCGCCCAGGGCGCCCGAGTCCAGCAGGGCCGGCAGGTCCGCCTCCGGAACGACGAGTATCGCGTGGAAATCGAGAGCGTCGTCCGCGGCCGCCGCGGGCGGGGCGAGCGGCACGGCGAGCAAGCCGAGGGCTACGGCGACAGCGAGCAGCAGACGCAGCAGACGCATGGGCGACCTCCTCGCTCCACTCCCCCCTCCCGCGACCAGCCCGGCCAGCAGCCAGGGCAAGCACGAGTGTAGCCTAGAGATCTAGATCATATTAGGGGGCCGGCCCCCGGACAACGCCGGGGCAGCCCCCGCAACCGGGCGAGCCGTGCCGGCCTCGCGCTAGCCAGTGTGGCGGGACGGGGCAGTCCCCGTATACTGGCGCGAGCAGTGCAGCGCGCGACGGGGTGGGACACGCATGGAGCCGACCCGCGAGATCTACTGGAATATCAGTCACGGCTGGCTACTGTATCCCCTAACGCTCTTGCTGGGCGCCGCGCTGGGCTACGGCCTCTGGCGGCGCTGGCGTGTCTGGCGGCGTGGCCGGTTGGCCGGCTGGCACGACGATCTGCCGCGGCGCCTGCGCGCGCTGCTCACCTATGGGCTCGGCCAGGCCAAGGTGGTGCGAAGCCCGTTCGCGGGCACGATGCATCTGCTGCTGTACGCGGGCTTTGTCACGCTCTTGCTCGGCACGCTGATGATCGCGGTGCAAGAGGACCTGCGCGTGCCGTTCCTGCGCGGCAATTTCTACCTCGGCTACTCGCTGGTGCTCGACCTGTTCGGGGCGGTGGCGCTGGTGGGGCTGGCAGGGCTGGCCTGGCGCCGCTACGTGCAGCGCCCGCCGCACCTGGACAATCGCCCGGACGATGCCGTCGTGCTGGGCATGCTGGCCGTGCTGCTGGTGACGGGTTACCTGATCGAGGGGCTGCGCATCGGCGCCACGGAGCTCCGTGAGGATCCGGCACTCGCCCGCTGGTCGCCGCTCGGCCTGCTCACGGCCCAGCTGCTCCTCGCCGTGGGGGTGCCCGTCGCGGCATTCCGGCCGCTGCACGTGGTGCTCTGGTGGGGCCACGGTCTATTGGCCCTCGTGTTCCTCGGCTACTGGGGCTGGTCGAAGATGCGCCACGTGCTGCTGGCGCCCGCGAGCGCCTTCCTCCGGCCGGAGCGCCCGTTCGGCGCGCTGGTGCCGATCACCGATTTCAAAGACCCGCGCCAGCTCGGTGCCGAGGCGTTCCGCGACCTCACCTTCCGCCAGCGGCTCAGCGCCGATACCTGCATCCACGCCGGCCGCTGTCAGGACAATTGCCCAGCGTACATCAGCGGCAAGCCGCTCAATCCCAAGGCGCTGATCGTGAACCTCCAGCAGCTTGGCGTTCGAGCGCAGGGCGGCGACGGCGCGGCGGCGGAGGCCACTCCGCTCACCACCGCCCTGAGCGAGGAGGGCGTGTGGGCCTGCACGACCTGCGGAGCCTGCACCTTCCACTGCCCCGTGCTGGTGGAGCCGATGGAGGCGATCCAGGACATGCGGCGCCACCTGGTGCTGGCCAAGGGACGGGTGCCGCCCACCGCCCAGGCGGCGCTACTCAACATCCAGAAGCGCGGCCATCCCTGGGTGGGTACGAGGTACACCCGCACCGACTGGATGGACGGGCTCGGTGTGCCGCTGCTCGCCGACCGTCCGGACGCCGAGGTGCTGTTCTGGGTGGGCTGCAGCGGGGCGCTGGTGGAACGCAACATCCAGACCACGCGCGCCCTGGTCCGCCTGCTGCAGGCCGCCGGGGTGCGGTTCGCCGTGCTCGGCGACGAGGAGACCTGCACGGGCGACCCAGCGCGGCGCCTGGGCAACGAGTTCCTCTACCAGATGCAGGCGCGCAAGAACCTGAAGACGTTCGCGGCCTACGGCGTGCGGCGGATCGTGACCGCCTGCCCGCACTGCTTCCACACGCTGCGCAACGAGTACCCCATGCTGGGCGGCGACCTGGAGGTCACCCACCACAGCCAGTTCCTAGCCGAGCTGGTCGCCCAGGGGAAGCTCGCGCCCCAGACCCCCCTGGACCTGCGTCTCACGTACCACGATCCCTGTTATCTGGGGCGCTACAACCAGGTGTACGACGCCCCGCGCGACGTGGTCGATGCGCTCCCGGGCGTGCGCCGGGTGGAGATGCCGCGCTGCCGCGAGAAGGGGTTCTGCTGCGGCGCGGGCGGGGGCCACGCCTGGATGGAGGAGCGCGGCGGAGAGCGCATCAACTACCTGCGCACTCGCGAGGCACTTGCCACGGGCGCGGACGTGCTGGCCACGGCCTGCCCGTTCTGCCTCCAGATGTTCGAGGAGGGGGCCAAGGCCGTGGACGGCGGGCGCCTGCAAGCCCTGGACGTGGCCGAGCTGGTAGAGCGCGCGCTCCTGCCCATCGAGCCTCCGTCGCCGCCCAGGGCCTAGGCCGCGCACCTGGGGGGCCGGATGCCCACCCCCACGGCGTTGCGGCGCTCTAGACGGCGAGGGGCGGCCGGCCGGCCGCCCCCTGCTTTGGCGTTTGGCGCGTGCGAACGTCGGATCAGTGCGGGTGGCCGTGCTCGTCGGCCTTCTCCTTCTCGGGCACGTCCGTGACCAGCGTCTCGGTGGTGAGGATCATGCCCGCGGTGGAGGCGGCGTTCTCGATGGCGGCGCGAGCGACCTTGGCCGGGTCGATGATCCCGCGCTCCATGACATCGCAGAACTCCTCGCGCGCCGCGTCGTAGCCCCAGTTCTTATTGCGCTCGCTCTCGCGGCGGACCGCCTGTACGACCACCGAGCCGTCGAGCCCGGCGTTGCTGACGATCTGGCGCAGCGGCATCTCGAGGGCCTGGGCGACGACCTGCGCGCCGGCCTGCTCGTCGGCGTCGGCGCGCTTCAGCGCCTGGACGGCCTTGGCCGCGTGCAAGTAGGCGACCCCGCCGCCGGGCACGATGCCCTCCTCGGCCGCCGCGCGGGTGGCCGACAGCGCGTCCTCCACGCGCGACTTGCGGTTCTTCAGCTCTACCTCGCTGGGGGCGCCCACCCGGATGACGGCGACGCCACCCGACAGCTTGGCCAGGCGCTCCTGCAGCTTCTCGCGATCGTAGTCGCTGGTCGTTTCCTCGATCTGGGCGCGGATCTGGTTCTTGCGCGCCTCGATGTCGCGCTCGCTGCCGCGGCCCTCGACGATGGTGGTCTTGTCCTTATTGGCCACCACGCGGCGGGCACGGCCGAGATCGGAGAGCTGCGCCTGGTCGAGCTTCTTCCCCAGCTCCTCGCTGACCACCTGGCCGCCCGTGAGCACCGCGATGTCGCGGAGCATCTCCTTGCGGCGGTCGCCGAAGCCCGGCGCCTTGACGGCCAGCACGTTGAGCGTGCCGCGCAGCTTGTTCACGACCAGCATCGCCAGCGCCTCGCCGTCGACGTCCTCGGCGATGATCAGCAGGTCGCGCTTGCCGCTCTGCAGCACGCGCTCGAGCACCGGCAGCAGGTCGGCCACCGCGCTGATCTTGCGGTCGGTGATGAGGATGTACGGCTCGTTGAGCTCAGCCTCCATCCGCTCGGAGTTGGTGATGAAGTAGGGCGAGATGTAGCCGCGGTCGAACTCCATGCCCTCGGTGTAGTCGACCTCGAGGCCGATGCCCTTGCCCTCTTCGATGGTCACCACCCCGTCCTTGCCAACCTTCTCCAGCACCTCGGCGAGCAGGTTCCCGATCTCCTCGCTGCCGGCCGAGATGGTGGCGACATGTGCGGTGTCGTCGCGGCCCTTCAGCGGCGTGGCCATCTCCTTGATGGCAGCCACGGCGGCGGCGGCGCCCGCGTCGATGCCGCGCTTGAGCGCCATGGGGCTCGCGCCCGCCGTGACCAGCTTCAGGCCCGCCTGCACCATCGCCTGCGCCAGCACGGTCGCCGTGGTGGTGCCGTCGCCCGCGGCGTCCTGGGTCTTGGTGGCGGCCTGCTTCATGAGCTGGGCGCCCATGTTCTCGAAGGGGTCCTCCAGCTCGATCTCCTTGGCGACCGTGACCCCATCGTGCGTGACCGTGGGCGGACCCCACTTCTTGTCCAGCGCCACATGGCGCCCGCGCGGCCCCATCGTCACCCTGACCGCATCCGCCAGTTTGTCGATGCCGTTGCGCAGCGCTTGTCGCGCTTCTTGGTCGAAGACGAGTTGCTTGGCAGGCACGAGGCACACTCCTTCAGGGGGTTGCTGCTGCTTTGGTGATACCAGACTCGCGCTGGAATTCCGTTAGAAGGCGCGTTAGAAGGCGATAAGAAGCCGGCCGCTACCGCTTTCGTGTCCAGGTTACCACGCTATACCGCCTGGGCGGGGCGTGGCAGCCCGTCCCACGCGAGCGTGCGCAGATTGGCCCCCGGGCGGTTGGCAACGGCCCACAGGTGGGCCATCTCGGACTGTGACCGCGCACGGTGCCCAGCAACGCGTCGTGTTACACTGGCGCCGCACCATCTTTGGGAGACCGTCATGCACTGTTCCCCCTGTCGCTGGCTCGCGCCGCGCCGTGTCCACCTCTCGCTGCTGCTCGCCGCCGCGCTCGCGGTCGTGGCCGGCGTGCTCCGCCCGGCGCCTTCCGCGAGCGCCCAGGACGCGCCCGCCGGGCCCCCGCGGTTCACGCCCGGCCCCTGCCCCTCTGGCCTCGAACTGCCGGAAGGGTTCGTCGCTGGGGAGACCGCGCGCTGCGGCGTCGTTGTCGTTCCCCAGAGCCGTGCGCGCCTGGACCTACCGCCGGTCACGCTGCCCGTGATTGTCTACACCACGCCCGCCACGCCGCCCGGTGCGGTGCCGTTGATGTACCTGGCGGGCGGCCCGGGCGGCCCGGGTATCCTCGAGGTGAATGAGATCTTCCTGGCGTCGCCGTTGGGACAGGCGCTGGTCCGCGAGCGCCCGGTGATCGCCTTCGACCAGCGTGGCACCGGCTTCGCCCGGCCCGCGCTCACCTGTCCGAACGTGCCCGGGCCGGGTGCCTCGGTCAAGGGGGCGGCAGCCCAGGCCGTGGCGCCGGTAGCACAGGCCGACCTCGTGGCCCAGGCGACCGCCTGCCGGGGCACCCTGGCGGCGCGCGGCATCGAGCTGGGCCATTTCAATACCAGCGAGACCGCCCACGACGTTAACGACATCCGCCGGGCCCTGGGCTACGAGCGCGTGATCTTGATGGGAACCTCCTATGGCACGACGGGCGTCCTGTTCACGTTGCGGCAGTATCCTGAGATCGTCGTAGCCGCGGTGCTGGACGGGGTGGCGCCGCCGCAGTGGCTCGACGGCTACGAGACCCACGTGATGGCCGCGGAGCAGCGGGCGGCGCTGGAGCGCTATCTGGCCGACTGCGCTGCCGACATCGTCTGCCAGCGCTACTACCCACGTCTGCGCGAGCAGTTCGCCGAGCTGGAAGTGCGGGCCGACGAGCTGCTGCCGGTAGTGCTCCTGGAGCCCGCCGAGGATGCGCTGACCGAGCTGGAGGTGCCCCTGGGACTGGTCGGGTCGCTCCTCGCGGCCGCGATCGCCGATCCGGACCTGAACGGCCGCATCCCAGACCTAGTGGGCCGGGCGTTGGCGGGCGATGTCGCGGACCTAGCGCCGTCGCTGGCCCGGTTCGCTGCCTATCTGGAGGCGCTGGACGACCGCGTGCCGGATGCGCTGTACAACGCCGTACTGTGCTCCGACTTCCCGCCAGGAGCCCCGGCGGGTGGCCGGGCCGTCTGCGACGCGCTGGGCGTGGCCTATCAGGGGCCTGCGGTGTCCGCTCCTGTGCTGAGCACGGTGCCCACGCTGCTGCTGTCGGGCAACTACGACTTCCAGACTCCGCCAGCCTGGGCGGCGGAGGCAGCACGCACGCTGCCCAACAGCCGGTCGTATCTGTTCCCCGCCGTGGGCCACGTGGTGTATCCACGCGAGCCGGTGGCCGCCTGCGTGGCGGTGATCGTCCTGTCGTTCCTGGATGACCCGTCCGCGCAGCCTGCCGACGGCTGCGCGGGCCAGCTCACGGGGCCGCGATTCATGCCCCCCGCACGAGTGTTACAATAACGACGCGTGGGCCCGGTCGGGCGTGGGGCACCTCCCCAGCGGCCAATCCTCCTGCTGGCAGGCAGACATGGCAGACACCAAGCGGCACGTGCTCGTGTGCAACAACGTGGACTGCCGTGCGCGCGGCAGCGACGCCGTGCGCGAGGCGCTGTGTGCGCGCGTTGCAGCGGGCGAGGTGACGAACGTCGAGGTGACAGCGTACCCGTGCTTCGGCGGGTGCGACTTCGGGCCCAACGTGGTGATCTATCCGGACAAGTGCTTCTACTCCGGTGTGTCCGAGGGCGACGTGCCGGAGATCGTCGCCCAGCTTCAAGGCGGGCCGCCCGTTACCCGGCTGACGGGCAAGGTCGACCCGATGACCGAGGAGCTGATCTTCGAGCTATTGGACGCGGGCCTGGTGTGAGGCCGGCGCCAGTTCGGAAAGGGCTCCCCGCTCGCGGCCTCGCGGGGCGGGAGAGCGAGGCAAGGGAGTAGCGATGGCCACGGATCTCAGCACTCCGAGCACGCCCGACACGGCGGAGCGCCCGCTGCTGGATACGCTCACGGCGATCCGGACGCGCCGCGCGGTCAAGGAGTACGATCCCACCCCGATTCCGCGCGAGTGGATCGAGGAGCTGCTCGACGCCGCGCGGTGGGCGCCCAACCACCGGCTGACGCACCCCTGGCGCTTCAACGTGTTCATGGGCGAAGGGCGCGAGAAGCTCGTCAAGGCACGGCAGGACGCCGTGCGGCTACAGGCGCAGCAGAAGGGCAAGGAAGTCACGCCCGAGGAGCTGGAGTTCGCGCGGCAGAAGGTGTACTCGGCGCCGGTGCTGGTGATCGTCTCGCAGGTGCTCAGCGACGACCCGATCACCCGCAAGGAGGACTACGCGGCCTGCTGGTGCGCCGTGCAGAACTTCCTGCTGGCGGCCACGGCGCGGGGGCTGGCCAGCTACCCGAGCACAGGCGCCTGGATCGACCAGAACACCATCGGGCCGGTCATCGGGCTGCCGGAGAACGAGGTGCCGGTGGCCTGCATCTTCCTCGGGTACTCCAAGGCGCCCACGGCCGCCAAGCGGTTCAGTTGGGAGCGGCACACCCGCTGGTTCGACCAGGCGGACTAGCCTGGCGCCCGCTCGCTGGGCGGCGCTCTCCGGATGCGCTACCATGCGGCCGGCCGACTGCACGGCCGGCCGCTTCGCGTGCTCGGTGGCCCGCTTTGGTGCGGTTAGAGAGGACGTAACTCCGGTGATAGAGCAGCGCCTGGCGGCGTGCTACGCGCGCGTGCCTCCGTGGCTGCGGTACGGTGTGTTCCCGCTCTTGCTACCCCTGGTAGTGTACGCGGCGGTGTTTATCCGGATGCGGCCGGCGCCGACGGGTGACGAGCCGCACTACTTGCTCATTGCCTGGAGCTTGATCGAGGACCGCGACCTCGACCTGGCCAACGACTACCAACCGCCCCGCCTCATGCGTCACTTGGGCCTCGCCAGCATCGAGCCGCACGCACGCGACTATCGGGGCACTGGCGAGCTCATTCCGTACCACCAGATCGGCCTATCGCTGCTCCTGCTGCCCGGCGTGCTGGTCGGCGGGCTACTGGGCGCGCGGGTCGTGGCCATCCTTGTAGCGGCGCTGCTCGCCCAGCAGGTCTTCCTGCTGCTGCGCGACACGCGGCTGGGGCCCGACCGATACATCTGGCCGGTGTGGGCGGCGACCGCGTTCTGCCTGCCGCTCCTGGTGTACTCGAACCAGTTGTTCCCGGAGGTGCCGGCGGCGTTGCTGGTAGTGGTGGGCCTGCGGATGCTCATGTCGTCTCCGCCATCGCCCGTGCAACTCGTGATCGCCAGCGCGGCGGCGGCGGCCCTGCCCTGGCTGCACACCCGCTACAGTGTGCTCAGCGCGGGGCTGCTGGTGGGTGTCGCTTACTGGCTGTGGCGCCGCGCGGCCTGGCGTCCGCGGAGTCGTGGCGAGTGGGGAGTCGCCTGGTTGTTCAAGCCCGGCACGCTGCTGCCGCTGCTGCCCCTGGTGGTGAGCGCGGGGCTCATGGTGGCCTTCGCCCTACGCTTCTACGGCACGCCCTCGCCGACCGGGGCCGCGGAGACCGAGGGCGATCTCTGGTCGCTCTCCAGCCTGTACATGCACTCGCTGGGCGCCTTTCTCAACCCCTCCGTTGGCTGGCTGCCCAATGCGCCGGTGCACTGGCTGGGGTTGGTGGGGGTGGTGCCCCTCGCGGCACGCCACCGGCGCGTGGTGCCACTGACGCTGCTGTTCGTCGGCGCGTATGTCCTGTTGATCGGTCACAAGTGGGGCCAGGGGTGGGCGTTTCCCGCGCGCTACCTCGTGGTGGTGGTACCGCTCGTGGCGGTGCCGCTGCTGCTGGTGGTCGCGCGTGTGTGGCAGGCGCGCGTGCTCGGCGCGGGGCTGCTGGCGGTCTCGCTGGTGATCTCCGCGCAGGGGGTGCGCCGCCCCCAGGAGCTGTATCCGCACAGCTACACGCGCCCGCGGCTGCCGTTGGTAAGCGCCCTGGCGCCGATCTGGCCGCTACTGCCGAGCACGCCCGTGGCGGTCACGCTCTCGGCCGAGCGGATGCTTCGCCGCACCGGCGAGGTGCTGCCTGGCCCGCCCCCGACGCTTTATGCGGCGCCAGGCCGCGATGGTCCACAGCATCTCCTGTTCGGCGTGATGCTCACGGAGCAGAGCGGGTACCTCGCGCGGTTCGAGCTGGCTGCGGTGCCGACGCGCGAGGACGCGCCGGTGGCGGGGGCGGAGGTCGTCGACGCGGGAGGGCGCCCCACCATACAGTGGACGCTATGGCCGGCCGACTTCGCGCCGTATGGAGAGTTCCGGACGCGCACGCTAGCGTTGTACACCTCGGAGGTGGTGGGCTCGCAGCTTCGCCTCTGGTGGCCGGGCAACGCCGAGCTGTGGTTGCGCGGCGTGCAGGTGACGCCGACCCAGCAGGTGACGCTGGCGCCGTTCCCGGCACTGCCCTGGATGCTGCTGTGGCCCCTGGGCACGCTGTTCGTGGGGCTGCTGCTTGTGCCGCGGGGCCGCGTGGCGACGGGCGACGGTTGACCGTGCGACACCGTCGGTCCTATAATTTGAGGCGTGCTGGTGAGTCAGTGGACTCGCGGCGCCCCACGGTGAGCGTGGCCTAGCGGTTTAGGGCGCCAGGTTGTGGCCCTGGAGATCGGGGGTTCGAATCCCCTCGCTCACCCCTCTTGACCCGCTGTGCGGTGACGCCCGCAGCGGACGCGCACCCATAGCTCAGCGGACAGAGCACTGGTCTTCGGAACCAGGTGTCGGGGGTTCGAATCCCTCTGGGTGCGCCTTTTTTCTTGTACGGCGTGCCCCCTGCCAGATTGTTCCACGGGCCCGCTTTTCCCCCGGGTCTCTCCAGCCCCCACCGTGTCCCGTTGCGCTGCGCACGCGGTAGACGTGCACCGCGACCGCGTGCAGAAGGGAGACTCACATGGCGGCGGCACGAACGTGGCATGATCTCCGGCCGGGTGGCGTGCCTGCCAGGTGGGGCGCGGGCCGGATGGCGGCCGTCGCGCCGGTTGGCCTCGGGACCGCGCTCGGGTTGGGCTGGATCGCGCTGCATGTCCCGCCGGCGCCATTTCCAGCCTACCGCGCGAGCCCCGCGCCCCCGGACACGGTGCCAATGCCGACTAACCTGCCCCCACCGGTGGAGCGCTACTACCGCCAGCTCTACGGGGAGCGGGTACCGGTCATCACCTCGGCGGTAATCAGCGGGCGTGGGACCGCGCGCCCCGGTGGAGGCGTGAGCTTCCCGATGCGATTCCGCTTCATCCACGAAGCTGGGCGCGCGTTCCGCAGCTACATCCAACTGACGGCGTTCGGCGTGCCCATCCTGCAAGTGGACGAGACCTTTCGCGATGGGCACGGTCGCGGCGAGACACCCTTCGGGGTCGAAGAGGGCGCCCAGGTCGACCAGGGAGCCAACCTGCGCCTCTGGGCCGAGTCGCTGGCATTCCTGCCGGCGATCCTGCTCACCGATCCGCGCGTGCACTGGGAGCCGGTGGACGCCGCCACCGCACTGCTGGTAGTGCCCTTCGGCGAGGCGTGGGAGCGATTCGTGGTGCGCTTCGACCCGACCACCGGCCGGCTGCAGCTCATGGAGGCCATGCGCTTCAAGGGCTCGACGGGGGTGAAGACGCTCTGGCTCAACGCGGTGCGCGATTGGACGACGTTGGGCGGACAGCTCCTGCCGGCGACCTGCAGTTCGACCTGGCTCGATGACGGGCGGCCCTGGGCCGTGTTCACTGTGGAGGAGGCACTGTACAACGTCGATGTGGCGGACCACGTTCGACCGTCCGCCTCCTGATGGTGCAACGTGCGCGGTAGGATCGCCTCGGGCCCGTGTAGCCTCATCGTGCGGTGGGGATGCGCCCCGCGTCTCTAATGGATCGAGGTGGTGCTTGTCGCAATGGCACTCGCGGTCGCGGTGTCGTCGAGCACCACCGGGGCCGTAGGCACGCCCGGTGGGGTGGCCAGCAGTTGGCGCACTGTAAGGAACAGCGTCAAGAACGGGCGTATCACCGGATACGGGAAGCGCACATCGAGCGGTGCCTGGGCCGCCGTACCGCCGAGCCATAGCCGGAAGTGGGGGGCCAGCAGGGCGTTGCGCAGCTCGACGGCCGCCACGGCGCTGAGCGGGATCTCGGCGGGTAGGACGCCGCGCCGGCCTGGCTCGCGCGCGATCGTCACTAGGCGCCGCGGTGTCACCGCGATGAGCTGGGTGGGTGCGTCCGTGGTGGGCGCCGGCGCGATAGCGCGGGCCAGCACGACCTCGCCAGGCTCCAGGCGCTCGTCGAGTTGACCTTCCAGGCCGGCTACCGTGTCCGCGTCCAGGAAGGCCTCCACACTCGCAGGCTCATGGCGCGGCGTGACGGGATAGCGGCGCATCGGGCGCCGGGCGTTGACGGCCGGCGAGAAGCGCCGTAGCAGCGCCGCCACCTCCTCTGCCTGGGCCGCCTCCTCGCTCGCGAACTCTACTCGGAACTGCCCAGGCCCGGCACTGGTGGCCAGCGCGATCTCTAACCACACGAGCTGGCCCTCCCGGCGCACCGCGGCGTCTAGCAGCCGTTCCACGGCCGCAGCGCGCGCGATATAGCCCCAGTAGATCAGGTCGTGGCCCGGCGGCATCGCGTCCGCTAGGAGCAGCACCTGCTGGTCGGTGACGGCCACCAGCCCGGCATGCGCCGCTGGCTGACGTAGGCGGCCCCAGACGCCGCGGTGGCGGACCGGCGAGCGCTGCACGTAGCAGAGCAGCCGCTCACTGGGCAGCAGGCAGTCGCGCGCGTACTCCTGGAAGCGGTACGGCAGCGCATACACCGCGTACTCGGCTTCCGTGTGCCGCTCGGCCTCGCCCGGCGTCGCGCGGCGCAAGCGCCGGTCACGCACCTCCCACTGGGGCGCGGCGGCATGACTGCGCGTCGCGGCCGCCAGCCGGCGCGCTCGCCTCGCCTCGCGCACCAGCGCCATCGCCCCGGCGGCATCGCCCCACCGCGGTAGCCCGCTCCCTGCCAGGCCCAGCGTGTCCCGGATGGCGCTCTCCAGGGCCGTCCGAACGGCGGACGGAACGCCGCCATCCGTGGCGAGCGCGGCGCGCGCGGGGTCGGCGGCCGGCACCGCCAGCACCCAGACGCGTCGCTCCTCGGCGGCGCCTGTTTCGAGCAGGCCAATGGGCAGCGCCGCCACCCGGCAGCCCGGAAAGGTGGGATGGCTGCCGAGAAGGAGCACCGGGACCGGCTGGCCGTCGGGCCCCAGCGTGTCTGGGAGGGCGCCCAGGTCGGTGGGCCAATCCTCCTCGGGCGACACTACGCCGGCCAGTCGAACGGCGTGTGCCGTGGCATCGTAGACGTAGCGATACGTCTCCTGGCCCACCGCCTCGACTACCACGTCGAGGGTGGACAGCGTCGGTTCTCGTTCCATCACGTACCCTTCCCGGATCTGCTGCTCGGACCTGCTGCTGGGCGAGCCACCGCCACGCCCGGCGCCGGCTTGCGCCGCTGGCGCGGCCGCCTGCGGACTACACGCCACGAGCGAGCACGCTAAGCGCGGCCCCGATCGCCAGCGACAGGAGCAGGAAGAACAGGACCGTCACGCCCGCGGCCTGGACAGCGTGCTGCCGCGCCGCTCGGGGTGGGAAGTGGTGGCGATACTCCTCGTAGACGATGAGGAATGCCATCGTGCCGCCCAGACCGCCGAACACCAGACCGCCCAGCGCTACGACCTGCCACATCGGCTCTCGCTCCGTATCCAGGATGCACGCTCAGCGGCGCGCCCGGTTCGTCAACCGGCACCAGAGCTGACGCAGCCAAGTGCCTCCGGCGTGATGGTCGTGCGGCGCGACCACGGGCGCGGGCGCTGGCCCGCCCGAACTGCACATCGGAGAGATGGCCGCGTTCGACGGCTGCGCGGCGAGCTGGGCCTTCAGAACCTGGACTTCACTGCGGAACTGCGCCAGCCGTTGCTCCGCGAGGGCGAGCTGGCGCTCCGCCGCCGTGAGGCTCCAGCGCAGCCGCCGGTTCTCCTCAGTCAGGGTATAGGCGCGAAACTTCATCACGGCGTATTGCGCCTCGGCCGCCATCCACTCGCCGCGCAGCCGTGCCGTCTCATCCATATCGTCCGCGCCGGGCCCGTGCTCTCGGGCGAGCTCGGCACGAAGATAGGCGAGGCCGTGCGCGAAGATGATCAAGAAGGCGTCCTCGCCCCAGGTCTCAGCCCAGCTCTGAGCCTCGATAAGGGCGCGGGCCTGCTCGTAGGTCTCCTCCAGCAGGCGCAACCGCACCTCGCGCGTGGCCACGCCGTCGAACAGGTGCGCGTACAGTGGGCGATCGGCACTCACGGCGACCTCCCGTCGTCGCCGGCCGCGCGGCGCGAGCCGGCCCACAGGGCAATGCCCCGCCGCCAAGCGTCCTGCTCGGCGCCCTTGGGCTCGTGGGAGAACTCCCAGGAAGCCTTGTGGTAGTAGAGGGCGATATCGGCCAGCAGCGCCTCCAGGGCCGCCAGCGCCCGGCCGACTAGCAGGCGCAGGAGGTCCGTCGGCGCCCGCGCGAGGGCCGGCCGCAGGTGGCGCATGCATAGGCCATCGGAGCCCCGGTAAGTCGCCGGCCCCTCTGCCCGCCCCAGGATGATCAGGAGCTGGTGCAGGCCCGCATCGGTCACGGCCGTCTCGGCAGCGCAGATCGGACAGCGGGCGCTGGTGGCCGCCGCGGCGCGCGCTGCTCGCAGGGCACGGCGCGCCGCTAACGTCGTCGCTGGCTGGCGCGCTGCTGCCACTAGCCGCTCCACGAGCGCCCGGCGGCTAGCCAGCGGCGGCCGTAGCAAGCCCGTCAGCGCGGGTGCCGGCACCCGCCGAGCGACTTCCCAGCCGTGACTTGCACAGAACACGTCGTCCGCGAGCAGTCGCTCCGCGAGGCCGGCCGTGTCAGCGTCCTCCAGACGCTTGTAAAACGCTTCGCGGGCCTCCACGACCAGCCGACACACGGGGCAGCCGCGCTGGGCCAGGGCCGCGGTCACGGCGGCCTCGCCCGGCAGCAGGGAGGCGACGAGATCGGAGCACTCTCCTTGTTCCGTCCGGCACTCGGCCCAGCTGGCACCGGGCGGTGCCGCGCGCGGCGCGTTCGGCTGGGGTTGCGACGCCGCGGGCAGCGCGATCGGCCGCGCTTCCGGAGCGCGGTGTGCCGGCCACCAGGCCAGTGCCTCAAACACCTGAGCGTACCCCGTGCCCCCGCCCCAGAAGACCCGCGCCAGAATGCTCAGCGCCTCGCCTGTAC
>JADGHJ010000071.1 GCA_019686175.1 Chloroflexota bacterium | reverse complement strand
CCCCGTGATCGTGCAGCCGCCACCCGTGATCGTCAACGTGCCGCCACCCGTGGAGCAGGTGGCGGGCCGCGTGGCGGCGCCGCCGGAGGTGCCAGCGGTGGCGCCCCCCCCCGCCCGAGGTGCCTGCCGTCGTGGCGCCGCCGGTCGAGGAGGCGCCACCGAGCATCGTTCGGCCCCCCGTGGTGCCGGTCGAGGAGGTGGCGGGGCGGCCCCCGGTGGCACCTGGCCCCGGGCTCACCGTGGCGCGGGTCCTACCGCGGGCCGGCGATGGCCCGCTGAACACGCTGCTCTGGCCACCGGCGCTGCTGGCGCTCGCCGCGGCGGGCATTGCCGCCCTGGCAGGGCTGTGGCCACGGGGGCGGCGTGCGGAGCCGCATGCGTGAGCGGCGTGCGCCAATGGGCCTCCACGGCTCGTCGCGGTTAGGGCACCTCACCAGGGTCCTGGCGGTCGGGGGGCTGCTGGTCAGCCTGGTGGCGTGGCCCCCGGCTCCCGCCAACGGTCAACGCTTCGACGATCCGGGCAGCGAGTTCGGGGTCGGCAACCCGATCGTGCGCGAGAACGCGCTGCCCGGTGACAGCAATTGGGAGCCTCTCTCGCCCCCTGCTACGGAAGCGGGAACCGCGCACGCCGACCAGCCCGACGCGAGCCATGAAGGGATCGAGCGCTGGGACCCGCCGCCGATCAGTGGCTATGCCGACCGCACCAGCGTGGAGCCCGGCGGTGTGATCCGATTCTACGTCTCGACCACCACGCCACTGTATGATCTCACCATCTCACGGATGGGCTGGTACGGCGGGAAAGGCGGGCGCACCGTGCACACCGTCTACGGGCTGCCGGGCGTGCAGCAGCCCGTGCCATCCCCCGATCCGGACACCGGCCTGATCGTGGCGGACTGGCAGCCGTCGTACTCGCTGACCATCCCGCTGAACTGGCCGAGCGGCGTGTACCTGGTCCGGCTGGTGGCCACCAACGATCGTCTCGATACCGGCTATATCGTGTTCGTGGTGCGAGACGACGACCAGGTCGCGGATTTCGTGTACCAGGTAGCGGTCAACACCTACCAGGCCTACAACAACTGGGGCGGCAAGAGCCTGTACGATTTCAACTCGGTGGGGCCAGCCGCGACGAAGGTCTCCTTCGATCGCCCCTACAGCCAGTGGCAGGGCGCCGGGCGGTTCTTCGACTGGGACTACCCGATGATCCGCTGGCTCGAGCGCGAGGGGTACAACGTCACCTACATCACGGATGTCGATGCCCACGAGGACCGGAACTACCAGCGTGGACGGCGCGCGCTGTTGTCGGTGGGCCACAGCGAGTATTGGACCTGGGAAATGCGCGCGGCGTGGGAAGCGGCCCGCGACGCGCGCCTATCGCTCGCCTTCTTCGGCGGCAATGCGATTTATTGGCAGGTGCGGCTCGAGCCGTCCGCGAGCGGCGTGCCCAATCGCGTGCTGGTCTGCTACCGCGACCCGCGGCGCGATCCGCTGTTCGGCATCGACAACGAGCGGGTCACGGCGCGGTGGCGCGACGAAGTGGTCGGTCGCCCTGAAAACGCGCTGCTGGGCGTGTTGTTCGACAACGTGGTGCCCTGGGAAGAGGACTTCCCGTACGTCGTGAAGGCGGCGGACCACTGGATCTTCGAGGGGACGGACGCCCAACCGGGTCAGGCGTGGAGCCGCATCGTAGGCTACGAGTACGACCTGGCCTACAACAACGGGCACGCCCCGCCCGGCCTGGTGATCCTCTCCGAGTCGCCGGTCATCGGGGTCGACGGGCGCCCCTCCGTCTCCCACTCCACCTATTACCGACAGGGCGGTATGGTGTTCGCGGCCGGGGCCATCGACTGGGCCTGGGCGCTCGACGACGTGCGCCAGCGCTGGACGAACGCGCCCTCGCGCGTCGATCCGCGCCTTCAGCGTGTCACGGCCAATATCCTGCGCGCCTTTCGCCAGGGTGGCCCTCCGGTGCGAGCTGATGGGCCCCGGGAGCAGCCACTGCCGGCCGGGCCGCTGGTCGGGATGGTCCTGGGCGTGGCCGTGGCGCTGGGCGCGGCCAGCAGCTGGGTACTGTGGCGCCGCCGCAGCCCGCAGTACGACCCGGGACTAGACTGACCCCGGGGCAGATGCGAGGAGGGACAATGATTCATCCCACCGCCGAGGTCTCGCCCGAGGCCCGGATCGGCCCCGGAACGGTGATCTGGAACCACGCCCAGGTGCGCGCGGGCGCCGTGATCGGCGCGGAGTGCACGCTAGCGCGCAACACCTACGTGGAGGGTGGCGCGGTCCTGGGCGACCGCGTCAAGCTCCAGAACAATGTCTCTGTTTACTCGGGGGTCACGCTCGAGGATGGCGTGTTCGTGGGCCCGAACGTGACGTTCACCAACGATCTGCGCCCCCGTGCGCTCACGCCGGAGGGCCGGAAGGTCGGGCCCGGGGACTGGGAGGTGGTACCCACCCGGGTGCAGCGCGGCGCCACCATCGGGGGGGGCGCGACCATCGTGTGCGGAGTGACTATCGGGGCCTACGCGTTCGTGGGCGCGGGTGCCGTCGTCGTCCGGGACGTGCCGGCCCATGCGCTGGTCGTCGGCAACCCGGCGCGGGTGGTCGGGTTCGTGTGCGTGTGCGGCCAGCGGCTCGAGGCGGTGACCGGTCCAGCCGGCGCACCCGCGCTGCGCTGCCCGCGCTGCCACCTGGAGTACGACCCCGCGATACCCGATTATCGGACAGCCCGTCCGGCGGCCGCCGGCTGAGCCTCCACTGTATCGATGCGCCCCGGGCCACTAGGACCACAGGTACAATACGACAGGGCGGGAGCACGCGGTGGGGAGCAGCATGAGCACGACAGCAGCGGGGGAACGCGCGATCCTGGTCGGCACCGATACCATGCGGCTCCTCAAGCTGGCCACGGAGCTGGAGGCCCGCGGGCTTGACGTAGCGGTGTTCCGCGACCTGGGACGCGGCCTCGCGGAGTGCGCCGCCGGCCGCTGCACCGTGCTGGTGGCGCTCGGGCAGAGCCAAGGGCGCGCCACCGACTCCCAGCCCGTGACGGTGCCCCTGGTCCTCATCGACGTGCCCGAGCCCGCCGCGCTGCCGATCCGCCCCCTGGGACCGCGAACGATCCTACCAGGCTCGATATCGGCTGAGACGGCTGCTGACCGTATCGTGGCCTTGCTCGCCGCACGGGTCCCGCGCGCGCCCGAGGCGGCGACCCGCGCGCCGCCCGTCCCGGCCGAGACG
Source organism: Chloroflexota bacterium (assembly GCA_019686175.1). Taxonomy (GTDB): domain Bacteria; phylum Chloroflexota; class UBA6077; order UBA6077; family JAJPHF01; genus JADGHJ01. The sequence goes on along the minus strand of JADGHJ010000071.1, from coordinate 14,499 downwards.
GGCGCCGGTGGCCGCTCCAGCGAGCTACCAAAGCAGCGCGAACGGGCCGTGACGGCGCCGCCGGCGACTGGCTGGGCCCGGGCGAGCCGGCGCCGCTGGATCACCATCCTGCGCTGGGCGGTGATCGTCGTGGCCGGACTCACCATCGGCTACTTCATCGGCACCCTGTGGCTGAACAGCACGATGCCGAGATAACAGCTGCCGCGCGACCCAGCGGGCCGGTCTGGGGGCGATAGGGTGTCTGCCAGCGAGCGGCCGTCGGGGGGGCGCGCGAAGGAGCCAGCGATGACCACCCCGGACGACCGCCTGGCCACCCCGGTGCCAGGCTCCGAATGGTGTTTCGGCTGCGGCACCGAGAACCCGTTCGGCCTGCGCCCGCGGTTTCGCCGCACCGGCCAGGGAGTGGAAGCCGAGTTCGTCGCGCGGCCGGAGCATCAGGGGTTTCGAGGTTTGGTGCAGGGGGGCATTCTGGCCGCCATGCTCGACGAGGTGATGGCCCACGCGCTGTGGGCGCAGGGCGTGTTCGCAGTCACGGGCCGCCTGGAGGTGGTCTTCCGCAAGCCCACGCCGATCGAGACGCCCCTGCGCGCGGTAGCTGAGGTGCTCGAGTGCGAGGGCCGCAAGTACATGCTGCGGGCCTGGCTCGCCCTGCCCGATGGCAGTCGGACGGTGGAAGGCAGTGGGACCTTCGTCGAGCTGCCCGAGGGGCACTTCGGCCGGACCGACTAGGGCAAGCGGGTCCGCCGCAGGCTGTGGGCCAAGACCCAGCACCCCACTGCGACGTAGGCCAGGCTGCCCAGGGCCAGCAGCAGTGAGCGCCCGCCCTGCCACGCGATCACCAGCAGGACCAGCCCCATGGTCACTAGCACCACGCCTAAGCAGCTCATCGCCTCCTCCCCGCCTCTCGGGAGGATAGCAGGCCGGCACGCGCCACGGGATGTGTGGGCCCTCACCCCCAGGCGGTGAGCGAATTAATAGGGGACCTACCGCGCCAGCCCGTACACTGGGCACGGACAGGATGCCCGCGAAGGCACAGCGCGGCGGTCTGCCGTGCAGGAAGGGACGGGAGGGCGACGATGCGGTTTCTCATTCTCTCGTTAGCGGCTCTAGCGCTGGTCGTCTCATGGCTGCCAAGCTTCAGCGTGGTCCAGGCCCAGGGACTCGACCCGCAAGGCCTGGTGCTCACCGCGAGCGAGGTACCGGGGGACTTGCGGCTGGCCCGGAGCGGGACGGTCTCCCGCGGCGGCGGGCCCGGCTACGAAGTGTTCTTCGAGGTCGCCGACCCCTTCCGCGTCGGCAGCGAGGCGATCGTGCAGGTGGTCAATGTCGTGGCCCTGCCGTCGGATCCGGCCACCGGCTTCAACGACTTCGTGCGCAGTACACAGGGGCTGTTCGGCGGGCTGATCGAGCAAGGGCCGCTGCCCGTCGGCGAGGAGGGCCGCGGCTACACCAGCAGCTTCAATGCTGGGCCGTTCAGCGGCAGCCGGGCGGTGGTCGTCTTTCGGCGTGGGCCCGCGGTCGTCGGGGTCACGGTGAGCAGCACGAGCGCGAACGCCCCGCTCAACGAGGCGGTGCAACTCGCGCAGATCGTGGACACGCGACTCACCGGCGCCGCCGGGGGCGCGCCCTAACCGGCGAGCGATGTGTCGCTCGGGGCTGGGTGGCGGCTGCAGAGACCACGCCGCCACCCACCCGCCACTGGCTGCTAGAACACGACCGTGCGCTCAGCAGCGGTCATCCGTGCGGCGGCGCCCCGCGGATCGACGAACTGGGCGCCCCGCGCCGCGAGATGCTCCTCGGTGACCCCACGGGCCCGAGCACATCCCGTTCAGATGTAGATGGGTACGCCCGCGGCGGCCAGGTCCGGGAAGATCTCGCGCAGCGGGGGTGGACCCGCCGCGTAGATGCTCTCTAGCACGCCCGGACGCATGAGATCGGTGGCTTCCCCCATGAGCAGTAGCTCGGGCGTGTCCCCATTTTCGAGGGCGCCACGCGCCATCAAGTAAGGGAACGTCGCCCGGTTGGGGTCCTCGGTGCCGGCCGTGGCCACGAACAAGATCCGTGTCATCGCCTCGCCTCTCGCTGCCACCGACGCTCGTGACTCGGGTGTCAGCTCAGCTCTCGCACAGCCGCGAGCACCTCGCCCGTGTGCCCGTCGACCTTGACATCGTGGAAGACCTTGCGCACGATGCCGTTCTTGTCGACCACGTACGTCGTGCGCTTGGCCACGCCACGGTCGCTGAGGATGCCGAGCTGCTGCGCCAGCTTGCCGCCCTGGTCGGACAGCAGCGGGAAGTTGGCGCCGCAGGCGACCGCGTGCTTCTGCTGCTCCGCCGGATCGTCCACACTGACCCCGACGATCTGCGTGTTGAGCGCGGCGAACTCGCCGGCGCGCCGACCGAAGTCGGTCGTCTCGATCGTTCAGCCGGGCGTGTTCGCCTTCGGGAAGAAGAAGATCACCAGGTTCTTCTGGCCCCGGAACTCGCTCAGGTCCAGCGTCCGGCCCTCGTGCGTCGGGCCGGCGAACGCGGGAAACGGCTCACCAACCTGGACAGCCATCGTTCTACAGACCTCCCCGCGCGATAGGAACCGCTAACGTTTCGTAGCGCCTCCGGGAGTATACGCGCTAGCCCCAGATGGAGCGGGTCACCTCGACCAACCGCTCTAGTTTGGCCCGCTGGACCTCGGGAGTAATGAGGTTGCCCGGCAGCGTCGAAGCGAAGCCGCATTGCGGGCTCAGCGCCAGGCGCTCCAGCGGGATGTACTGTGACGCCTCCTCCACCCGGCGCTTGAGGAGGTCGGCGCTCTCCAGCTCCGGTTCCTTGGTCGTGATCAGCCCCAGCACCACCACTTTGTCCTTGGGCACGAACCGCAACGGCGCGAAGGTGCCGGCGCGCGGCGTGTCGTACTCCAGTAGCAGGCGCTCGGCCTTGATGGTGGTGAATAGCTGCTCGGCGATCGCGTCGTAGCCCCCCTCTACCGACCACATGCTCCGATGGTTGCCGCGGCACAAGTGCAACCCGAAGGTGACGTTGGGGAAATCGGCCATAAGCGCGTTGTCCAACGCGATCATGTCGCCGAGCCAGGTATCTGGGTTGAGACCGAGCCGGCGGAAGTTCTCGATCCCCGTCTCGCTCACCAGGTGCGTGTAACGCGGCGCGTCGAGCTGGATATAGTTGACCCCGCTGTCGACGAGCTGCTGCACGATCTGCCGCGTGAGGCGGACCGCATCCTGCATGTACTCATCGCGGTCGGGGTAGGCGCGGTCGGACACCCCGGGCACGTACAGCACGCTGGCATAGCTCAGGCTCGGCAGGGTTGCCTTCACCGGGCGTGAGGTATGCTGGCGCAGGAACGTCAGCTCGCGCAACGGCAGGTTGCTCTTCAGCGACAGGCGGCCCGTCACGGCGGGCAGCGTGGGCAACTGCTGGGCGGGCGCCTGGCCCGCGGTGAAGATTGCGGGCGCGGGCGCCTTCGGGTCGTAGCCCGCCAGGCTGGTCGTGAGCGGGTCGAACCAGAATTGGCGCCGCATCTCGCCGTCGGTGATCACGTCGAGCCCGACGCTTTCCTGGAGCGCGATCGCCTCCAGCACCGCACGGTCTTGCGCGGCTACTAGCTCGGACTCCGGAATCTCCCCGGCCTCGAAGCGGCGGAAGGCCTCCTTCAGGTACTCGGGACGTAGCAGGCTGCCGATAACCTCGCTACGGTAGCTCAGCTTGACCGGGGCACTCATGCGCTCCTCCACGCGCCTGATATTGGTTGATGGGACCACCACCCACGGCTTCGCCTGGTTTTACCATTATGGTGAACGCCCCGTCCGCCGACCAGCCCCGTGCAGAGAGCCCCACCGTGCCCCGCCGGTCCTTTGGGCGAGGCGACGCTGGTCGCCTCGGCTCGTGCCCGCTCGCCCGCCTTCCCATGTGAGGCAGCCTGCCGATGCAGTAGTCTGGTGACGACGGGCCTAGCTGTGCTGCGGATCTGCCGCCACCTCCGCCTGCCCGCACCCGGCGCACAGGCCAGTGTCTGCGCGGCGCTGGTCGGGCGTGGCCTGGCCACGCGCTTGCTCACAGTGCGGGCCCCTGTCGACTGACTCTCGGGCCACGACCGGAGCGGGGCGATGCACAGTTTGGTGTGGTACGTCTCAGCCCACGGCTATGGGCACGCGGTACGCTCGGCGCTGGTGCTGGACGTGTTGCGGCGCCGCGCGCCGACACTGGCGCTGCATGTGCGGGCGGCGGCGCCCCGCTGGCTCTTCCCCCCAGGGGTGCGCTATACCGAGCTCGCGGCCGATTTCGGCTTGGCGCAGCACGATAGCGTGACGATCGATTTTCCCGGCACGTTGGCGCGCGCGGCCGCATTCCGGGCAACCTGGTCGGCGCGGGTCGCCGCGGAGGTCGACTATCTCCGCCAGGTGAACGCCGCGCTCGTAGTAGGTGACATCCCACCGTTGGCGTTTGCCGCCGCCGCCGCCGCGGGCCTGCCCGCCGTGGGCCTGACGAACTTCTCCTGGGACTGGATCTACGCCAGCTACGCCGCAACCTGGCCGGAGTTCGCCGCCCTCGCGGAGGCTGCCCGCGCGACGTACCGGAGCGCCGCGCTGCTCTTGCGCCTGCCGTTTCACGGCGACCTGAGCGTGTTCCCGCGCCGGGTGGACATCCCCCTGGTCGCACGAGTCGCGCCCCGTCCGCGCACCGCCTACCGCCGGCAGCTCGGGCTCCCGCTGGATCGCCCCTGCGTCCTGCTCAGCTTCGGGGGCATCGGGCTGGAGCGCTTCCCCTACGGGCGCCTCGCCGCCTGGCCCGATTATCTGTTCGTCACCACCGAGGCGCCGGGCGATGCCCCGCCCCCAAACTTGCGCGTCCTGCCGGCGCACCAGACCGCCTATCACGAGCTGGTGCGCGCGTGCGACGTAGTGATCACCAAGCCGGGCTACGGGATCGTGGCGGACTGCCTGGCCGCCCGCACGCCCGTGCTGTACACCGACCGCGGGCCGTTTCCGGAGTACCCGATCCTGGTGGCCGCCCTCGAGGCTAGCGGGCCAGCGTTGCACCTGCCGCGTACGGCGCTGCTGGCCGGCGAGGTAGGCCCCTACCTGGATCGCCTCCTGGCCCTCGACCGGCCCTGGCACGTGCCGGCGCTCGACGGCGCCACAGTGGCCGCCGAGCACTTGCTCGCGCTGCTCGACCGCGAGCGCGCTGGCGCTTGACACGGCTGCGGGAGCGCCGTAGCATTCGCAGCCGGCGCCATCGTGTCGCGGCGGTGCCCCCATGGGGGGGGGGCGCCGGGCACGCCGCCCAGGCGGGCAGGAGGCGATCCGAGCGGGAGTGTCAGTTGGCAGGCCATCGCGAGGCCGAGCGGCCCCTGTCGGCCGCGGCCCCGCCGCTTCGCGACGCGCACCACGCGTTCCCGGCGGCAGAGGCACGGGCGACGCGGACACCGGAGGAGGCCCAGCGGCTGGCCTGGCGAGTACTCACCGTCGCGTTCGGGGTCTGGCTCGTCCTGGCGATCGGCACGGCGGTCGGTGCGGTGCAGTGGTTCCACACCGCGACGGTGGCCGCCCCGGCGACGCTCTATCTGACACAAGGAATCGTCCTGTTCCGCGAGCGCGAGGGCGCCCCACTCCAGCCAGCGCGCGACGCCATGCCGATCTTCGAGGGCGACACACTCGAGGTCACCGACAACGCGCTGGCCACCCTCGCACTGCCCGGCACGGGCACGCTGTACCTCGGGCCTGGCGTGCGCCTGCGCGTCCGCGACCTGCGCGCCGGCCGCTTCAATCCGGAGGTGGCGCGCGTCGGCTTCCAGCAGACCGCGGGCGCGGTGCGATTCGAGATCGTGGCCGACACGGCGCGTCCGCCTAGTGTCGAGACACCGTACGGCACAGTGACGATGGGGCCGGGCGACTATGTGGTCGCGGTCCAAGGGCGCACGGCGCTCGCCCTAGCCCGAAGAGGCGAGGCGCGGGTGAGCGTGGGGGCGGACATCCACCCACTCCGCGCCGATCAGCGGATCCACCTGGCAGCCGGCGCCCCCGCCGAGGGGCCGTACGATGGAGCGCCGAACCTGGTGCGCAATGGCGACTTCAGCGACGGCCTAGCGGGCTGGCAGCCGCATGATGAGCTGGAGCGCACCCCGCGCCTCGACCGCGGCGGCCAGCGCGAGATCGTCACCACCGATGTGGGCGGGCAACTGACCACCGCCCTGCGCGTGTCACGGCAGAGCCTGCTCCAGACGCACAATGAGACCGGGGTGATGCAGACCATCCATGCCGATGTGGCCGTGTATCCGGAAGTGCGCCTGTCCGCCCTCATCCGGGTCCGGCAGGCAAGCCTCTCGGGGGGCGGCTACCTCGGGACCGAGTACCCGGCCATGCTGCGGCTGCACTACCGCGACGCTGCGGGCAACGGGCGCACGTGGGTCCACGGGTTCTACTACCAGAACCCCGAGGAGCGGCCGGTGGAGCGCGGCAGCCAGATTCCTCGCGACACCTGGGTGCGGTTCGAGGTCGATCTGGCGGAGCTGCAGCCGCGCCCCATCACCATTTACGCACTCGAAGTGCTGGGCGCGGGCCACGACTTCGACGCCCTGATCACCGACGTGCAGCTCGTCGCTCGCTGACGTCGGAGGCATCGTGGCCCGCGCGAGCGGTGCGAGGAGCCGTGGTCGCCTCCTGTCAGCCGAGTGCGGTCACTCGCGGTACGGACCAAGGTACGCGGCGGCCTGCTCAGCAAACGACAGGTCGATGAGCTGCATCACATCGATCGGCTGCTTGAGCAGGCCTTGCTCATAGTAGAAGCTGGCGTCCGCCGCCACGCTAGCGGGGTTGAAGCGACCGTCGGGGTCGAGCCCCGGTGGCACGATGCGGGCGTATGTCGCGGCGTCGATCCCCTTGATGTTACGAGTCAGGATCTCGATGATCTGGTCACGGCCACGGTTGCGCTGGAAGGCGTCGTTGTAATCGCGCACGCCCTTGAGATAGGCGATCATCCAGCGCAGCGCGGCCTCCGTGCGGGCGAAGGTGGGGCTATAGAGAATGGCCGCGGTAAGCTGCTCCGGGTAGATCTCGTCGCTACCCCGCCAGCGCACGGCGATGCCGTCATCCACCATCTTGGTGATGAACGGCTCGATGGCCAATGCAGCGTCCAGCGAGCGGTTGCGCAGGCCGACCATCTGGTCCGGGAACGGCATCTCCACGAGCTGGGCGTCGCTCGGGCTGAGGCCGCCGAGGGCCAGCGCCTTGGCCACCGTGTGGTGGTCGGTGATGCCGAACGACACCACGGCAATGGTCAGCCCGCGCAGGTCGGCCCAGTCGCGCACCTGGCCGCTGTCGATGAGGTCCTTGCGCACAACCACGGCCATGTAGCCGAAGCCGGGCGGCTGCGATCCCTTGTCCGCGACCACCTTGATGGGGATGTCGCGGTTCCAGGCGTTGAACAGCCCGGCGCTGGTGGCGCCCGCCGCCACGTCGATCTGGCCGGAGGACAGCGGCGCGATCATGCGCGAGCCGGAGTCGAAGTTGATGTACTCGACCTCGAGCCCCTGCTCCTGGAAGTAGCCGCGGTCCTGCGCGATGTAGATACCCGCATCGGACATGCTGGCCCCGAGCTTGATGCCCAGACGCACGGGCACTGGGGGCGTTAGCGGGGCGAGCGTCGCGGCCGGGGCGGCGCGAGCCACGGCGGGCGCCGCCTCGCGACTGTCAGCCCCCGATGGGGGACCAGCCGAGCGTGCGGGCGCGCAGCCTAGCAGCAGGCCACAGAGCAGGGCGAGAGTTCCCAGGGAGCGCAGAGGGTACATCATCTTCCTCCCACCTCACGGGGCGCTGCTACCTCCGCTGCCCCGCCATCTCGGGGCGCTCACGGAGGGCAACGCCGCCGCAGTCAACTCCCGGCACCGTCGTGATACGCCGGCTCGTGTGGGAGCGCGGCCTCGAAAGCTGCGAGCGCTGCCTCTGCCACGGCGGTGTCTTGCTCGCCCGTGCCGCCGCTGATGCCGATCCCGCCGACCACCTGCCCCTCGACGCGAATCGGAAACCCGCCCACGAAGATGGCGAACCGGCCCGGGTGCATGGCGTGGATCCCAAACGCCTCACCGCCCGGCAGCGCGGGCCCACCCGGCTGGTTGAACGCATGGGTCGGCCGCTGATGCCCGGCGGCGGTGAACGCCTTGGCCATGGCGATCTCGACGCCCGTGATCCGTGCACCATCCATCCGATGCAGCGCGATCGGATGGCCGCCGTCGTCGCACACGCAGATGGTCTGTGCCACACCCAGCTCGGCTGCCCGGCGCTCGGCAGCCTGGATCATCAGCAGGGCATCGGCGAGCTGCAGCCGTTTGACCGTGATCACGCTCCATCCTCCTCTGCGACCGTGGTGGTCGCGGGCGGCCCGGCAGCCATGCGGCGAGCCACCACCATGTGGCCCGGCGGAGGCGTGGCGGCCGCCGCCCGCTCAGCCCCCCCTGCCCAGCAGGACCGGGGCCGGCTCCACTACAGGCGCTCCTCACCGAGCACGAAGCGGCGATAGAGGCCGCTCATGTACTGCCAGCGCATGGCCGTGGCCTCCCGCACCGTGCGCACCGCCAGGTCCTGCAGCTCGGGGGTGGTAGCGTGGCGCATGACGATCTGGTAGCCGCGCTCGCCATGGTCCTCGTCGGCCACCTGGTGCACCAGGAAGAACTCGACCTCGTCGCGGGTGAAGCCGTACTTCTCGAGCAACGGCGGCGTGTTGCGGCGGTAGATGCCCGGGGTCTGCGATTCGAGGCCGACTAGCAGCCCTGCAGCCGCCTCGAGAAAGCTGCGCGCGGTAGCCACCTCATAGCACCAGGCCGTAAGTGCCCGCGTGCTCGGCAGCACCTCGACATTGAGCACGTCGTCGCGGGTGAAGCCGCAAGCCTCCGCAAAGCGGATCAGCAGGTCGGAGTGGCGCGTGCCCATCTCCTCCTCCCACATGTTCTCCAGGAGGAAGTCGCGGGCCTCCTGATCGGCGCAGCGGCCGTAGACGAGCGCGCACCACTGGGAGAAGCGGCCGACGTAGTGATAGTGCTGGCGGGCCCACTCCCCAAGCTGGCGCCGCGACAGCGCCCCGTTGACCCAGGCCTCGGTGAACGGATGCAGCTGGCTGTGACCGCCGCGAACAGCCTCTTCGAGCTGGGCGCGGAAGGACTGAGCGGTAGCAACCATCACCCTCCTCCTTGCCGATGTAGTTGCAATGTTACGATCGTTACAATAGCACAGAGGAGGGAGTGGGGCAAGCCCTTGCCTGCCGTGCCGGCCGCGCTGCCAGCGTGATATGCTCCGGGGCGAACCGGCTGGAGGCGACGGACGTGGAGCAGGGCGTCGAGGCGGCTGCAGCGAGCGCGTGGCTGACGCTGGTGTACAAGCTGCCGCCGGAGCCGGCGCGCGAGCGCATCGCCATCTGGCGCCAGCTCAAGGCGCTGGGGGCGGTCTACCTCCAACAAGGGGTGTGTGCGCTCCCGTTTACCCCGGCCCACCGCGAGCAGCTCGCCGCGTTGGCGACGCGCATTCGCGGGGCACACGGCGAAGCGGCGCTGCTAGAGGCGCGGCTCGCGGACGCCGCCACCGCCGCCAGCCTGTACGAGCGCTACCAAGCGGCGCGCGCGCATGAGTATGGCGAACTGATCATCGCGGGGCGACGGTTGCTCCGGCACCTGGAACTCGATGAGCCGGCCGAGCGCGAGCTGAACGCGGCGGAGCTGGAGCGGCTCAAGCGCTGGTATGCACGGGTCGTGGAGCGCGATTACTTCGGCTGCACCGAGCGTGAGCGGGCGGCGCAACTGCTCCAGGCGGCCGAGGCGGCGCTGCACGGTGCGGCCCAGCACACTGACTCGGCGCGCGACTGACCTCTGCCGCGCCCGCGGCCTAGGAGGGAGCCGTGAAGCTGCAGGATGTGCCGCACTTCCTCCCCTGGGAGGCGGACGACGAGCACGAGCTTCCGGAGCTGGTGTACGCGGTCCACGACTGCCCCTTGTGCGGCGCGCCTGCGCGCGCACGCGGGCTAGTGGATCGCAGCCCGGCGCCGCAGATCGTCTACGAGTGTCAGGCCTGCGGAGAGGTCACGTTGCACCCCTGTGCCCCGTGAGCTTAGCGCGGGGCGGGAAGCTGCTCGCGCGCCACCCGCAGCACGTCCCGGATGGCCTCCAGGCGGTGCATCACGCGGCTGAGGCGGGCGAGGCTGTCCACCTCCAGGGTGGCATGGGCGATGGCGATCCCCTCGCGGCTGGTGGTCACGTTCAGGGCCGCGATGTTGATCTTCTCGTCGGCCACGATCGCCGAGATGTCGCGCAGGAGCCCCTCGCGGTCCCAGGCCTCGATCCGGATGGCGACCGGGAACACGCGCTGCTGCACGTCGCCCCAGTCGACCTGGATGAGGCGGTCGGGCTCGTCCTCCCGCAGCACGCTGGGGCAGTCGGTGCGATGCACGCTCACCCCGCGCCCGCGCGTGACGTAACCGATCACCGGGTCGCCGGGCACCGGCGCGCAGCAGTTGGCCAGCCGCGTGAGCATGTCGCCCACGCCTTTCACCCGCAGCCCGCGGACTGGCCCATCGGCCGGTTGCGACGTGGCAGGCGGCGGAGGCAGGGGCACGGGGGCCAGTTCGTTGGAGAGCTTGGTGGCGATCTGCTGAGCGTTGATATCGGCATAGCCGACCGCCGCCAGGAAGTCCTCGACGCGCTCGTAGCGGAACGTCTTCGCCAAGTCCTCTAGCTTGACCGCGTTCTCCAGGCCCAGCCGGTGCAGCTCCTTCTCCACCAGCTCGCGCCCGCGGGCGATGCTCTCCTCGCGCTGCTGCTTGCGGAACCACTGCCGCACCTTCTCACGCGCGTGCGCCGTCTTGAGGTAGCCAAGCGCGGGGTTCAGCCAGTCGCGGCTCGGGCCGCGCGAGTGCTTGGCGCGGATGATCTCCACGACATCGCCGTTGTGGAGCTGGGTGTTCAGCGGCACCAGCCGGTTGTTGACCTTGGCGCCGACGCAGCTATGGCCGATCTCCGTGTGGATACGGTAGGCGAAGTCGAGCGGCGTGGCGCCCGCCGGGAGCTCCTTCACCTCGCCCTTCGGCGTGAAGACGAACACCTGGTCCTGGAACAGGTCGGTTTTCAGCGAGTCGACGAAGTCCTGGGCGCTGCCGACCACGTCCTTCTGCCAGTCGATGAGCTGGCGCAGCCAGGCGATCTTGTTGTCGAACTTCTCGTCGCGCTTGCCGCCCTCCTTGTAGCGCCAGTGCGCCGCCACGCCGTATTCGGCAACGTGGTGCATGTCGTAGGTGCGGATCTGGATCTCCAGCGGGCGCCCATCGGGCCCCAGCACCGTTGTGTGCAGCGACTGGTACAGGCTCTCCTTCGGGCTGGCGATATAGTCGTCGAATTGCCCCGGCAGCGGATGCCACAGCGCGTGGACGATGCCCAGCACGTGGTAGCACTCCTGGACCTCGCGCACCAGCACGCGCACGGCGAGCAGGTCGTAGATATGGTCGAGGTCGAGTCCGCGCCGCTGCATCTTGCGGTAGATGCTGTAGATGTGCTTGGGGCGACCGGAGATCTCGGCCTGGATGCCATGGCGCTCGAGCTCGGCCTGGAGAATCGACTTGACCCGCTCGATGTACTCCTCGCGCACCGCCCGGCGGCCGAGCTTCAGGCTCTTGCCGATCTCCTTGTACTTCTCAGGCTCCAAGTAGCGGAACGCCAGGTCCTCGAGCTGCCATTTGATCTGCCAGATCCCCAGGCGATTGGCCAGCGGGGCGTAGATGTCCAGCGTCTCCTGGGCGATGCGCCGCTGCTTCTCGGGCGCCAGGTACTGCAGCGTCCGCATGTTGTGGAGGCGATCCGCCAGCTTGATGAGCACCACACGGATGTCCTCGGCCATGGCCAGGAACATCTTCCGCATGCTCTCGGCCCACGCGGTCTCCTCCGCACGGCTCACGTGACCGTCGCCATCCTCGTCCGGGCGCCACTGCATCTTGCCCAGCTTCGTCACGCCGTCGACCAGTCGCGCCACCTCGGAGCCGAACTCGGCCTCCACCTCCGCGAGCGACACGCCGGTGTCCTCCGCGACGTCGTGGAGCACGGCGGCCACGAGCGCGGCGCAGTCGAGGCGCAGCTCGGCCAGGGTGTGCGCCACGGCGAGAGGATGCGCGATATAGGGGTCGCCGGAGGCGCGCCGCTGCCCCTCATGCGCGCGCGTGGCGAAGGCACAGGCGCGCCGGAGTGTCTCCAGCTCCTCCCCGCCGAGGTACTTGCCCGCCTCCGCGAGCAACGGCTCGGCGGTGAGGGCGTCGGTCTCGGGATTGGGCGCAAGCCGTTTCATATCAGTAGTGTACATCAGCAGAAACGCCATAGCGGCTTGCTCATACGGCCTCCAGGAGGGCCGCCGGGCGCGCCCAGCGTAGCAGCCCCAGCACCACCACCGCCACCGCTGTCATGCTCAATTTCCCCACTACTTGCCCGGCCAGGAAGTCGAGCGTGCCGAACGCGAGGACGAGGAACAGCACCGAGTCGAGTACCAAGCCGGCCGTGTTGGACAGCAGCACGGCGCCCAGGAAATGGCGCTCGCGGATGGGTGTGTACACCAGGAAGTCGGCTAGCTCGCTGAACAGGAACGCCGCGCCACTGGCCAGCGCGAACTGTGGCGAGGCGGCCGCCGACAGCATGGCCCCCACGAGAATCGCGGTGACTGTCCAGACGCGGCCCAGGGTATCCTGGGTAAGGTCGCGCAGGGTGAAGGCGAGCCCGGCGAACAGCGTGCCGGCCGGCACGGCGAGCCCGAACAGCGGTAGGACGCCGAAGGTAGCCAGAGCCCAGTTCGCGGCGAAGATCGTGCCGATGTAGCCGGCCAGCCAGGCGATCCCCCACCAGTGGCGCCGCGGGGGGCGCAGCAGCGCGCGCATCAGTACCCTGCCACCTTGTCGATCTGGTTCAGCAACGGCTCGCCCGCGAGGTAACGCCGCAGGTTCGTCACGAACTGGGTCAGGACCTCCGCGCGGAACTGGTTCGGGCGCACGCCGCTGTTGTGCGGCGTGATCAGCACGTTCGGTAGGCCCCACAGCGGGTGCTCCGGCGGCAGCGGCTCCTGGTCGAACACATCCAGCGCGGCGCCGGCGATCCAGCCCTCACCCAGCGCCTGCAGCAGCGCCGCCTCGTCGACCACGGGTCCACGCCCGACGTTGACCAGCCAGGCAGTCGGGCGCATCGCCCGCAGCTGCACCGCGCCGATCAGCCCGCGAGTCTCGGGCGTGAGGGGCGTGGCCACCACGACGTAATCGGACTCGCCCAGTAGCTGGGGCAGGCCTTCGAGGCCGTAGAGCGCATCCAGCTCGGGAGCCGGCTGCGGCCGCCGGCGCACGCCGACCAGCCGGAAACCGAAGCCGCGTGCCCGGCGCGCCACGGCCTGGCCGATCTCGCCGTAGCCGACGATGCCGATGGTCCGCCCCTCTAGGCTGGCTGGGACGTCGAGCGGCAGCCAGCGGTGCTCGGCCTGCGCGCGCACGAACTCCGGCAGCCGCTTGCTAACCGCCAGGATCTGCATCAGGACCCACTCGCTGACGGGGATGTGGTGGAGCCCGCGCGTGCGGGTAACGATCACCGGGCTGTTCACGATCTCGGGCACGAGCTCCGCATCCACCCCGGCCGACATGGTGTGGATCCAGCGGAGTCGGGGCAAGCGGGGCAGCAAGCGCTGGAGCACGGCCGGGGAGAGGGCGCCGGCGCGAAACACCACCTCCACTGCCGCTGGATCGTCCTGAGGCTCGCCGTTGCGATCGACCCAGACCAGTCGCACCCGCGGCGAGACCGCGGTGATCCGCTCCGCCTCCGGCCCGCGGAATACCTCGCTCAGCAACACCACGACCGGCTGATGCATACTCGCTCTCTCAGGGGCCTGTTTCCCGCGTAGCGCGCCGGCCCGCCTCAGGATAGCAGACCGCTCTCCGCCGTGGATAGCACACGCCCACCTGGCTGCCGGCAGGCGCGAGTGCGGGATGCGAATTGGAGCGGCGGCCGTTGCACACCGTCCCCCGGCGCCTGCGCAGGCAACGCGGCGTGGCGATCAGTTCGACGGACCGTGGCTGTTCACCCGCGAGATTGCGTGCCACGCGCGCGACGCCTATAGTGAGGCAATACTCGTGATCGTGCACATCGCTGCCGGGAACGCTCATGGCCGGGAGCACACCGTTGCCCGCACGCCGCTCGGATCGGCCGCGCCGCCGATCACCGACTCCCTTCCCGACGCGGCGTGTCCGGCCACCCGCCGGCGCGTCACCGCCCGCGTTGGTGCCGACGCACGCGGAAGCCACCGCACCGCCCGACCGCCGCGCGCGGCTGGCGCAGTTCACGCAGCGCGTGGCCGAGTCGCTGAAGGCCCATCACTTGGCCAGCGTCCGCCTGTCCGCGGCACTCCTGATGGCCGCCGCGGTGGCTTGCACCCCCGTGTCCGCCCCACCGCACGATACCACGGCGGAGGTCACGGACCGCAGCGCAACGCCGACC
>JADGHJ010000070.1 GCA_019686175.1 Chloroflexota bacterium | reverse complement strand
GTGTACGTGGCGCCCATACCGTAGTAGAGGGCCAGGTAGATCGTGCTCTGGTACGGCAGCAGCCACAGGTTGGTGGCCACCAGCGCCACGATCCCCACGGTCCAGGGGCTGATTCCCGCCGCCTGCGCCACTGGCCCCAGCACCAGGGTCAGCAGCACGGCGGCTGCCTGCCAGCGTACCAGGAAGCTGACCACGAAGCCCACGACTGCGAGCGCCTCCAAGAAGGCCAGCGGGCTGTCCGTGAGCGCGGCCAGCGGCGTGCCCAACCGTCCGGCCAGCCAGGTGTCGAGCCCGAGGTGCGCGAACACGTCGCCCAGCCCGATCAGCACTCCTAGATACAGCAAGAACGCCCAATTCACGCTGCGGCGAAACGTCTCCTGATCGAGCGCGCCGCTGCTGAGCAGTACGGCCAGGCCCCCCAGCCCGATCCAGGCGGGATCGATGCCGTGTAGCGGCTGGGTGACGAAGCCCCCGAGCACCAACAGGAATACGGCGCCCACGACCCGCTCGGCTCGTGTGGGCGGCCCCAGCAGTCGCCACTGGAGGGCCAGGCGGTCGCGGTTCAGCCGGTGCTGGCGGCGCGGACGATACCACCAGAGCGCCGTGCCCAGGCCGGCGGCGAGGATCACCGCATGTAGCAGCCAGGCCGCGCCGAGCCAGGTGCCCCAGGTGATCTGCGTCCGGACCTCGGGCGGCAGGACGCTGTGGACCAGCAGCCCTGTGGAGGAGCCGGTGAGGAACAGGCCCGCCATTTGCCCGAAACCGTACAGCGCGGCGACTGCCAGGCCGGCGCGCGGCCGGCTGCCGGGCGTGTAGCCGAGCGCGTCGGCCAACTCCGCCGCCAGCGGGGCGCCCATGGCGGTCCGCGCCGTGGCATTGGGCATCGCGGGGGTGAACAACAGCCCCAGCGCGGCCAGCGCGATCCCCTGGGCTACATGGGTGGGCGGCAGGTGGGTGAGCGCAACCAGCGCGGCCCGATACAGCAGGCCGCTGCTGGCCACGGCGGCGCCGAGGCCCAGCACCGCCAGCACCAGCAGCCAGGTGCCGGTGGCGAAGCCACCCAGCGCCACCCGCGCGGGCACCGCGCCGATCAGCACCCAGGCCGCCACCAGCACGAGCCCCGCCACGTAGTCGGGCACGACCTCGAACGCGAGCAGCGGCACGAACACGCCCAACAGGCCCAGGGCCGCCCAGGCCTCGCGGCTGAGGTCGGCTGGGGCGGGCAGCAGCAGGAAGGCGGCGCCGACCAGGGCGGCGGCTGCCAGTCCGGCGAGGCGCGCGGGCGTGAGCGCCCCGTTGAGCGTGCGGGCGCTGGCGGCCAGGCGGAACGCGCGGTCGGCGGCGCGCGCGAGCTCCCCGGCTCCCTCGGCAGTCGCTGGTGCCAGCGGGGGTGGTGGCTCGGCGCTGTGGGGGGCGAGCGTGCCCTGCGCCAGGGCGCGGGCGCGGCTCTGGGCGGCCGCTGCCAGCTCGGGCTGGCCAGCGGCGCGGTAATGGTAGGCCGCCTCGGCCCACTGGCCGCGCGCCGCCAGGAGGCGCGCGGCCCGCGCGTGGAGGCTGCGACGCTGCTCGGGTGTCGTCTCTCGCTCCAGCCGCGCGTGTAGCAATTCGGCCACCACGGGCGGCAACACGTAGCGCCCCGGCTCGTCGGTGTCGGCGACCAGGCCCTCGTCTGCCAACCGCCCGAGGAGCTCGGCCGTATCGTGGCGGCCGAGCAGCGCGTCCAGGACGTCGGCGTCCAGGCGGCGCAGCACGCTGGCGTCGCGGAGCGGATCGCGCACGTCCGGTGGCAGCTCCTCCAGCCGCATGGCGACCAGCTCAGCTAGCTCGCGGCGGGCGGCGGACACCGCGCGCCGGGCGGCCGCCAGCCGCCGGCTCAGCACACGGCCGAGATGCAGCGCCAGGCTGGGGCTGCGGGCCAGCAGGGCGTCGAAGCGCGCCTTGGGCAAGCGCGCCACGACCACGTCGCTGCGCGCCACCGTGGTGGTCGTGCGCGGGTCGCCGGTGAGCAGCGCCTGCTCGCCAAAGTAGTCGGGTGCTCGCAAGCGCACGATCGGGCGCTCGGCACCCGGCTCGCCGGCGCGCACCTCGACCGTGCCCTCGACCAGCAGGTAGAGGCCGTCGGCCGGATCGCCCGCGCGGAAGATCACCTCGCCCGCGCGGTAGCGCCGCTCCTCCAGCTCGGCCAGCAGCCGCGCCCGTTCGACGGGCGCCAGCCCCGCGAACAGGGGGTTGTCGACGATCGTGGGCGGCAGCGACATCCCGGCCCTATCCCGCGCCCCATCCGCGGCTGCCGCTCCTCACCGCTCGTGTTCCTCCGGGCCGCCTGCCGACGCCGTGCGGCGCGCGTGGTCCTCGGCGAGCGCCGGATACGGGCGGGGCTCCAACTGCGCGGGCGAGAGCCCGAGTGCCGTGGCGATCGCCTGGATGGTGGGGGCTGTGCCCTCGACCTCGCAGTAGGTGCCGAATTCTAGGGTGTCCAGGGCTACCTCGGCGCCGGCGTACTGCCAGGTCTCGCGCTGCTTGGTGTAGCGAACGCCGGGCCTGTAGCCGAGGCTGGCCAGGATGACCTCCATCGCGGCGCCGTCGCCCACGGGCGTGGAGTGCTCCTCGCGCCGCTTCAGGCCGCTCTCCCAACGGGCCGGGCCCTTGTAAGTCAGCACCGCGCCAGGCGCGTCGGCAAGCCAACGCAGACGGAGGACGCTATCGGCCGCGCGCAGCCGGCCGTCGGGCGTGTCGAAGAGGACGTTCAGCTCCGCTACGGTACGGTGATATACCGCGCCGAGCGCGACCAGGCGCTCGCGCAGCGCGGCGAGCGCCTCGGGGCCCGCGACGCGATACTTGGCCTCGACTTCCTCCAAGGTCTGCCTGGCTATCCGGCTGGGGCCGTGTACTCACCGAGCTGGGCGAGCACCTGCTCCATGAACCGCCGGTCGACGATCTTCTCTTCCGGCACGACGCTCGCCTGGGCGCCGGTGGCGACGCTCAGCTCTTGCATGTACTGGATCGATTCGGGGGGTAGCCGACCATTGGGATCGACGACCTTGTTGCGGAGGTACCAATCGTAGGTCCAGCTCAGGTCGTCCATGTTGTCCAGGCCGGTGATCTTGGCGGCCAGCGCCACTGTCTCCGCCTTGTGCTCGAGCGCGTAGCGGTGGCCGTGCGTCCAGGCGCGCAGGAACGCCTTGAGCTGCTCCGGGCGCTCGCGGATCACGCGATCGTGGACGATCATCCCGAAGCGCAGGTAGCGCGGCAGCGCCTCGTGCATCACCAGCAGCGGCTTCACATCGGGGTTGCGCTCGGCATCGCGGTAGAACTCCACACCCGAGACGCCGGCGTCTACTTTGCCGCTCACGATCGCACGATACACTGCCGGCGAGCCGCCGACGTTGACGAACTCCACGCGCGAGGGATCGAGACCTCGCGCCAGGAACAGCGCGACCGCGAGCTGGTGTAGCAGGGCGCCAGGCTCCCCGCTGCCGACGCTGCGCCCATACAGATCGGGCAGGTCGTGGATGTCCGGGCGAGTGTAGAAGTAGTAGAACAGGCCCGGCATGAACGAGGCGACGAGCTTGACCGGTGCCCCTTGCGCCACCGCGGGATAGACCGGCGACGTGCCCAGCTCGGCCGAGTCGTACTCCCCGGCGAGCACGCCCTTGAGGATGGTGGTCCCACTGGCGATGTGCGAGATCTCGACGTCGAGCCCTTCGTCGCGATCGAACCCCTTCTCGTGCGCCATGTAGCGAAAGGCCGACTCGAATAGCGGCGACACGTCCGCATGCCGCCAGCGCACCACTTCCCGGGCGCCCTGCGCGCTGGGTTGTCCCGCGGCGCCCGGCGCGCCACCGTTGACCGGCTGCCCGCCCGCAGGCCCTCTCGCACACGCGGCCAGGAGTCCCACCGTGGCCCCGGCAGTGAGCTGTAGGAAGCCGCGTCGCGCCAGGCGTCGTCGCTGCCCCCGCGAGTCCATCTGGCTCCTCCTCCCTAGGCCGGGTTCCGACCGCTAGCATCGCCCGCTCTGCCATAGCCGTGCGGGAGGCCACGTTCGCCATGAGCGGGTCAGGCCGGGGCGGGCCGCGCTGCCGGTCCGGGCCAGAAACCTGCCGGCCTCCGCCACCAGCATAGTACAGTGTATCTGTTGTGCGCCGTAGCGACCGCCCTGCAGCGTCGGGAGGCGTGCGCACGCTGCACTAGAGCAAGGGGAAGCGGACAGGACGCGGAGATGCGGAGCCTACTGATCGGTTTGGCGCTGGGCCTCCTACTGGCACTGGGCGTCGTGGCGGGCTGGCAGGTCGCGTACGCGGAGCGCGTCTTTCCGGGCGTGCGCGCCTTGGGTGTGAATCTCGGAGGGCGCCAGGCCAGCGAGGTGGAGGCGCTGCTGGCGGCTCCGACCGCGGCCCTGCTCGACGAGCAGGTTACCCTCGTGGCCGGTGAGACGACGCGCACCGCCACCTGGCGAGACCTGGGGCTTCGGCTCTCACCCGGCGACCTGGCCGCCGCGGCGATGGCGGTGGGGCACAGCGGCGATCCGCTCCGCCGGCTGCGCGAGCAGTGGCGCGCGATCAGGAACGGGGTGGAGCTGAGCGCCGGCGAGCGCTTCGACGAGGCGGCCCTCACGGCCTACCTGGAGGGCCTCGCGCAGGCGGTGAACCGGCCGGCGCATGACGCCCGCCTACTGGTGCTGCCAGACGGCACCGTGCAGTACACCGCCTCCCAGGTCGGCCAGACGCTTGCGGTGCCGGAGGCCGTTACGGCCGTGCGCGAAGCGCGGCGCGTGGGTAGCCGCGAGATCCGCCTGCCGCTGGCGCAGGAGCAGCCGGCGATCTCGGATGCGCTCCGGCGCGAGGCGCGCGAGTACACCGAGCGCGTGCTGGCTGGCCCGCTGGTGCTGGAATTTGCCGGCCAGCAGTGGCGGGTCGAGCCCGCCGAGCTGGCCGACTGGCTGGTGTTCTCCGGGGGGGCTGGCGAGCCGATGACCGCGCGCCTGGATGCCGACGCCGTGCGCCGCCGCCTCAGCGCGATCGCCGCCGAGATCGATCAGCCCGTGATCAACGCGCGGTTCGACTGGAACGGGGGGAGCCCACGGTTGCTCCGCGCGTCGCAGCCCGGCCGCCAGCTCGACCTCGAGGCCGCCGTGCCGCTCGTCCAGGAGCGCGCGGCCAGCACGGAGCGCACCGTGGCGCTGCCCGTCCAGACCGTGGCGCCCACGGTCGGCGACGCCCCCGCGGCGCTCGGGCTCCGCGAGCTGATCGAGGAGGCGAGCACGTCGTTCGCGGGCGCGATCCCCGAGAAGGCCCACAACATCCGACTCGCGGCCGAGCGCTTGCACGGCACCGTAGTGCCGCCCGGCGGGCGCTTCTCGTTCAACCGGGAGGTGGGCCCCACGACGCTAGACACGGGGTTCCAGTGGGGCTTTGGCATCACCAGCGAGGGCGGCGGCCTGCGGACGGTCCCATCGGTAGCAGGCGGCATCTGCCAGGTCGCGACGACGCTGTTCCAGGCCTTCTTCTGGGCCGGCTACCGGCTGGAGGAGCGCCACTGGCACCTCTACTGGATCCCTGCTTACACCTCGCGGGGCGTTGTCGGCCTGGATGCCACCGTGGACGAGGACGCGGGCCTCGACCTCCAGTTCATCAACACCACCCCCGACGCGGTCCTCATTCAGGCGTTCGCCGACGACAGCACGGTCACCTTCCGGCTGTACGGCCACCGCCCGCACTGGACGGTTGAGGTCGCGGAGCCGCAGGTCACCAATCGCGTTCCTCCGGACCCGCAGCCGGTTGTAGAGGAGGATCCCACCCTACCCGCCGGTCGCCGGGTGGCCGTGGAGACGGCGCGCGAGGGCTTCGACGTGACCATTGTGCGCACGGTGACCGAGGGCAGCGACGTGCGCACCCTCACCCTGAAGAGCACCTACCGCCCCTCGCGCAACGTGACCCTGGTCGGCACGGGTGGTGGAGCAGCGTCCGGGACCAGCGCCCAGAACCGGCCAGCGAGCGGCGGCGCACGCGAGTGAAGGGGGCGCCGCGCTAGTAGCGCGCCTGCCGACGCGTACCACACTGCGGGCAGGTGAACCATGCCTCGCGCACGCCCGGGATGAACCGGTGCTCGGGATGCTCCGGGTCGACGATCTGCTCACCGCGTTCCATCTCCACCCCACAGCGCTGGCAGCGCGGCAGTGGGCGCGGCGGCGGCTGCAGGCGCGCGTACACCACCACGAGGAGGATGCCCAGGACGAGTGCCACCAGGAGCGCCGGATCGGTCAGATCCACACGGACTCCCTCGATCGAACCTGCACACGTTGTAGCATCCCTGGCGGCCGACGCGTCCCCCCGGCACGCTTCGTGCACAGCAGGCAGCAATGGTCGCAGAGAGCGGGGACACATGCGCACGGTACTGATCGGCAACCCCGGCGCGGGACGCAAGGCCGGCCTCCCGACCAACACCGGCACGGTCGATGACGCTATTGCGGCCCTGCACGCGGTCGGGGTGCAGCCCGAGGTCTGGCTCACGCGTGGCCCCGCGGATCCGCCAGCATTCGCTCGGCGGGCCGTGGCGGAGGGCTACGAGCTGGTCATCGCTGCGGGCGGCGATGGGACGGTGGAGGAGGTGGCGCGGGGATTGGTCGGCACGCCGGTGACGCTGGGGGTGATGCCGCTGGGCAGCGTGATGAACCTCGCCCGGACGCTGGGCATCCCACGCGATCTCCGCGAGGCGGCTCGCTTGATCGCCGACGGTCGCCTGCTGTGCATGGACGTCGGAGAAGCGAACGGCCACTACTTCCTGGAGTACGCGGGCGTCGGCCTGGACGCCGCGCTCTACCCGCTCACCCAGCAGTTGGACCGCGGCCAGTGGACGTCGCTGCGCGACTTGCTCCGTGTCGCCCTGCGGTATCGGCCCATGAAGGTGACGATCAGCGTCGATGGGGAGGTGCAGACGCTGCCGGCGCTGTTGGTAGTGGTAGCAAATACGCCCTACTTCGGCCCCGCCGTGGAGTTGACGCCGGAGGCCAAGGTCGACGACGCGCGACTGGACGTCAAGGTGTTCGATCGCTTCACGCTGCTGGAACTGGTCCGCTACGGATTCCAGATCCTGCGCGGCCAGCGCCCGTATCATCCCCGCGTTCGCCAGTTCCGCGGGCGCACGATCGCCATCGCGTCCAGCCGGCCGCTGCCCGCCCACGCCGACATCCAGTCGATCGGCACCACGCCAGTGAGTTTCCGCGTCGTCCCGCGGGCGCTGCATGTCATCGCCAACCCCACACTGTGGGAGGGCATGGACTCTTCGCCCGTGAGTCGTGCGGCGCCTGCGGTCGCCTAGCCGGCTGGCCTGCCGCGCGCCGCGGCGTTAGGACTGACGCTGGCCTGCGTGCTCGCCAGAATGGCGACGACCTCCTCCAGCGTCTGCCCCCGTTGGCGCTGCTCCGGCGTCTCCTCGCGCAGCGGTGTCTCCCCCACGAAGCGGTACAGGTCTGCGGCCCCCTCGAGGATGCGCGGCGTGAGGCCCACATGGGCGAAGGTGGCCGCGATCTCCTCCATCTCCCCCACCCAGCGATACGCCTTGGGCGGCATGCGCGGCACCGCGCCCTCGATCCAGGCCAGCAGGTCGCCCTGGCTGCGCTCGAGTTCGGCCCGCAGCGCGTCCGACAGCCCCATCCGCGCGCCCGCCACCAGCAGCTCTGTGGCCAGCGCGCACAGCCCCTTGGTGAGCGCGGCATAACACATCTTCAGCCCCGAGGCGTGCCCGATCGCAGGCCCGATCGCCTGTACCGTCAGCCCCGGCACCGACAGCGCCGTCACGGCCTCGGCCTCCGGCCCCGAGACGTACAGCCGCGTGCGGGTGCTCGGTGCCCGCGGCGGCAGCCCGATGATCCCGCCATCGACGAACCGGCCACCCGCGGCCGACACTAACTCGCTGATCTCACGTACCGTCTGCGGCGCGATGGCGTTGCACTCCACGAACAGGGGCTGGGCGCCCGTCTGCTCCAGCGCGGCAGCCATCTGAGCGGCTAGCTCGCGTGCCGACGCCGGCGGGACCACCGACAGCACCACATCGCTGACCGCGACAAGGGTCGCTAGGTCCGGAAGGGTCTCGCAGCCCGCCGCCTCCGCGAGCCGTGCGGTGCGCGCGCTGCGGCCCTGCAGGCAGGTGACCGTGCGGAAGCCGCCCGCGCGCAAGACCCGTGCGATCGCATGGCCCATATCGCCCGTGCTGACGATGCCCACCGTCTTCAGCGTCATGGCCCCTCCTGCGTCGCTGCCCCGCGGCATCCTGCTAGCCAGCAGCGCGAGCACGGCTCATTATACTGCCCAATCCGAGAAGCTCGGCGGCGGGACGAGTGCCGGGGTGGTGCGCCGGGTCGCCAAAGGAAAGGCGCGAGCCCCAGTGAAGAGGCTCGCGCCCGCTCGGCAGTAGCCGGGGTCGTGCCGTAGCAATTAGTCGATGATGCGCACGGCGCCGACGTACCGCTGCTCCCAGTACGCGGAGTTGAGCGGGGTAATCGCCACGCCGGTAGACTCGTCGACGGCGTGGATGAACTTGCCGTCGCCGATGTAGATCCCGTTGTGGGATAGGCCCGAGGTGTAGGTGTCAGCGAAGAACACGATGTCGCCAGGGCGCAGCTCGTCCATGCGCACGCGCCGGCCCGCGGCGAACTGCTCCGCCATGGTGCGCTCCAACGGGTAACCGAACGTGTTGTACACGTAGTACACGAACCCGCTGCAGTCGAACCCCGTGGCCGGCGAAGTCCCGGCCCAAGTGTAGCGCGCGCCAAGCTGCGCCTGGGCGATGGCCACCAGCCGCGCCTGGTTGGGCGAGGCCGGCAAGTTGGGCAGGAGTCGTGCGCTGCCCGTGGAGCCGCCCGCCGCACTCGTGGTGGAGCCCGTGCTGGCCAGGACCGGCACCGGGCCGGACGGCGAGCCGATCGCACCCGTCAGCGAGGCGGGCGCCGCGCCAGCCCCTGTCGCGGTCGTGCCGGTGTTCCCCGCCGCCCCGGGCTGCACCGCCGCCGGCCCCATGGCGGCGGTCGTGGTCGTGTTCGAGAGAGTCGTGAGGGCGGGCGCGGCCCCAGCCACGGTGTTGTTCAACATGACGCTCGCCGCCGGCGCCGGGGCGGTGGGCCCCAGGGTAGGTACCGGGGCCGCAATGACTGACTGCGCGCCTGCTGACGCCGCCTGGGATACCACGGTCTGCGGGGGCATGGGTCCGCGTGGGTCGGTCCCGCTGGCCGCGAAGGCCATCGGGGTTGGAACGACTTGGGCGACGAGCCCCTCGGCCCCTCGCCCAGTCCGTAGCCTGTGCGTGATGCTACTCGGGTCTGGCGTATCGCTCCCCGTGGACGGCCAGGGGGCGAGGCGAGTGTGACCCGCCTCGGTGCTGTGCAGGAAGCGCCCCTCAGAAGCCGCCTGGCTAGGGGAGGTGATGAGCGTGGATCCAACGCTGAGAAGGCCGAGAGCGACTCCCATCGTTGACCAGCGCACTCGCCTCGCCGCCAATAGCCCAACCTCCTTACCAGCCGGGCGGCGGCCTTCGAGCGGCCGCCGAATCCCGCGCCGAAAGGTAACAGAGCGGGGAGGCCCCAGCAAGGGCGGCTGCGTTACAGATTCGTGACACCACTGTAACATCCCCGCGTTCCGCGCTGATCTCCGTGCTCCGGCACGGCCTACCCCGCGACCGTGATCCGCCGCGCCTGGGTAGTCGGGTGCTGCCCTCGCTTTGCCGGGAAGCATAGCCTTGCTGCGCGCCGAGGTCCTAGGCCCACGTTGCCCGTCCCCTACAATCACAAGTACGTCACGACACCGGACAGAAGTACCGCCGCCCCTGGGCCGGGGCGGCCCGAGCGCACCGACGGGCGATCCATGGGCGACAGCCAGCGGCGGGCCAACCACGAGGACTGGGTGCTGCTGTGCACGGCGCCCAACCAGATCGTGGCCGAGATGCTGCGCGAGCGACTGGATCGCCTGCTGATTCCCGCCTGCCTGGCCCCGACCGACGTGGTATCCTTCCTGGGTGTGGCGAGCGTGCCGTGTCGGGTGCTCGTGCCGGCACGCTTCCTCGCGGCCGCCCGGCAGGTCCTCGAGCGCGGCCCGCCCTGAAGGCCGCACAGTCTACGCGCGGGGCAGCGCCGCCCCGCCCCATGCGAGGGAGGAGCGTGCGCCGCATCTTCTCGCGTGATCGCGGGCGCGACCACGACGCCCGGGTTCCCGAAGACCTCTGGGAGCGCTGCCCCCAGTGTCGGCACCTGACTTACGTCAAGGAGCTGGAGCGCGCCCAGCGCGTCTGCCCCCGCTGTGGCCATCATCTCCCGCTCGGCGCCCGTGAGCGGATCCGTTTCCTGCTCGACCCCGGCTCGTTCGTCGAGGAGGACGGGCAGCTCCGCGCAGACGACCCGCTCCGGTTCATCAGCGGTGGTCAGAGCTACCACGCCAAGCTCGCCGAGATACGTCAGCGGACCGCGCTGGCAGAGGCAGTGGTCTGCGGCACCGGTGCTATCGCGGGCTGGCCGCTGCGAGTCGCCGTGTGCGATTTCGCGTTCCTGGGCGCCAGCATGGGTGCCGCCGTCGGCGAGAAGATCGCCCGCGCCGCCGAGCGCAGCGCTCGCGACCACCGGCCGCTGCTGCTCGTGGCCGCCTCGGGGGGCGCGCGCATGCACGAGGGCATCTACTCGCTGATGCAGATGGCCAAGACCGCCGCTACCCTGGAGCGGCTCGCCGCTGCCGCGGTGCCGTACCTGGTGCTGCTGACCCATCCCACCTCGGGCGGCGTGACGGCGAGCTTCGCGGCCCTCGGCGACGTGCTGCTGGCCGAGCCCAAGGCCCTGATCGGCTTCGCCGGCCCGCGCGTCATCGAGCAGATCACCAAGCACAAGCTGCCCCCGGGCGCGCAGTCGGCCGAATTCCTCCTTGAACATGGCATGATCGATCGCGTGGTGCCGCGCGCCGAGCAGCGGGAGCTACTGGCCCGGCTGCTGCGGCTGTACGCCGGGCGTCCCGGCGGCGCGGCACAGGACGTGGTCGCCACGAGTGCACGCGTGAACGGCAGAGGTGCGCCATGAGCGGCCGCAGTGAGGTCACGACCCCAGCGTGGGAGCGCGTGCAGCTGGCGCGGCACCCACAGCGACCGTACACGCTCGACTACGTGGGGATGCTGTTTGGCGACTTCGTCGAGCTGCGCGGCGACCGTTTGTTCGGCGACGACGCGGCGGTGGTGGGCGGCCTGGCCGCCTTCGAGGGGCGCACGGTCGTGCTCGTCGGCCATCAGAAGGGCCGCGATACCCGCGAGAACGTGCAGCGCCGCTTCGGCATGGCGCGGCCGGAGGGCTACCGCAAGGCCCTGCGCCTGATGCGCCATGCCGAGCGCTTCGGCTTCCCCGTCCTCACCTTCGTGGACACGCCGGGCGCCGACCCGACTCTGCAGGCCGAGGAGCGTGGCCAGGCGTGGGCGATCGCGCAGAACCTGTTCGAGATGGCCCGGCTGACGGTGCCGATCGTCGCGGTCATCCTCGGCGAGGGGGGCAGTGGCGGCGCGCTGGCCATCGCCATGGGCGATCGCGTCCTGATGCTGGAGAACGCCATCTACTCGGTGGTCTCGCCCGAGGGCTGCGCGGCGATCCTGTGGAAGGACGCCGCGCGGGCGCCCGAGGCGGCCGAGGCCATGCAAATCACCGCCGACGCCATGCTGCGCCACGGCGTGGTAGATGCTGTCGTCCCCGAGCCGCCGGGTGGCGCCCACACCGATCCCGCAACGGCTGCCAGGGCGCTGGGCGCGGCCCTGCGCGCGGCGCTGGCCGACCTCGACGCACGCTACGGCCGCCCCGACGGCTGGGATGCCGCGGCCCTGGTAGCCGACCGCTTCGCCCGCTACCGGCGCATCGGTCGTTTCCTCGAGTAGCGCAGTCCGGTCCGGCGTCCTCTCAGCCCTGCGGCTGGCCGGCCGGCAGGTTGTAGAAGGCGGCCCGGCCGGGGTAGCGCGCGGCAGGACCCAGCTCCTGCTCGATGCGCAGCAGCTCGTTGTACTTTGCCACGCGCTCGCTACGCGCGGGGGCGCCGGTCTTGATCTGGCCCGCGTTGGTGGCCACCACCAGGTGGGCGATGGTCACGTCCTCTGTCTCGCCGCTGCGGTGCGACACCACGCAGGTCCAGCCGGCACGCTCGGCGAGCTGCATCGCCTCGAGCGTCTCGGTCAGCGTGCCGATCTGGTTCAGCTTGATCAGCACCGAGTTGGCGGTACACTCGGCAATCCCTCGACTGATGCGGGAGGGATTGGTGACGAAGTGATCGTCGCCGACGATCTGGACGCGGTCGCCGAGCCGGGCACGCAGCGCCGCCCAGCCCTCCCAGTCGTCTTCCGCCAGGGGGTCCTCCAGGCTGATGATCGGGTACTGCTCGACCCAGCGCGCGTACAGCTCGACCAGCTCGGGCGCGTCCAGCGTGCGTCCCTCGCGGCGCAGCTGATAGTGGCCGTCGGCGAACAGTTCGGTAGCGGCGGCATCGATGGCGAGATGCACATCTTCGCCCGGGCGGTAGCCCGCGCGCTCGATCGCGCGCAGGATGGCGTCGAGCGCCGCGGCGTTCGACCCCAGCGCGGGAGCGAAGCCGCCCTCGTCGCCCACCTGGGTGGCCAGGCCCTGCTCCTCGAGCACCCGCGCTAGCGCGTGATACACCTCCACGCTCATGCGCAGCGCCTCGGTGAAGGTCGCGGCGCCCGTGGGCATGATCATGAACTCCTGAAGGTCGGTGGACTGCCAGTCGGTGTGCGCGCCACCGTTGAGGATGTTCAGCATCGGCACCGGTAGTACGCAGGCGTTCGCCCGGCCGAGGTAGCGATACAGCGGCACGCCGAGCGACGCGGCCGCGGCGTGGGCCAAGGCCAGCGATACTCCCAGGATCGCGTTCGCGCCCAGGTTGCTCTTGTTGGGAGTGCCGTCCAGCTCGCACATGGCGCGGTCCAAGGCCACCTGGTCGAACACCGAGCGCCCCTCGAGCAGCGGCGCGAGCTGCTCGTTGACGTGCGCCACCGCGCGTAGCACCCCTTTGCCGCCGTACACGTGGCGGTCCCCGTCGCGCAGCTCCAGCGCCTCGTGCGCGCCCGTCGAGGCGCCCGAGGGCACCGCGGCGCGGCCGCGCGCCCCGTCCTCCAACAAGATCTCCACTTCGACCGTGGGGTTGCCGCGCGAATCGAGGATCTGGCGCCCGAACACGCGATCGATCAGTGTCATCGTTCTCTCCTCGCCAGGTGCGCGGCCCGCGACCCCCGCTGCCTGGTGGGAGGCAAAGGGCCCGGACACTGCGCCGTCCGTGTCGCCGCCGCGCTCTAGTAGATGGTGTGTAGCTTGATCAAGTCGGCCCGGCCACTGGGCAGGTGGCGCGCGGCGCCGACCAGCACGGCCAGGTCGCCACGTGCCATCAGGCCCCGCCGCTTGAGCTCCTCGGTGACGCGCTCGATCACGGCGTCGGTGTCGCCGGCCAGCTCCATGGAGGTGGCTTCCACTCCCCACAGGAGCGTCAGGCGCCGGCGAACGATCTCGTCGCCGGTAAAAGCCAAGATAGGCAGCCCCGGGCGACATTGCGCCGCCAGCCGCGCCGTGTGCCCGCTCCGCGTGACCACCACGAGCGCGCGCGCACCCGCTTCGACGCCGAGTGCACAGGCCGCCCGGACCACCGCGTAGGAGCGTGAGGGGTGTAGCGGTGCGATCGGCGGCGCGGACCGCGGCAAAGCCTCGGCGGCCACCGCGATACGCGCCATGGCGCGCACTGCCTCTACCGGATAGCGCCCCACGGCCGTCTCCGCCGACAGCATCACGGCATCGCTCCCGTCCAGCACCGCGTTGGCCACGTCGGACGCCTCGGCCCGTGTCGGGCGCGGGTGGTCGACCATCGACTGGAGCATCTGGGTGGCGGTGATCACGGGCTTGCCGTGCGCGTTCGCCTGGCGGATGATGCGCTTCTGCAGCGGCGGCACCTGCTCCACCGACAGCTCCACGGCCAGGTCGCCCCGGGCGACCATCACGCCGTCCGCCGCGCGGATGATGGCGTCGAGCTGCTCGATCGCCTCGGGCTTCTCCAGCTTGGCGATCAGCGCCACTGGCTGGCGCGACACCCCCGGCTCGCTCGCGTGGAGGTGGGCGATGAATCGTCGCGCCTCCAGCACATCTTCCGCCCGCCGGACGAAGCTGAGCGCGACGTAGTCCACGCCGAGGTGGAGGCCGAAGCGCAGGTCGTCGCGGTCCTTGGCCGTGAGCGTCGGCGCACTGATCGGCACGCCGGGCAGGTTGATACCTTTGTGCGGCCCCAGCAGGCCGCCCACGACGACTACCGCGCGCACCTCGGGGGGGCGCACTTCCTGGACGCGCAGCTCCAGCAGGCCGTCGTCGAGCAGGATGCGGTCGCCGCTGCGCACGTCGTGGGTGAGTGCCTCGTAGGTGGTGGGGATGAGATCGTCGTGGCCCACCACACCGGCTCGCGTGGTGAGCGTCACGGTCTCGCCCTCGCGGAGCACGAGCGGCGCGCCACCGGCGAGATCCCCCACGCGAATCTTGGGCCCCTGGAGGTCCTGGAGAACCGCGACCGCCGCGTCGCGAGCAGCCGCCTGCGCACGGACCGCGTGGTACAGCGCGGCGTGCTCGGCCTGGGTGCCGTGCGAGAAGTTCAGCCGGAAGACGTCCACCCCAGCGTCGATGAGCGCGCCGATACGCTCGGGGGTGCTGGTAGCAGGACCGAGGGTGGCCACGATCTTGGTACGCCCGGCGCCTGGCTGGCTCGCTGCGTCCATGCGTTCCTTGCCCTCGCGTCGCAGCCGCACGGCACGGTGGAATCTGCTCCAACCTTATCACCTGGCCGGCCAGCCGGGGAATCTGGCAGCGTCGGCGACAGCCGTGCCGCCCGGGTGGCGGTCAGAAGGTGGATTCGGGCGGGGTAGCAGAAACGACCCTGGCGAGGCGGCGGCCGAGGATCCCTTGAGCGGATCGACCGACGGTTAGCACCGCATGGCGCGAAGCATCAGTCTCAGTGCAAGGCCGTGGCAGCATCCCGACCGCGGATCGAAGGCCTAGCCCATCGCGCCCGCCGGCTCGCCAGGGCGATTAGACGGCAGCGCGGCGACCTGCGGCGCGCTGCCATGCTAGAGAGTAGCCCAGGAGTTGCTCAACTCGCAACCCCGGAGGTCCGACGAACCGGGCGACCCGCCGCCCTGGCGTCAGCGGGCCAGGCCGAGGGGAGGGGAGCGCTGCTCCTCAGGCGGGCGCACTTGCCGGAACAGATACAGGATGGCGAGATCGTAGACGATCTTCAGACTGCCCGCGATGAGAAACGGGAGCCCCCAGCCGGGCGCGCTCAGGGCGAGTGTGGCGAGCGGCGGCGCCACTGCAGTGCCGGCGTTGCGGGCCACCGCGAGCACGCCGGCTGCCGCCGTGCGCTCGGCCGCGGGTACGATGGCCATGCTGTAGGACTGGCGCGTGGGCACGTCGAGCTGCGAGAGGAGGTGCCGTGCCCACAGCGCCGCTATCGCCCCCTCGGCCGTGGGCATCAGGGGCACCAGCATCAGCAAGACGTTGGACGGGAGGTGGGTGAACACCATCGTGTTCAGCAGGCCGAATCGGTGTGCCAGGGGTGGGGCCAGCAAGAAGGACAGTGCGGCTAGCAGGTTCGTCCCGAAGAAGATGGCCCCCAGCGTACCGGGCCCTAGATCGTAGCGCAGGTGCAGCCACCACGCGACGATGGCCTGTACCACGAAGCCGCCGGCGAAGGCGTCGAGGGCAAACAGGCCCGCCAGGCGCATGACCTCGCCTCGGGCTACTGCCAAGGGTTGGCCACGGCGGGCACCGACAGGCCGTGGCGCTTCCACGGCTGGCGACAGCCCGTTATACAGCGCCAGCAGGATTAGACCCACCGCCGCGCAGGCCAGCAGCAGCACGCGGTAGCCCGTCAGTTCGTCAAGCCCCGCAGCTGGCGGCACGCCCACAAGCAAGGCCCCCACGGCACCAGCGACGGAACTAATGAGGTTGTACAGCGCGAAGATCGCCGTCCGCCGCACATCCGGCGTGATCTGCGGCAGCACCGCTTGCTCGATCGGCAGGAGGGGGCCGATGTCTTTGCCAGAGGGGGTGAGCGTACCGCCCACGGCCACCAGCACCAGGAGCCAGCCGGGCGCGCCGGCAGCGAAGGCCAGGGCGGCAACTACCATCAGCAGCGCGCCCCCCGCCAGCACGCGGCGGCGCCCCAGCCGGTCGGTGACTGCCGTGATGCCCAGGGTGAGCAGCGCGCCCCCCGCCAGCGCCGCGGTGAACACCACGCCGATCGCCGCCGGTTCCAGCCCGAGGGCGGCGAGGTACAGCCCCAGAATCACGGACAGCCAACCGTAGGCGGCCGAGCGCAGCGCGACGCCCGTCAGCAGGAGCCACCCGTCGCGGGGGAGCGCGAACACCGTTCCCTCCGTTTGCTAGGGACCACTCCTGGGCGGAGCTGGCCGCGAGCCGCCCACAGCCTCGCCATCGAGGGCGCGGGGCAACAAGACCCCGCTGACCTAGCGAGCGCGCGGCACTACGCCCGGCCTCCCTCCTTGCAGGCGTGGGACGACGAGCGGGCTACTCCTCGGCCTCCATCAGCGCCCTCGCCCGCGCCTCCAGTTCCTCGGCCTGGCGGAGCACGTTCGCGATCTCCGCCTCCGACGCCCCGGTCTCTTCCAGGTAGGCCATGATGTAATCGCGCGAGTGGACCAGTGGATCGTAGATGAACGGCGGGATCTCCGTGGTCTGGATCAGCCAGGCCTTGGCCACGTTGAGGTTCTCCGAGCTAGCGGTCTGTTGCGTCATCGGGCCACGTCTCCAAAGCGGTCGGCGGCGGCCTGTCCTGGGCAGGGTCGACCGCCACGGCATGCTATTGTGACAGAGTAGTGAGCCCCACGCACTGGCGTGAGCAGCCCGCAGAAAAATCGCGGATCGGTTATCATCGAGTTGCTATTCGGTTAATGCCGCCCGCTTGCGCCCGATCGACATCCACGCTTGGCCAGGAGCGGCAGGCGATGATCGCGTTTCCGTCCGGCGCGGCACACGACCCGACCAGCCCGGCACCTTGCCCTCGCTTGCTGCTGGTCGAGGACCATCCGGCCACGCGGACCGTGCTGCAGCAGGTGCTGCGCGCCGCGGGCTACGCGGTGGAGACGGCCAGCGACGCGGTGGAGGGGGAAGCCCACATCCAGGCCGGGCCCCCCGATCTGGTGCTGCTCGATTACACCCTGCCGCCCGATAGCGGTGTGGTAGTCTGCCAGCGCGTGCGCGCCCGGCTGGGCGCCCTGTACCCTCCTATTATTATGCTCACCGTGCGTGGTGCCGAGATCCAGCGCCAGCTCGCCCTGGCTGCTGGGGCCGACGATTGTCTACCCAAGCCGTTTCATCCCCAGCAGCTCCGTGAGCGCGTCGACGCGTGGCTACGGGTCGGCGCACGGCTCCGTGGCGCATCGCGGCATCTGCGGTCGGTGGAGGAGCAGGCGGCGCAGGCTCGGCTCGAGGGCGCTATGGCCGTGATTCGCGCGGTCCGCCACCGGTTGAACAACGATCTGACGCTCCCCAGCCTGGTGCTCGACTATCTGTTGGAGAACGCGGATCTCTCGGCCGAGCTGCGCGGCATGGTCACCGAAGCCTCGGCCGCCATCCTCTCGGCCGCCCAGTATATTGATGCACTACAACAGGTGCGGCGTGTGGCCACCAGCGAGACGCCGCTCGGGCCGGCGCTCGACCTGGCGCAGTCCACGGGCGCGGCGAGCCTCAGCGCCTGAAGCCCGCGGCTGCGCCGCCCACATGCGTTAATAATTCCT
>JADGHJ010000069.1 GCA_019686175.1 Chloroflexota bacterium | reverse complement strand
GATCTGGAGGGTGATGTTGCGCAGGGCGTGGAAGCGCCCGTACCACAGGCTCAGGGCGCGGATGTCGAACGCCACCCCGGGGTCGTCCGTGGGCGGCGGGGTGGTACTGGGAGGCGGCAGCGGCGCGGGACGGGAGCTGGGCGGCGGCACGCTTACCATCGCATGCTTCTCCGAGCGCGGTCACGTAGGAAGATGGCGGCGGCGTTCATGCTCAGCAGCACCACCAGCAGCACAAGGATGGCCGCGGCGGCGTTGGCATGGAACGCCGGCTGCGGGCGCGAGACCCAGTTGAAGATCTGGATCGGTAGCACCGTGAACGGGTCCAGCGGGCTGGTCGGCAGGAAGGCCACGAACGCCACGGCGCCCACGACGATCAGTGGGGCCGTCTCGCCGATGGCGCGAGAGAGGGCGAGGATGGTGCCGGTGAGGATGCCCGGCAGGGCCGCCGGGACCACCACGCCCCAGACCACCTGGGCGCGGGTGGCGCCCAGCGCGTAAGCGGCCTCGCGCTGAGCGCGGGGAACGGTGCGCAGCGCCTCGCGCGTGCTGAGGATGACGATGGGCAGGACCAGCAGGGCGAGGGTGAGGGCGCCGGCGAGGAGGCTGCGCTGGAGGCCGAGGGCGCGCACGAACAGGCCGAGGCCGAGCAGGCCGTAGATGATCGAGGGCACCCCGGCCAGATTGGCCAGATTGACCTCGATCAGCCGGGTGAGCCAGTTGCGCGCCGGGTACTCCTCCAGCCACACCGCCGCGGCGATTCCCGTGGGCAGCGCGAACAGGGCGGTCAGCGCGATCAGGTACACCGAGCCCACCAGGGCCGGCGCGATGCCGGCTCGCGCGGCCAGGCGCGACGGATAGTTGGTCAGAAAGCTCCACGAGAGCCGCGGCAGGCCATCGTGGAGCACATCCAGCAGCAGCAGCGCGAGCACGACGATCGCCAGCGCGGTCGAGGCCAGCGCGAGCCACTCGAAGAGGCGCCCGTAGGCTCGGCGCCGACCGAGATGGCCGCCGTCGTGGCGCTCGGTCGGTGCGTTCACTGGTACTCCTCCCGGAACCGGTCGAGCACCCATTGGCTGACGACGTTGAGGGCCAGCGTCATCACGAATAGCGTGGTGCCGACCGCGAAGATGGTGCGGTACTCCAGCGTGCCCTGCGGCGTATCGCCTTGGCTCACCTGGACGATGTACGCCGTCATGGTCTCGATAGGTACCAACGGGTTCAGCGTCAGCGTGGGGCTCAGCCCGGCGGCGATGGCGACGATCATGGTCTCCCCGATGGCGCGGGAGACGGCGAGGATGAACGCGGCGACGATGCCCGAGAAGGCGGCCGGCACGACGATCTGCGTCGCCACTTCGAAGCGCGTGGCGCCCAGGGCGTAGGCGCCTTCACGCAGCGTCCGCGGCACCGCGGCCATGGCGTCCTCGCTCAGTGAGGCCACCAGCGGCAAGATCATGATGCCCATCACGATGCCGGCCGACAGCCCGTTGAACACGGCGGTGCCGGGGATCAGCGCCTGCAGGATCGGTGTCACGAACAGCAGGGCGAAGTAGCCATACACCACGGTGGGAATGCCAGCGAGGATCTCCAGCACCGGCTTGAGCACCCGCCGCACCCCGGGCTGGGCATATTCCGACAGATAGATGGCTGCCAGGAGCCCCAACGGCAGCGCCACGAGCATGGCGATGGCGGTGGTGAGCAGGGTGGCGGACAGCAGCACCACGATGCCGAAGTGCTTGTCCAGAAACAGCGGGGTCCACTGGGTCTCGGTGAGGAACCGACTGAGCGGCACAACCGTGAAGAACTCGAACGTCTCGAAGGCCAGCACGCCGATGATGCCGACCGTGGTGAAGATGGACAGCAGTGCCGCCAGCAACAACGGTGCCTCGGCCAACAGCTCGCTGATGGTGCGATGGCGCGGGCGCCGCAGCTCGCGCGCCCGTACCCGACGTGCCGCGGCCACATCCGTTCGAGGAAGCGTGATCACGACAGTAGCCCTCGTGGTGCCCTGTCCCCAGGCCGGCTCGTCCGGTGCGGCGACAGAGCGAGATGGGTCGATCATTGCGCCTGTGGTAGTGTGGGCGTCCGGCCGTACAGCTCGTCGAGCGTGACCCCCTCGACCGGGTGCCCGGCGAACACGGTGCCTACCTCGCGCCGCTCCACGCGCTGGAGTGCCGCCTCGTACAGCTGCGGCGGCAGCGGTACGTAGCCGGCCTGCTGAATCAGCTCGAGGTTCGCGGGCGCGAGGTAGAAGTGCACGAACTCGCGCACCTCCGGCCGCGCCAGCGACGCGGCCTTCACATAGAGGAACAGCGGACGCGCGAGCGGCTGATACTGACCGCTGGTGATCGTCTCCGCCGACGGTAGCACGCAGCCTCCGCCCTGCTCCGCGTCGATGGCCACCGCACGCAGCCGGCTCTGGTTCTCGACGTAGTAGGCGTAGCCAAAGTAGCCGAGCGCGTACGGATCGTTGGTGATGCCCTGCACCAGCACGTTGTCGTCTTCGCTCGCGGTATAGTCCCCGCGACTTTCCTTCTCCCGACCGTTGATGACATCGGTGAAATAATCGAACGTCCCCGAGTCGGGGCCGGGGCCAAACAGCCGAAACGGGCGGTCGGGCCAGCCCGGGCGCACCTGGCTCCAGCGGGTGATTACCCCCTGGGCGCTCGACTGCCACATCCTGCGCAGCTCGCTCACCGTCATACAATCGACGAACGTGTTGCGCGGACTCACTACGACGGACAAGCCATCGAAGGCAATCGGGAGCTCGATGAACGCGATGGCGCGAGCCAGGCACTCCTGGATCTCACTGACGCTGATCGGGCGCGAGGCGTCGGCGATGTCCAGTTCGTCGTTGCAGAACTTCTTGAAACCGCCACCGGTGCCCGAGACCCCCACGGTGATACGCACCCGGCCCCGGGTAGCGATCTGAAACTCTTCGGCGTACGCCTCGGAGATCGGGAACACCGTCGACGAGCCGTCGATACGGATCGTCCCTCGAAGCGCGCGGAGGTCGGTGGTCGGCGTCCAGGTAGGCGCCGTGGTATCGGTCGGGACGGGGGCACCACCCTCGCGGCACCCCACGAGTAGCGCAGCCGCAGCGAGCATCAGCAGCCCGCCGGCCAGCACGCGCACCCGCCCGCGCGTCGTCTGGCCCACCCGGTGGCCTCCATCGTGTTGGCACTGGCTAGCGAGCGCCGGTACCCGCGCCCCCACCGTCCTCAGTGTAGAGTCTCGCACCCCCAGGCTAACAACCGGGCGTAAGAAGTCTATGCACGGATTGTAAGCAAACTGTAAATCCGGGCGTTCAGGGCAAGGGCGCCACGGCCTAACCCGCCACGCCCGCCGGCTTGCGCGCGCGCACGAAAGCGGATTGGATGGCCCACGCCTCGCCGGCGCCGGCCGCCGGCAGCCCGAGCTGTCCCTGCGCCTCTGCCGCCGAGAACGCGTGGGTGACCACGACCTCGGGCGCCTCGAAGCCGGCCGCGGTCAACAAGCGGACGTACTCGTCCTCAGTCAACGCTCCGGCCACGCAGCCGGCCCAGGCAGCGAGCGAGGCACGCACCGGCTCGGGCAGGGTGCCCCGAACCACGATGTCGGACACCGCGAAGCGCCCGCCCGGCCGCAGCACGCGGTACGCTTCGCGCAGCACGCGCGCCTTGTCCGCAGCCAGGTTGAGCACGCAGTTCGAGATCACCACATCGACCGCCGCGTCGGGCAGCGGGATCTCCTCCATGTACCCCTGGAGGAACTGCACGTTGGTAGCTCCCTGCTCGCGGCGGTGTCGCTCCGCGAGGGCCAGCATCTCGGGGGTCATGTCCAACCCATAGACGAAGCCGGTGGGACCCACGCGGCGGGCGCTCAGCAGGACGTCCAGCCCGGCGCCGGAGCCGAGATCCAGCACGACCTCGCCCGGCCGTAGGTCGGTCAGCGCGGTGGGGTTGCCGCAGCCGAGGGAGGCGTGCGCCGCGGCGGGCGCCACGGCGATCTCCGCGGCTGAGTAGCCCGCGATCGCCAGGGCGTCGGGCGAGCCACAGCCGCAGCCGGGCTGCGCCGCCGTGGCTCGCGCGGCGTAGTGCGCGCGCACCGCCTCGCGGAGAGCCTCGGGGGGAACGGTCACATCGGGCATCATGGTACTCCGTGTATCGATAGATATCGATGTCTCGCGGCTAGAAAAAAGGCCTCAGTGGCTGGGCACCGCGCCCTCCAGCACGCTAGCACCCAGCCGGGCCAGGCGCCTCAGGCCCTCGGGATCTACCGCATAGTACACCCAGACGCCATGGCGCGAGGGCCGCACCAGTCCGGCCTCCCATAGCACCCGCAGGTGGTGCGACACCGTCGGCTGCTGGCGGTCGAAGCGCTCGACGATGTCGCAGACGCACAGCGGCGCCTCCTGCGCGGCGATCAGCCGGAAGATCTCTAGCCGCGTCGGATCGGCCAGCGCCCGGCATAGCGCCACCACCGCGGCCCGCTCAGAATCGGCCAGCGGCGCGACCGCGCGCGGGGCCGGGCAGTCCACGGGGCGGTTTCGCCTGCTCATGGCTACAGTGTAGCGGAGGCATCGATATCGATCAATATAGTGGCTCGGCGATCCGAGCGGTATCGGGGTGCGGCGTTAGCACTCCACCGAGCGGGCGAGGTCGAGCGCGGGGCCCACGGGCGTGTCCCAGGTCTCCACGCGCGTCACGCGCTGCAGCCGCTGCAAGTGTTCCGCGGCCCGCTGCAGGTGCACCTGCGCGTCCTCGATCAGCTTGCTGGCGCCGGCCGGACGCTCGGGCTGCATGGCCAGCAAGTTCAGCACGGCGCCGACCACGGCCAGCTCGTTGTTGACGCGGTGCGCCATCTCGCGGCCAGCCAGAGCGATGCCCTGCAGCCGGCCCTCGGTCAGACGCGCCTCGGCCAGCGCGCGGTGCAGCTCGGTGATCCGCTGTGCGGCGATCAGGCGGCGCTCCAGTTCGTGGCGGTCGAGCGGCTTGGTCAGGTAGTCGTCGGCGCCGGCCCGCATCGCGGCCAGCGCATGCTCGCGGTCCTCCAGCATGGTCAGGAAGATGAAGTAGGTGTAGTGCTGGAGGCTGTCCAGGGCGCGCACGCGCTGGCACAGCGCGTGGCCGTCCAGGCCCGGCATCAACCAATCGCTGATCACCACGTCGGCGCGGTGTTCCTGGTAGCGCGCCCAGGCCTCGTTCCCGTCGGCGGTAACCACACACTCGTGGCCCAGCCCCTCGACCGTGTGTCGCAGCAGCGCGCGCTCCAGCGCGCTGTCCTCGGCGATCAGCACGCGCATATCGCCTCCGAGAATGCCCGGGTGTGGGGGCGAGCCGGTCGGCCTCACGGGCCCATGCCAGATTATGGACAGCGGGCGCGCCTACGGCAACATCGCGCCGTCACAGCGCGCGGAAGGCCACGGGGGCGGGACAGGCGGCGCAAGGTCAGCCGCCGCGAGGTGGGCCGGCGTACTCGGCGATCAGCGCCAGCAAGTGGTCCAGGTCGAATGGCTTCGGGAGGAAGGCGTCGGCCTCGGTGTCGTCGGTGAGCGCGCTCAGCGCCGCGCTCATCAGCACCACCCGCACCGCCAGATCCGCGTGCTCGCGCTTCAGGCAGCGGCACAGCTCCGTCCCCGTCATCACTGGCATCATCACGTCGGCCAGCACGAGCACCGGCTGCTCGCGCAGCGCCAGGGCCAGGGCCTGCTTGCCATCGCTGGCGGCAAGCACGCGGTATCCTTCGCTATGCAGCACATCGATGAGGAACTCGCGGATCGGCTCCTCGTCGTCGACAACCAGCACTGTCGTCATGCGTCAGTTCACTCGCTATCCGCAGTGGGGCCACAAGTGGCTTCTCGGCGCGCAGCCCAGCCAGCCACGCCGCGCTGACAGCGCCCGTCGGCTCGCTCGTGGGCGTGTGCAAGCTGGTACATGTGTCACACCACCGCGGGGAGCCAGCACCGCGTGGAGCCCCAGCCGTAGCGCCCCACGTGCGCTTCTTGCAAGTGAGGGGCCAATGGTGAAACGCGCTTCCGCGACGAGCCGGCCCCCCAAGTGGACCTGAGCCCGAGGGCGCGCCCACCAGCACCTTAGCCCAACCGCACGCTGACGCGATGATAGCCGGTAGCGCCGTCGGGCAGCGGCGGCCGTACCTCGGCGGTCTGCAGCGCGCCGGTCCCGTCGATAGCGCGCACCACGAGCGAGGGGGTGCTGCCCTGCGGGGTCCACTGGGCGACCCAGAACACCCACGCCAGGCTAGCCGGCTCGGTGACCAGGCTGGCCGGCTGCCACGTCTGCCCGTCGTCGCCACTGATCTCCACTCCCTGGATACCGCGGGCGCCGGCGAACGCAATGCCGCCCACTGGCTGGGGCGCCGCGGGCACCACGGCGCGGCTGGCTGGCACGTCGATGCGCGACATGGTGTGGATCGTGCCATCGTTGGTCCAGCCGCGGCGCTGCCAGAAGCCGCGGTAGTCCTCGGTCACCGCGCGGATCTCCACCACCCACTTCGGGTTCTTGATGCCGTACAGGTTGGGGGCGAGCACGCGCAGCGGGAAACCGTGCGCACGCGGGAGCGGCTGGCCGTTCATCTCGTACGCCAGCAGCGTCGTCGGCTCGAGCGCCTTATCCAGCGGGATGCTGTCGCTGTAGTCGTCGTCGCACTGAAAGACGATGCGCTGCACGCCCTCCCGGAGCCCCGCCTGCTGGAGCACGTCCGCGAGCCGCGCGCCCCGCCATTCGGCGTTGGAGATCAGATCGCCGCCCACCTGGTTGTCGATGCACTCCAGGGTTTGCACTTGGGTCACGCTGGGCAGGGCACGGAGCGCCTCGAGGTCGAGCTCGAGCGGCCGCTGCACGGCGCCCGTGACGCGCAGGCGCCAGCGGCTGGCGTCGATATTGGGGTCGCCGAACACGTTCTTCGATACCGTGTAGAAGCGATCGGTCGGGGTGATGTAGGCGGGCATCCCGGGCAGATCGATCGCTTGGAGCGGCCCGCGCGCCAGGGCCGGGGCAGCCGGGCTGCGCCGGCGGCCGTCGAATCTCTGCGTGGCCACCACGCCTCCGAGCAACAGCCCGGCCGAGGCGAGCCCCGCGCGGTACAGCAGCGTACGGCGATCTACTCTCATGCCCGTGCCTCCTTGCCCGGCGACCCGCCCGCGAACGCGCGGTAGAACAGGGCCAGCCCCACGCTGAACGCCGCCCAGCCAGCCGCGTAGCTGGCGATCACGGGCAACGGGTCGCTGAACTCCGCGCCGAAAAACCCCTCCCCGCTCGCTGGCAGGGCGACCAGCATGGTCAGGAGCCACAGGCCGACCGCGAGCCCGACCGCCACGCGCGGCCGCGGCCACCGCGCGTAGACCAGGCCCACCACGGCGCCCGCCACGGCCAGCAACCCGAGCACGCCGTACAACAAGAACACCTTCGCCTGTTCGCGGAAGGTGGTGATCATGTACTCGAAGAGCCACCACGGCAGGTAGAAGGTGGCGCCCTCGGCCAACACCTCGGGCAGCGTGCGGACTCGCAGCATCCCGCGCAGGGCAGCGGTCACCACCAACAGCGCGCCGGTGGCGAGTACCCCGGCGAGCGCGCCGGCAACGGGCGGCGGTAGCCAACCGCCCCGGGGAGATGCCGCGCCGTGCTTGGCTGCGGGCGCGCGCCGCTCGGCTCCCATCATCCGTTGTCTCCGCGCCAGGCACCACGGCGACCGTGGGCGGCGCGCCCGGCACGACTCCAACTATGGCTCACATTCTAGCATCCTCCCCACCGTCTCGGCCGTGATCGGAGCGCGGCCCAGCGGAGCCGGCTTGCGCACGCGGGATCACTACGCTATGTTGTTCCCCGCTCGCTGGCGAGCGGTAGGGCAATGGCGGTTGCCCCGCGGCGCGCAAGAGGCGCGCCGCCTGGCGTCGGGCGGTCGAGCGGGCTCGGGAAGGCGCGCTGGCCGCGTTCGTGCAGGAGGTGTGCATGGGTGGGGCGATGGCAACTCTGGCGGGCGTGGTGGCAGTGAGCCTGGCGAGCGTCCTGGTACCGACGGCGCCGGCGCAACTGCCGCCAGTGAGCGGCGTGGGGCTCGGCCCGGTGCCGCTACCCGGGGTTGGACTGATCGGCCCGCCGGCGGGAGCCTTGGGCTTGCCGCCAGCGTCGATAGGGAGCACTACCACGGCGGGACCGCCAGCGCAGACCGACGTCGCCTACGGCGGCGATCCACGGCAGCGGCTTGACCTCTACTTGCCAGCGACCCGCACGGGCGCCGTCCCGGCGGTGCTGTTCGTGCACGGCGGCGGCTGGAGCATCGGCGACAAGGCGCAGTTCGCCTGGCTGGGCCAGCAGTTGGCCGCGCAAGGGGTCGTCACGGCGCTCGCCAACTACCGACTCTCGCCGGCCGTGCAGCATCCCGAGCATACGAAGGACGTGGCGCGGGCGGTGGCCTGGCTGTATCGCAACGCCGCCGCCTACGGGGGCGACCCGGCACACCTGTACGTGGTCGGCCACTCGGCTGGCGCGCACATGGCGGCGCTGGTGGCTCTCGACCGTAGCTACCTGCTGGCGGAGGGACTCTCCCCCGCTATCGTGCGCGGGGTGGTGGGGATC
Source organism: Chloroflexota bacterium (assembly GCA_019686175.1). GTDB lineage: Bacteria > Chloroflexota > UBA6077 > UBA6077 > JAJPHF01 > JADGHJ01. Next base: position 9,287 of record JADGHJ010000069.1, on the reverse strand, counting down.
GCCGGGCCGACCTACGACCTAGATGCCAACTATGCCCAGACGCCGATCGCGCCGCTGCTGTACGCGGCGTTCGGCCCCGACACCGCGCGCTGGGCCCAGGCCGCCCCGGTCCGCTACGTCCAGCCCTATGCGCCGGGCTTCTTGCTGGTCTACGGGACGGCCGACAACCAGGCGCTGCCGCTGAGCACCCAGGCGCTCGCCACCGCCCTGCAGCGCAGCGGCGTGCCCACCCAGGTCGAGACCCTGCCAGGCCAGGACCACTTCGGCGTGCTCAGCGCCGCGCTGCCCGCGATCCGGCGGTTCGTCCAGTGAGCTGCGCAGCCCGCCTGGGAAGGAGGCGCCCGCGTGGAAGCCCACCGCCCCATCCTCCTGGCCGCCTGGTTGCTGGGCCCGCTGGCGTTCGTCAACGTCGGCTTTGGCCTGGCGCTCGCGGCGCTCCAATTCGTGTTCTGGCTCCGCGCGGCCCGGGGGCGCGGGGCGCTGCTGCTGCGGCTGGGCCGCCCGGCGGGCACCGAGCGGCTGGTCGACCTGGGCGCCGCAGCGGTGGCGATCGGCGCGCTCATCGAGGTGGCCGCCGCGCTGCTGGCCACGCCCGTCGTCCTCTGGGGCCTTCGGGTCGGCGTGGGGCTGAGTGTGGTCGGCCTGGCGGTGGTCGGCAACGCCCTGCGGCCGGTGGAGCTACGCGAGGCGGGCGTCGTGATGCGCGGCCAACTCCTCCGCTGGGCGCAGATCACCGGCCATGCCTGGACCGACCATGTCCCACCGCTGCTGGAGCTGCACTACACCACGCTAACCGGCGCGCCCCAGCGGGCACGGGTCGTCGTGCCGCCCGAGGCACGGGCCATGGCCGAGCGCCTGCTGCGCGCTCGCACCAGCGACGCCCGCGCGCTAGCCCCGTGGCCCTGACCGGCGCGGTTCAGGTCGGCTGCGGCGCCGGCAGGCGCGTGGACGCCGCCACGGTATCCAGATCGTAGCTGTTCAGGCAGCGCTCGACCAGCGCGTCCGCGGCTGCCCAATCGAAGCTGCGATACTCGCGCCCCTTGATCGCGTTCGGCTCGCCCGCGTAGAACATCTCGTACTGGAGGTGCCGCCCCGCGAACTCCGAGCCGATCAAGTCCCACAGCAGCTTCAGCAGTTTGATCCGCTCCACGGCGGTGGCGCGCGGCCAGCGCACGTAGCGCTCGAGGTCCGGCCGCGTGGCAGGACTGCACAGGTCGGCGACCGACGCGGGGAGCTGGATCACGCTGCCGCCCATCATGGCGCGGATGGCGTTCAGCAGCTCCGGGTACATCTGCTGCTGGTAGACCTGGCTGGCATATACCATCGCATCGGTCGGGCGCATCACGCCGAACTCGTCGGGGGCGGCGCTGGCCTCCGCCGCCAGGACCATGCCCTCCACGAGGCTCACCCGGGTGGCCAGGTCGCCCAGCTGCGCCACGACCTCGGGCTTGGCCAGCTGCCCGTTGGCCTCGCAGATGCGCCGCACCAGGCCCACCAGGAACTGCAGCTTGGCCCACGAGCGGATGTGCGCCTGTGTGTTGCCGATCACGTGGGCGGCCGTCACGCTGAACTGGCCGGCGCACAGCTCGCGGTTCTTGTACACGAACACGTGCTCCCAGGGAACGAACACGTCGTCCAGCACCACCAGCGCATCGGTCTCGTCGAAGCGGCTGCTCAGCGGATAGTCGAACACGCTGCTGACGGTGCGGGCGTATGGCCGCCGCACGTACAGCTTGAGGCCCGGCGCGTCGAGCGGCACCACCAGCGAGATGGCGTAATCCTCGTCGCCCGGCTGCAGCGGCAGGATGACCGAGATGTAGCACCAGTCGGACATCACGCCGCCCGTGGCGAGCATCTGCGCGCCGCGCACGACGATGCCGCCGTCGCGCTCCTCGGCCGCCCCCGCGTAGAGATACGGCTCGGCCTGCTGGTGGGCCGGCTTGCTGCGGTCGATCACGGGTTGCACGATAGCGTAGCTGAGGTACAGGTCCTCGTCGGCCGCCTTGGCGTAGAAGCGCGCCAGGTTGTCGGCGAACTGCTGGCCGCCGCGCGCGAAGAACGGCAGCGAGCCCGCGAAGCCGGCGAAGAACGAGGCGACGTGGTCGGGCGAGCGGCCCATCAGGCCGTAGGAGAGGTCCGCCCAGGCCTTGATCGCCCGCCGGCGCGCCGCAAGATCCTCGCGGGTGCGCGGGACGAGCCAGCTCTTGTTGACCGGCCGGCCATCGCGCTCGGAGGGGTAGGTCATCAGCTCGCGGTTGGCCGGATCGTGGGCGAAGTCGTACAGTCGGGCGACCGAGTGCACGGCCTCGGCGAACGCCGGGTGGGTGGTCACGTCCTCGACGCGCTCGCCGTCGAGGAACACGTTGCGTCGGTCGCGCAGGCCGGCGATAAAGTCGGCACCGCTTCGAGTCATGGCTGCTCCCCCGCACGGGGAGAGTCGCACCGCCCGCGCGGCCGCACCCCCCGCGCCGCTATTGTCCTGTCTAACAGGACTGCCGTCCGTTAGTAAGGTCACTGTTGGCGCGAAACTCTACCAGCTCGGCGCGCTGCCGTCAAGTCTCGGGCCGCTTCTTGTCTCGAATCGGTGCTGTTATCTCGAACCGCTCACGGTCGACGCTGGCGCCTATGCGCTCGGTGTGGGGATCGGGCCAGACTGAGACAACTCTCCCTACATGGCGCCTGAGACAGAGACGAGGAGGACCCAGCTTATGGAATCCAGCGCCCTGCACGCTGACACCGACGCTACCCGGCCGCACGCCACCGCCCGGATCACCGAGTTTCGCTCGCGGGCCGCCAGCCTGCGCACACTCCTGCGTTACGTCGCTGCCACCTGCTCGCCCGACTTGACCGCCCGCGTGGTCGCGCTGGCGGCCACGCTGTCCGATGAGCAGATCGAGACGCTGCTCGAGCTGTGGCGCGCCATCGACGATCGCGCCGTGGCCCTGGGCGTCGAGCAGGAATTGGCGACCTGGCAGCGCATCCTCGCCCACCTGCCAGGTCTGGCGCCGGCCCTCGAGGCGATCCGCGCGCACGTCCTGGAGGTGGAGCAGCCCTGCGCGGTGTGCGCCGACGACGCCGACGAGTAGCGCCGGGCGGCTCACCGCGCGGCCGCCGGCACCTCGGCTAGCGCGGCGACCACCGCGTCGCCCATGGCGGCGGTGCCGACCGTGGGCTGGCCGGGTGGGGCCAGGTCGGCGGTGCGGTAGCCGGCGGCCAGCACACGCGCCACCGCCGCCTCGACTGCCGCGGCCTCGACCGGCAGGTCGAGCGAGTGGCGCAGCAGCATAGCGGCGCTGAGGATGCTGCCCAGCGGGTTGGCGATCCCCTGGCCCGCGATGTCGGGCGCCGTGCCGTGGATCGGTTCGTACACCCCCAGCTTGCCGTCGCCCAGGCTGGCCGAGGGCATCACGCCCAGCGAGCCGGCCAGTGCGGCCGCCTCGTCGGTGAGGATGTCGCCGAACATGTTGTCCATCACCAGCACGTCGAAGCTGCGGGGACGGCTGAGCAGCGCCATGGCGGTCGAGTCGACCAGGGCGTGCTCGGTCTGCACGTCGGGGTGCTCGCGTGCCAGGTCCTGGGCGATGCGGCGCCACAGCTGGGACGTGGCCAGCACGTTCGCCTTGTCGACGGAGGTGAGCTTGCGGCGGCGCTGACGCGCGAGCTGGTAGCCGACGCGCAAGACGCGCGCGATCTCGTGGGCGCGGTACAGGCAGGTATCCACGGCACGCGGGCCGTCGGGCGCGTCCCACTGGCGCTTGGGCTTGCCGAAGTACAGGCCGCCCGTCAGCTCGCGCACCACGATGAAGTCCACGCCCTCCAGCAGCTCTGGGCGCAGCGGCGAGGCGCTGGCCAGCTCGGGGTACACGCGCACAGGGCGCAGGTTGGCGTACACCCGCAGCGCCTTGCGCAGGGCGAGCAGCCCTTGCTCGGGGCGCACCGGGGCGCGGGGGTCGTCCCACTTCGGGCCGCCCACGGCGCCCAGCAGCACGGCGTGGGCGCGCCGGCAGCGGCGCAGCGTCTCGGGCTGCAGCGCCACGCCGTGCTGGTCGATGCAGATGCCCCCGAAGGGGTGCTCCTCGAAGGCGAAGCGGTGGCCGAAGCGCTCGCCGACGGCGCGCAGCACCTTGAGCGCCTCTTGCGTTACCTCGGGCCCGATCCCGTCGCCCGGCAGGACCACGATACGGTACATGCCGCCCCCTCTCTGCGCGTGCTGCCGCACACGCGAAGGCTGACGCCCGCGAGGGGCGCCAGCCCGAGGCGTGCGGCGCGAAAGGACGTTTAGACGGTCGCCTCGGCGAGCGCGGGGCGCCCGTGGCCCGCGGCGATGGTGGCCGCGGCGCGGTTGAGCGCGCTCATGTAGGCGCCAGCGGAGGCGACCACGATGTCGGTGTTGGCGCCGCGCCCGTGGTAGGTGCGGCCGTCGACCTCGATGCGCAGCGACACCTCGGCCAGGGCGTCCATGCCGCTGGTCACCGAGTGGACGTTGTACACCTCGAGGCGATTGGGCAGGCCGACGATCTGGTCGATGGCGCGGTACACGGCGTCGACCGGGCCGGTCCCAGTAGCCGTGGCCGTGCGTACCTGACCCTCGGCGGTGCGGATCTGCACCGTGGCCGTGGGAATGGCCGGCTCCCCGCACAGCACCTGCACCAGATCGAGGTGATAGGTCTCGGTGGTCTGGCGCAGCTCGTCGGCCATGATCGCCTCGAGGTCGCGGTCCGACACCTCCTTCTTCTTGTCGGCCAGCTCCTTGAAGCGCACGAACGCGCGGTTCAGCTCCTCGGGGGTGAGCTGGTAGCCCAGCTCCTGCAGGCGCACGCGCAGCGCGTGGCGGCCCGAGTGCTTGCCCAGCACCAGGTTGTTGCTGGCGTAGCCGACCTGCTCGGCGCGCATGATCTCGTAGGTCGAGCGCTCCTTGAGCACGCCGTCCTGGTGGATGCCCGACTCGTGCGCGAAGGCGTTCGAGCCGACCACCGCCTTGTTCGGCTGGACCGGGATGCCGGTGAGGCTGCTGACCAGGCGGCTGGTCTTGAGGATCTGCGTGGTGTCGATGTTGGTGGTGAGCCCGTAGACATCGGCGCGCGTGTTGAGCGCCATGACGATCTCTTCGAGCGAGGTATTGCCGGCGCGCTCGCCGATGCCGTTGATGGTGCACTCCACCTGCCGGGCGCCCGCTCGCACCCCAGCCAGCGAGTTGGCCACGGCCATGCCCAGGTCGTTGTGGCAATGCACCGATACCACTACCTTCTCGATCCCGCGCACGCGCTCGAACATACCCTTGATCAGGCTGTACATCTCATCGGGCGTGATGTAGCCGACCGTGTCGGCGATGTTGAGGGTGGTGGCGCCCGCCTCGATCACCGCCTCGAGCACGCGATACAGATACTCGCGGTCCGAACGGGTGGCGTCCATGGGCGAGAACTCGACGTCCTCGCAGTAGCTCTTGGCGCGGCGCACCATGGCCACCGCCTCTTCGAGCGCGCGCTCGCGGCTCATCCGGAACTGGTGGCTGAGGTGGATGTCCGAGGTGGACAGGAAGGTGTGGATGCGCGGGCGCTCGGCCTCGCGCACGGCCTCCCAGCAGCGGTCGATGTCCTCGGGCTTGGCGCGCGCCAGGCCGGCAATGATCGGCCCCTTGACCTCGCGGGCGATGCGGCGTACAGCCTCGAAGTCGTCGGGCGAGGCGATCGGGAAGCCGGCCTCGATGACGTCGACGCCCAGGCGCGCGAGCTGCTGCGCGATCTCCAGCTTCTCGTCCGAGTTGAGCGAGGCGCCCGGCGACTGCTCGCCGTCGCGCAGCGTCGTGTCGAAGATGATTACACGGTCCATAGCTCCTCCAGGCAACGCCCCGTCCGAATTCCCTCACTGCGCGGCGCGAGCGTCTGCTCGCGCCACGTCGCTCCTATTTCTTCTTGATGAACGGCATCATCGCCCGCAGCTCCGCGCCCACCTTCTCGATCGGGTGCTCGGCCTCGCGGCGGCGCTGGGCGTAGAAGTTCGGGCGCCCGGCCTGGTTCTCCAGGATCCACGTACGCGCGAACGTGCCGTCCTGGATGTCGCGCAGCAGCCGGCGCATCGTGTTCTTGACGTGCTCGTCGATGATCTGCGGGCCGGCGTAGTAATCGCCGAACTCGGCCGTATCGCTGACCGAGTAGCGCATGCGGGCCAGCCCGCCCTCGTAGATCAGGTCCACGATCAGCTTCAGCTCGTGCAGGCACTCGAAGTAGGCCGACTCGGGCTGGTAGCCGGCCTCGACGAGCACCTCGAACCCGGCCTTGATCAGCGCGCTGACCCCGCCGCACAGCACCGCCTGCTCGCCGAACAGGTCGGTCTCCGTCTCCTCTTGGAAGGTCGTCTCCAGCACCCCGGCGCGCGTGCCGCCTAGGCCCTTGGCGTAGGCCAGGGCGATATCGCGCGCGCGGCCGGTGTAGTCCTGGTACACCGCGAGCAGCATCGGCACGCCCTGGCCCTCCACGAACACCTCGCGCTCGCGGTGCCCCGGCGCCTTGGGAGCCACCATGGTCACGTCGACGTCCGGCGGCGGGACGATCTGGTGGTAGTGGATGTTGAAGCCATGGGCGAACATGAGCATGTTGCCCGGCCGCAGGTTGGGCTTCACGTCGCGCTCGTACAGCCCGGGGGCGGTCTGGTCCGGGACGAGCATGGTGACGATGTCGGCCAACGCCGCCGCCTGGTCGGGCGTAGTGACGCGCAGGCCCTCGCGCTCCGCCAGCGGCCACGACTTGCTGCCCTGGTACAGGCCGACGACGACGTTGCAGCCGCTGTCGCGCAGGTTCAGCGCGTGGGCATGCCCCTGGCTGCCGTAGCCGAGGATAGCGATCGTCTTGCCCTCGAGCAGCGCCAGGTCGGCATCCGAATCGTAGTACACCTTCGCCATGGTGTCTCTCCGTGACGAGTGATGAGTCAGGTTGTGACGAATGCTGAGTGCTGAGCCATGAGCCTCACCCACCACTCGTTACTCATGACTCATCACCCTCGACTGAACCTACGCGCTCAGCTCGCGGACCTTGTCGCCCTCGTAGGCGACCTGTTGGCCGCGCACCATGGCCACCACGCCGGTGCGCACCATCTCCTTGATCCCGAACCCGCGCAGCACATTGATCATCGAGTCGACCTTGTCGGGCGTGCCCGTCACCTCGACGATCAGCGAGTTGGTGGCCACATCGACGATCCGCGCGCGGTAGATATCCACGAGCTGGATGATCTCGCTCCGCGTGGACGGCTTGCTGGCCACCTTGATGAGGGCCAGCTCGCGGCGCACCGTCTCGTCCTCGGTGACGTCCGAGACCTTGCGCACCTCGATGATCTTGTACAGCTGCTTCACCACCTGCTCGACGGCCGTCTTCGAGCCGTCGACGACGATGGTGAGCCGCATGATGTTCGGGATCTCGGTGTGCCCGATGGCCAGGCTCTCAACCGCGAAGCCCCGGCACCGGAACAGGCTCAGGACGCGATTGAACACCGCCGGCTGGTTTTCCATCGTGGCGACCAGCGTGTGCTTCATTGACGATCACCTCCGCCAGCGAGGTGCCCGGGACGACCATCGGGAACACGTTCTCGTCCGGACGCACCATGAACTCGATCAGCGCCGGGCCGGGGTGGGCCATGGCGGCCCGCACCGCGGGCAGCGCCTCGGCGCGCTCGGTCACGCGCCAGGTGGCGATGCCGTACGCCTCGGCGATCTTCTGGAAGTTCGGCGTGCCAGGCGCCAGGTCCACCGCCACGTAGTTGCCGCGGTAGAACAGCTCCTGCCACTGCCGCACCATGCCCAGGTGGCAGTTGTTGACCAGCGCGATCTTCAGCGGCAGGCGCTCGGCCGCCACCACCGCCAGCTCCTGCATCACCATCTGGAACCCGCCATCGCCCGAGAAGCACCACACCGTCTCGTCGGGGCGCGCGAACTGGACGCCGATCGCGGCCGGCAGGGCGAAGCCCATGGTGCCCAGCCCGCCCGACGAGAAGTGGGTGTTGGCGCGGCGGAACGGGAAGCGCTGGGCCACGAACATCTGGTGCTGGCCCACGTCGGTGACCACCGAGCAGTCGCCGTCGGTCGCCTCGTACACCGCGCGGATCACGTCTGGGGTGGTCAGCTCGCCCGGCACCTTCTCCGACGACGGCAGCGGGTACAGGCGCTGCCACTCGCGGATCTGGTTCAGCCACGGCGTGCGGTCGACCGGCTCCTTCAACTCTTGGAGCAGCGCCTGCAGCACGCGCTTGGCGTCGCCCACGATCGGCACGTCGGTGCGCACGTTCTTGCCGATCTCGGCCGGGTCGATGTCGATGTGGATGATCTTGGCCCGCGGGGCGAAAGCGGAGAACTTGCCCATCGCACGGTCGTCGAAGCGGATGCCGATGCCGATCACCAGGTCGGACTGGTCGACGGCGTAGCAGGCGGTGGCCGTGCCGTGCATGCCGAGCATGCCCAGGAACAGCGGGTGCGCGGTGGGGAAATTGCTGATACCGAGCAGCGTGTTGGCCACCGGGATGGTCATCCGCTCGGCCAGCTCGCGCAGCTCGTCGCAGGCCTGGGCGATGAGGATGCCGTGGCCGGCGATGATCACCGGGCGCTGGGCGTGCTCGATCAGCCGTGCGGCCTTGCGGATCTGGACCATGTTGCCGCGCAGGGTCGGGTTGTAGCCGGGCAGATCCACCGTCTCGGGATAGCGGAACTCGGCCTCGCCGGTCAGCACGTCCTTGGGAATGTCCACCAGCACGGCGCCGGGGCGCCCGGAGCGGGCCAGGTGGAACGCCTCGCGCAGCACGCGCGGGAGGTCCTTGGGGTGCCGCACCAGGAAGTTCTGCTTGGTCACGGGAATGGTGATGCCCGTGATGTCCGCCTCCTGGAAGGCGTCGCTGCCGATGACGCTGGTGGCCACGTTCGCCGTGATCGCCACCACGGGCGCCGAGTCCATCTGGGCCGTGGCGAGCCCGACCACCAGGTTGATGGCGCCCGGGCCGCTGGTAGCCATGCACACCCCGACGTTGTTCGTCGCGCGCCCGTAGCCGTCCGCCATATGCGCCGCGCCCTGCTCGTGGCGCACGAGGACGTGGCGGATGGGATACTGCGGCAGTACGTCGTACAGCGGCATGATCGCCCCGCCGGGCAGTCCGAAGACGTCCTTGACACCCTCGGCCACCAGCGCTTCGCAGACCATCTGCGCTCCCGTCATCCGCATGCGGTGTCCCTCCCCTCTCTCGTTGCGCCACGCGCGCAAAAAAACAACCCTCGCCACCACAGGGACGAGGGTCGCTCGCGGTACCACCCC
>JADGHJ010000068.1 GCA_019686175.1 Chloroflexota bacterium | reverse complement strand
CCCTCCGCGTTCTCCAGCACCGTCGGCTCCCCCGCCTCCATGACGGCCACCACCGAGTTCGTCGTCCCTAGATCAATCCCCAACACCTTGGCCATAACGCGCTTACCTCCTACAGCAAGCCTGCCAGTCCGACGTTGCGCGCCCGAGGCGGCGCCCTGCACAGACGCGGCGCGCTTCCCCTCAGGGCCGCGCGCCGCACGCAGTCGTCTCGCCGCCGCGCCCGTCCGGGGGTGGCCGAATTGTCGGTGACCTCCGGGCACGCTTGGCACGGCCTGCCGCTCTTACTGGGTAGATGCTACCACCGGCGGTTGCAAGAACTCCGTAGGAAGCGGTCTAGGCTTGTGCAAGAATGCCCCGGAAGCCCTATGGTGGCGGCGCAACCAGGGGTACACTCATGCCAGAGAGCGTGCGAGCGGGCCACGATCGCGCGTGCGCGCTAGTCACCCAGGCAACGGGAACGGAGGGGCACATGGCCGAGACGCGAACCATTCTGGTGGTAGACGACGAGCCGGACCTGCTCCACGCCGTTCGTCTGTACCTGGAGATGGAGGGTTACCAAGTTATCACGGCCACCAACGGCGAGCAGGCCCTGGAGAAGCTGCGGACCAAGCTGCCCGACCTAGTCGTCCTCGATGTCATGATGCCCGAGATGGACGGCTTCGAGACCTTGCAGGAGATCCGGCGGGTCTCGAACGTGCCGGTGATCATGCTCACCGTGCGTGGCGAAGAGAGCGACAAGGTGCGTGGCCTCGGTCTGGGCGCCGATGATTACGTCACCAAGCCGTTCAGCCAGCGCGAGCTGCTCTCGCGCATCCAGGCCGTGCTGCGCCGCGCCGAGACTCCCGCGTTTGTGCCTCGCACCCGCATCGTGGTCGACGAGGACCTCACCATCGACTTCAGCCGCAACGAGGTCTGGGTCAAGGGCAAGAAGGTCCAGTTGACGCCGACCGAGTACCGCCTGCTCTATCATCTCGTGTCCAACCCCGGGCGCATCATGTCGCACGAGACGCTCCTGGCCAAGGTGTGGGGCTACGAGTACCGCGAGGAAGAGCATTACGTGCGGCTGTACATCACGTACCTACGCCAGAAGATCGAACCCGATCCCTCGCACCCGAAGTACATCTTGACCGAGCGCGGGCTCGGCTACCGGTTTGTCGACTACCGTGAGCGCGCCGCCCAAGGAGAGCGGCGCGAGGCGAGCAACACCGCCGCGCCCAACGCCACGACCAAGTAGGCCGCCGGGCGCTGCCCTAGAAAGGAGTGTCGATCGACGCGATGCTGTCGCGCGTCACCGCCGGCGAGGTGCTCGAGCGCGTCGTGCAGGCGCTGGCTGATATGCGCTCGCCGGACCGCCTCCTGGCGGTCATCCTCAGCGAGACGCTGCGTATGCTCGACGCGCAGGGCGCCTACCTCCTCTGGCTCGAGGGGGACCGGCTGCGTCTGCGGGCGAGCGCTGGGCTCGTGCCGCCAGGCCGAGCCGACGGCGTGCCCTTGGGGAGCAGCATCGAGGGGTGGGTGGCTCAGCGGGGCGAGGCCGTGGCGGTGGCCAATCTGGCGAGCTACACCCGCCTCGCCGCCCCGCTCGGCCCGCAGGTCGGCGCGCTGCTGGCCGTGCCGATGCGCCTGCGCGGCGAGATCGTCGGCGTGCTGGTAGCCACGCGCGCGCTACCGGGGCGCTTCGCCGAGAGCGACCGGTGGTGGCTGAGCATCTTCGCCGAGATCGGGGCGGTGGCACTCGAGAACGAGCGGCTGCTCGATCGGGAGCGGCGTCGCACCCGCGAGGCCGAGGCACTCGCCGAGCTGGCGGCCCTGCCGACCGAGTCCCTGCAGGCGTTCGCCGAGCGCGTCGTGGCGCAGATCAACCGTGTGCTGGGCGCCGATGTCAGCGGCGTCTGGGTAGCTACCGCCCGGGGAGTGCTACGCCCGCTAGGCGAGGGGGCGAGCGGCGCGCGTGGTAGCGACCGCGCCAGCGGTCGCGCGGCTAGCAACCGCAACGGCCGCCAGGCCCACGAGCGGCACGCCCTGCCGGCCCCACTGGCTGAGGTCTACCGGCGAGGCGAGCCCTGGATGAGTGCCGACACGCAGGAAGTGGCGGCCTGGGCCGAGGGCGGCGGCGATCCCGCGCTCCGCTCCGTCCTGGCGGTCCCGCTCTGGGTTAGCGGAGCGCGGCACGGGGTGGTCTGGGCCGCCGCGCTCCGCCGGTCGGCGTTCGGCCCGGACGACCAGACGTTCCTGACGCTGGTGGCCGCGCGCGTCGGTCTACACCTGGGCAACATGGAGCTGGCGCGGCAGCGCGCCGAGATCGAGCGCCGCGAGGTCGAGCAACAGGCCAAGCAGGACTTCCTGTCGGTGGTCTCCCATGAGCTGAAGACGCCGGTGGCGGTCATCAAGGCGTATACGGAAGTGCTGGAGGGCCGCGCCGCCCGCGGGGACGCCTCGGCGGTCGACCGCGACCTGCTCGTGCGCATCGGCGAGCAGGCCGACCGCATGCTCGCGCTGGTGGAGCAGTTCCTCGACCTCCAGCGGATCGAGGCCGGGCTGATGCCCTTGGAGGAGAGTCGCTTCGACCTCACCGAGCTGGCGCGCCGGCTGGTGCAGACCACCCAGATGATGACCAGCGCGCACCAGCTCCGCGTCGAGGCCACCGGGCCAGTGTATGTGCGGGCGGACCGCCGGCGCATCGAGCAAGTGCTCCAGAACCTGCTCGATAACGCGATCAAGTACTCGCCCAAGGGCGGGCCGGTGATCGTGTACGTCGATACCGTGGAGGGCCCCGACGGGCACGGGCCCCGCGCGCGTGTACGGGTCCAGGATCGCGGCGTGGGTATCCCGCCAGCAGCGCTGCCGCGCGTCTTCGAGCGCTTCTACCAGGCCGACACCAAGCTGGTCCGCGGGCATGTGGGCCTGGGGCTGGGCCTGTACATCAGCCGCGAGATCATCGCGCGGCACGGTGGCGAGATGGGCGTCGAATCGGTCGAGGGCGAGGGCGCAACATTCTGGTTCACCCTGCCGCTGGCGCGGGGGCCCGTCCTTGCGGTGGACGACCTCCTGGAGTTGGAGGAGCGTCCACCGACGCCCGACCGCCCGCGCGCCTAACCGCGGTTGCCCGGCGGCGCGTGCGTAGCGTACCCTGATCACGCCACGAACTCGCGGCCCGGGGATGCTGCTCCAGGCGCGCGCTGTGCCTACCACTCGCCGTCAGCCTCGCGGGGTCGCGAACGCAGGGAGAGGCCGTCGATGAGGAGTCGCTGGTCCGACGCCGAGGCTGCCGCGCTGCCCGAGCTCGAGGGGATGCTGTACGCCTCGCGGCTGGTGGGCGCCGATCCCGCGCTCGTGCTCTGGGGCGGCGGCAATACCTCCGTCAAGCGCGTCGAGCGCACCGCCCTCGGCGACGAGTGCTGGGTACTGCGGGTCAAGGGCAGCGGCTCCGACCTCAAGAGCGTGCAGGTGCGCGACTTTCCGGGCTTGCGCCTCGACCTGCTGGCCCGCCTGCGGGAGCGCGAGGCGCTGGACGACGATGAGATGCTCGCCTACCTGGCCCTCTGTACTGTCGAGCCCGGCGGCGCCCGACCGAGCATCGAGACGCTGCTCCACGCCTGGCTCCCGGCCCGCTTCGTGGTGCACACCCACGCCGACGCGATCCTCGGGATCACCAACACCCCGCACGCGGCCGAGTGGACCGCGCAGGCGTTCGGTGACGCTGCCTGCTTCGTGCCGTACGTGCGCCCGGGGTTCACCCTGGCGAAGGTAATCGACGCTGCCCTCGCCCGCCAGCCCGCCGCGCGTTGCGTAGTGATGGAGAAGCACGGCCTGACCACCTGGGGCGAGACCGCGCGCGAGGCGTACGAGGCCACGATCGAGCTGTGCGCGCGGGCCGAGGCGTTCCTGCGCCAGCACGCCCGCACCCCGCGCCCGTTCGGGGCCGAGCGGGTGGCCCCGCTGCCGGCCGAGGAGCGCCGCCGCGTGTACGTGGCGCTGGCGCCGACGCTGCGCCAGCTGGCCACCGCGCCGCTCGCGTCCGCGCCCGATGGCTCCCCAACCCCCGGGCCGCCGGACCCAGCGGGCGCGCGGCCGCTGTACCGCGTGCTGCGCTTCGACGACAGCCCCGATGTGCTGGAATTCGTAAGCGGCGCGGAGGCCGAGCGGCTGGCGGCGACCGGGCCGGCCACGCCCGACCACATGCTCCACACCAAGCTCCGCCCCCTGTACGTGCCGTGGGATGATCCCACCGACGTCGCGGCCGCCGAGCGCGTGCTACGCGCGGCCTGGGACCGCTACGCTGAGGAGTACAGCGAATACGTGCGCCAGGGCGGGCGCAGCGGGGGCCTGCAAGAGGCCGCCGGCGGACGGGTGCCACCCGCGCTGCTAGCCGAGGCCGCCCTGCCCCGGCCGCGCGTGGTGCTGCTGCCCGGCGTCGGCATGGTGACCCTCGGCCGCGACGCGCGTGCCGCCACTATCGCCGCCGACATCTACCACCACGCCATCTGGGTGATGCGCGCCGCCGAGGGACTCGACCGGTACCAGTCGCTGGAGCGCGCCGACGCCTTCGACATCGAGTTCTGGCCCCTTGAGCTGTACAAGCTGACTCTCGCCCCGCCACCCGCCGAGTTGGCCGGCCGCATCGCGCTGGTCACCGGCGCGGGCAGCGGCATCGGCCGGGCCATCGCCCAGCGCTTCGCCGCGGCGGGCGCCCACGTGGTGGTCACCGACCTCGATGGCGCGGCGGCGGAGCAGGTGGCCAGCGCGCTGGTGCAGCAGCACGGCGCTGGTCGCGCGGTGGGCGTGGCCATGGACGTGACGCGCGAGGAGAGCGTGAACGCTGGGATCGAGGCGGCGCTGCTGGCCTACGGCGGCCTGGACATTCTGGTGTCGAACGCTGGGGTCGCCCCCTGCGCGGCTATCGCCGACCTCGACCTGGCCACCTGGCAGCAGAGCCTCGCCGTCAACGCCACAGGCCACTTCCTGGTGGCGCGGGCGGCACTGCGCCTGTTCGCCGCGCAGGGGCGGGGCGGGAACATGGTGTTCGTGGTGACCAAGAACGCGCTGGCGCCGGGCAAAGACTTTGGTGCCTACAGCGCGGCCAAGGCGGCCGAGCTGCAGCTCGCGCGCGTGCTGGCGATCGAGGGCGGGCCGCTGGGCGTGCGGGTGAACATGCTCAACCCCGACGCCATCTTCGAGGGCTCGCGGCTGTGGTCCGACGACCTCAAGCGGGCGCGGGCGGCCAGCTACGGCATCCCCGTGGAGCAGTTGCCCGACTACTACCGCCAGCGCAACCTGCTGGGCGTGCCGGTGTTCGCGGAGGATGTGGCGGAGGCTGCATTATTCTTCGCCAGCGACCGCTCCGCCAAGACCACCGGCTGCATCCTCACCGTCGATGGCGGCGTCCGCGAGGCGTTCCCGCGATGAACCCCGCCGTCCCCCGCCCACGTCGTCGGCCCGCCAGTGCCGCGCCGCTGCTCCATCTTGCGCCCGAGGTGGCGCCCGCGCTGGCCGCGGGTCGGCCCGTGGTCGCGCTGGAGTCCACCGCCATCGCCCACGGCCTGGCCTGGCCCGACAACCTGGCGGTGGCCCGCGACATGGAGGCGGCCGTGCGCGCGGCGGGTGCCGTGCCGGCCACCATCGCGGTGCTCGATGGCTGCGTGCGGGTGGGGCTCGATGCTGCGGGACTGGAGCGTGTGGCACGCGAGCCGGGCTTACCCAAGCTGAGCTGGCGCGACCTGGGCGTCGCGCTGGGTCGAGGCGGCAGCGGCGCCACCACCGTCGCGGCGACCCTGGCGATCGCGGGACGCGTGGGCATCCGCGTGTTCGCCACGGGCGGGATCGGCGGCGTGCACCCGGGCGCCGAGCGGACTTTCGACATCTCGGCCGACCTCGCCGCGCTGGCCCGCACCCCCTGCGTGGTGGTCTGCGCGGGCGCCAAGTCGCTCCTCGATCTGCCGCGCACGCTGGAACTGTTGGAAGCAGTGGGCGTACCCGTGCTGGGCCTGGGGACCGACGACCTGCCCGCTTTCTATTCGGGCCATAGTGGTCTGCCGCTCACAGCGCGGGTCGAGAGCGTGGCCGAGGCGGCGGCGATCGCGCGCGCCCAGTGGGGGTTGGGGCTCTCTGGCGGGCTAGTCCTGGCCGTGCCGCCTCCGCCGGATGCGGCGCTGCCCGCTGAGGAGGTCGCCGGGGCGCTCGCAGCGGCCAGCGCGCGGGCCGAGGCCGAGGGCGTGCGGGGCCCGGCCCTCACCCCGTTCCTGCTGGCGGCGCTGCACGCCCACACAGGCGGCCGCACGCTGCGGGCCAACGTGGCCCTGCTACGCCAGAACGCGGCGGTGGCCGGCGCCCTGGCAGTCGCCCTGGCAGCCGCCTGATGCTACTTCTGCGTGCTCACCTGGATGCCATCCCAGGTCGGGGGCGGCGGGTCGCGCAGGTACGCCTCGACGCGGCGCAAGTAGACGCGGCTGGGCCCGTCGTCCGGCGCGTGGCGGAGCGCGCGCTGGAACGCGGCGACCGCTGCTGGCCAGTCGCGGGCGTGGTAGGCCGCGATGCCCACGTCGTAGGCCGCCAGCAGCGGCCGATGCGTCGGTGGCAGCTCCTCCGCCGTCCCCAGCAGCTCGTAGATGGCGACCGCCTGCTCCTTGCCCTTCACGGCGACCAGGTCGAGGAAGCGGAAGGCAAAGGCGGTCCCGGCGGCAGTGCGGGTGCGCTCGGCGACGATGATGCGCGTGCCGTACTCCTTGTTCAGTCCTTCCAGCCGCGCGCCGAGGTTCACCGCGTCGCCCAGCACGGTGAAATCGGCGCGCAGTGTCGAGCCCGTGTTGCCGAACACCATCGGGCCCGTGCTCACGCCAATGCCGATATCGAGGACTGGCCGGCCGCGCGCCTCCCAGCTGGCGCGAAGCTGGTCCAGTGCGGCCACCATCGCCAGCGCGGTGCGACAGGCGCGCTCGGCGTGGTCGGGCTGGAGCGCCGGCGCGTTCCAGAAGGCCATGATGGCGTCGCCCATAAACTTGTCCAGGGTTCCCTCGTGGCGGAACAGCACGGCGACCATGATCTCGAAGTACTCGTTGAGCAGCGTGACTAGCTCCCGGGGCGGCGTGCGCTCGGCTAGCGCCGTGAACCCCCGGATATCCGCGAACAGGACGGTCATGTCGCGCAGTTGGCCGCCCAGATCGAGCCGTGCCGGGTCGCGCGCCACCACCTCGGCCACTGCGGGCGACAGGTAGCGCGCGAGGGCCCGCCGCAACGCCCGCTGCCGCGCTTGGACGAACACGAGCTGGTACCCGGTCAGGCCGGCATAGCTCAGGGCGAGCGCCAAGAACGGGTACAGCATGTCCAGGACGACACCGCGCTGGAACGCCTCCGAGGCGAGCCAGAAGTAGCCGAGCGCTAGCAGCGCGGCGATTCCCGCCGCCAGCCAGGGCCGCAGGCGCCACACCAGCAGCGCGACCACCAGCGCCAGCCCAGCCACGGTAGCCATGCTGGCTGCCAGGGGCGCCGGATGCAGGAACTGGGCGCGCAGCAGGGCGTCGGCGACGTAGGCATGGACTTCCAGGCAGTACATCGTGCCGCGTGGGGTCTCGCATTCGTCACGGAACTGGGCGGACCACGGCCCGACCAGCACGAGCCGGTCGCGCAGCAACGCCGGATCCGCCCGTCCGTCGAGCACGTCCGCAGCACTGACGATTGAGAAGGCCCCTGTGCCGGTCTCCACAGCGCCGCCACTGTAGGCGATGGCGAAGCGGTAGTGCGGATCGACGGGGATGGCGCGCCCAGCCAGCGGGACGTGACCATCCGCCCACGGCCCGTCCAGCGGGGCAGGGCGCCGGAGGTAGCGGGCCACGGCGACCAGCGCCAGCGCCGGCAGCTCCTGCCCGGCGTGCTGGATGACTAGCGGCACCGCGCGCACGCGGCCGTCGCGATCGGGCCACACGTTGGCGTGGCCCACGGCCGCCGCGGCGCTGGCGAGCGGTGCCACGGGGATGTCGACGCGCGCGTAGTCGAGCGGCGCTGGCGCCGTCGCGGGCAGGTGTGGCTCGGTTCCTACCGCGCTGAGCACCACGGTCCCGGCGCGTCGGAGCGCCGTGGCGAGGACGGTGTCCTGGGGCGTCGCGCGCTCGAAGAGGAAGTCGAGCGCGATCACGCGCGCGCCTGCTGCTGCCAGCCGGTCGATCAGGGCGGCGAGCTGCATGCGAGCGCGCCCGACCTCGGGCGGGCGCCCTTGGATGGCTTCTACCGCCGCAGCATCCAGCACGATGAGAACGATCTGGCTGGAGGGCAGCGGCGGGCGTCGCTGGAGGATGTCGCTGGCGGCAAGCTGCCAGGTGGGGAACAACCCGAGCCCCCGGCCAGCGCCCAGCGCCCCGGCGATGAGCAGCGCCAGGACGAGTAGCTTCCGCAGGGCCGGGCGCTCGTGCGCGGCCACGGGGCGTTCCCCTTCGAAGCAGGGCGGGTGGCTGGCGGGCCCAGCTCTTGCACCACGCTCTGGCTAGGATGACCGACGACAAGGAGCTAGCTGATGTCTCAGCCTCTCCATGAGCTGCCACCCCCCGAGGAACAGCAGCCGCCGCGCGACCGCCCCGTATGGCTCATCACCGCGGTGCTGTTCAGCGGCGCGGTGGTGATCATCGTCCTCGTGGCGTACATGTTTGTACCACTGCTACAGGGGCGCTAGCGGCAATTGGGGGCGCGCACGCGGCGATTCTGTAGGTGCGAGCCTGCCGGACACGCTATCCTATGGGGCGATGGCGCACGGGGCCACGGCCCCGAGGGACATGTTCGGTCCGCGTCCGAGCCGGAGCGACCATGCAGCGCGTCGCGGCACTTCTGCTGACGCTAGTGCTCGCGTTGGCCAGCCAGCCCAGCGCGGGACGCACCCCGGATGGCGCCACGCTCACGATCATCAGTGGGCAGGTAGCCGTCCAACTGCCGGGCGCGGCCCGCTTCGGACCGGCGCGCGATGGCCACGCCCTGCCAGTGGGCGCCGTTGTGCGTACGGGCTCCGACGGACGCGCGACCCTCACGTTTTTCGACGGGACCACTGCCACGCTCGACCCCGATACCGAGGTGGTCGTCGCACGGGTCGAGCCGGCGACCGGGACCTCGGACGGCCTGCTGATGACGCTCCAGCTTTCTGCGGGCCGGGTCTGGGCACAGGTTGCCTCCCTGTTCGATCGTGGCTCCACCTTCGAGGTCCAGGCTGCGGGCGCTAGCGCGGTCGCTCGCGAGGGTACGTTCGGCTACCGACTGGCGGCCGACGGGACGCTTGCCTGCTGGGCCATCGCCGGCACCGACCTCACCGTGCGGCGCGGGGCGGACACGTTGGTGTTGCGGCCCGGCGAGCAGGCGGTGATCCCCGCCGATGCGGCCCTTCCCCCACCCGCGGCGCGCGAGTTCGGCCCCGGGCTCCTCGAGGTGCAGACCGAGGGGGCGGTGCTAGCGCGCGTGGTCGATCCACGGGGCCTTACGGTGGGCTTTCCCTCGGGCGAGTTCGTCGTCAACCAGGTCGTCGACGCCACCACCAGCTTGCCGTCGGTGCCCGACCGGTGGCTGCAGCTGCGCGGGCCGGTTGCGGGCCACTACACGCTCATCCTGCAGCCCGAGGCGGCTGGCCCCTTCGTGGTCCGCGTAATGCTGGAGCGGGACGACGCGCTGCTCGGCCACTACGAGTGGACGGACGAGGGGCGCCTCGGCGAGGCACTGGTGGCCGAGCTGGTGGTCGACAGCGGGGTGGCGGGCCCGGCTGCTCTTCGAGCCACGGCGCCGCAGCCGGCCGGTACTCCCCTGCCTGGCCACTTCCACCATCCGTGAAGTCCAGCTCCGTGGCCCGCCAGCGCCGGGCGGCTGCGGCGAGGAGTCTGGCATGAGACCGTCCATCCTGCTGGCGAGCGATGCATCGCCCGATGCGCTCGGGGCTGCCCGCCTCCTGGCCGACCTGCCCCTGCCCGCCGAGACGAGGTTAGGCGTGCTGCACGTCGAGATGCCCCTGCCCGCGGTCGCCGGGCTGCCGCGCGAGTTCGTCGACGAGATCGAGCGGGCGGCAGCGGAGGCCGCGCGCGCCTGCATCGAGCGCTCGCTGGCCGTCCTCGGGCCCCGAGCCGCGACCACCATCCGCCTGTCCCGCCGCGGTCCCCCGAGTGCTGTGATCATCGATGCCGCGGAAGAACTCGGCAGCGACCTGGTGGTCGTCGGCGCGCGGGGCGAGAACCCGATGCCGACATCCCTGCTCGGCTCGGTCGCACAGGACGTGACGCGCCACGCGCCTTGCTCGGTCCTGATCTTCCGCAGCACCGCTGTGGCGCGAGACCGCCGCGTGGTGCCCGCCCGCGTCCTGCTGGCCGTGGATAGCTCGCCGCACGCTGCGGCCGCCGCGCGGTTTCTCGAGTGGCTGCCCCTGCCGCCGGAGACCGAGTTCCACGTCGTGTCGATCG
Source organism: Chloroflexota bacterium (assembly GCA_019686175.1). Taxonomy (GTDB): domain Bacteria; phylum Chloroflexota; class UBA6077; order UBA6077; family JAJPHF01; genus JADGHJ01. The sequence continues at coordinate 7,462 of JADGHJ010000068.1, read as the reverse complement.
TCCAGCGCTACGAGCCGCAGGGCGCCGCGCCGGCGGCCGACTCGCCCCTGGCCGGTGCGCTGGCGGCCATTCGTCGCGAGGGATGGGCGGCGGCGACGCATGCCGCTGCCGAGGTGCACAGCTGGCTGTGTGCTCGCGGCTGGCGCGCCGACGAGCCGCACGTCGGCGAGGGGTACCCGGCGGCCGAGATCCTCCGGCGCGCAGCGGAGATCGCGGCCGACCTCATCGTCGTGGGCTGGCGCGGCACGCGACCGGGGCAGGGGGTGTTGCTCGGGACCACCGCGCGCAAGGTCGTGCGCTACGCGGCGTGCTCGGTGCTCGTGGTCAAAGAGCGGCCGACAGGCGGGCCGTTCCATGGAGGGCACTAGGCGGGCGGCTGGAGCGCGAGGTTGTCGATCAGGCGCACGTCGCCCAGCCGCGCGGCCACGAGCGCGCGCGCCGGGCGGTCGACGACGCGGAGCGGCTCGAGCGTGGCAGCATCGACCACGGCAGCGTAGTCGAGCCGCAGCCCGGGTACCGCCAGCAGCACGCGCCGCATAGCGGCCTCCAGCGCGGGCGCCGAGCGCTCGCCTGCCGCGAGCAGCTCCTGTGCGTGCCACAGGGCGCGGTACAGTGCGGTGGCCTGCTCCCGCTGCTCCGGCGTGAGATAGACGTTGCGGGAACTGCGCGCCAGGCCGTCGGGCTCGCGCACCGTGGGACAGGGCACGATCACCAGCCCCGGCAGGAAGTCGGCCGCCAGCCGCTCCACCACGCGCAGCTGCTGGTAATCTTTCTCGCCGAAGTAGGCCCGGTCGGGCAGCGCCGCGAGGAACAGCTTGAGGACGATCGTGGCCACGCCGCGGAAGTGGCCGGGCCGGTGCTCGCCCTCCCAGCGCGCCGACAGGCCCGTGACCTCGACCCAGCTCGCAGCACCAGGCGGGTACATCTCCTCGACTGGCGGCACGAACAGCACATCCACCCCGGCTGCCCGGGCCAGCTCGCGGTCGTGCTCGATCGGCCGTGGGTAGCGCGCGTAATCCTCGTGGGGGCCGAACTGGGTGGGGTTGACGAAGATCGACATCACCACCGTCGCGCACTCGGCGCGCGCGCGTTCGGCCAGGGAGAGGTGGCCTGCGTGCAGCGCCCCCATCGTGGGCACTAGCCCGACGGGGCGTGGCGCGCCAGCTAGCGCGGCCCGGAGCGCGCGGATGGTCGTCACTTCCTGCATGGCGGCCGGGCAGCTCTCACTCGAGGCCTTCCAGCAGCGTCGGATCCATGTCGGCGGCGTGCTCGCGCGTGGGAAAGCGGCGCTGTTGCACGTCGGCCACGTACTCGCGCACGGCGGCGGAGATCGTGTCGCCGAGCCGCGCGTACTGACGGGTGTGGCGCGGCACGAAGTCCGGGTACAGCCCGAGGATGTCGTGCACGACCTGCACTTCGCCGTCGCATTCCGGGCCGGCGCCGATCCCGATGGTGGGTGCGGCAATGTGGCGCGAGATCAGGCCGGCCAATGGGGTCGGCACCAGCTCCAGCACGAGGGCGAACACACCCGCCTCATCGAGCGCCCGGGCGTCGTGCAGCAAGTCCGCCGCGGCCGCGCGCGCGCGTCCCTGAACCCGGACGCCCCCGAGCTGCAGGATCGACTGTGGGGTGAAGCCCAGATGCCCCATCACAGGGATCCCGCTGTCCACCAGCCGCCGCACCAGCGGGGCGACGCTGCGGCCGCCCTCGAGCTTGACGGCGTGCGCGCCGCCCTCCTGCACGAGCCGCGCCGCGTTGCGCAGCGCTTCCTCGTCGCTCACCCGATAGGTCATGAACGGCAGGTCGGCCACTACCAGCGCGCGACGCGCGCCCCGCCGCACGGCGGCCGTTGCGCGGATCACGTCCTCCAGGGTCACGGGGATCGTCGAGTCATGGCCGAGCACCACCATGCCCATGCTGTCGCCGACCAGCAGCACGGGCACGCCGGCCTCGTCCAACAGCCGGGCCATGGAGTAGTCGTAGGCGGTGAGCACCGGGATGCGCTCGCCCCGCTCCTTCATCTGGCGGAGCTGGCCAGGGGTTACACGGGTCACGCTCACTCCTCGGGCGAGCAGCCGCGAACGCTCGCCCTGCAGGCTGCCCACGCGGTACACCGCGCGCGACCCTGCTATCGCTAGTGTAGCGCAGCTGTGGGAGATTCAGGATGGCCGCGCGGGGGGCGGGGCACCAGCGAGCACCGCGCGCACCGCCGCGACTTGCTCGGGTGAGAGGAGGCCTGCATCGGCGGCGAGGGCCAGGGTGGCCTCGGCCAGCGCGGCGTAGGGTGCCAGCGCGGCGGGGCAGGCCTCGGCCAACGCCACGAGGTGCTTCGCCACCGTGGCGGCGTCGCCCCGCACGATCGGGCCGGTGAGGGCCGCCGCCGGGCCACACGCTGCCACGTTGTCGACGGCGCGGCGGGTCAGCGGCAGCAGCGCGGCCAGGGCCGTGCGCTCGTCCACGCCGAAGGTGGCCCACAGCGCGGCCGCCAGGTGCAGCAGCGTCACCACGTAGTTGGAGGCCAGCACCGCCGCGGCATGGTAGCGGGCGCGCGCCTCGGCGGGCAGGACGACCGGCCGCGCCCCGAGTGCGCGGACCAGCGCCTCCAGGCGCGGCAGTAGCGCGGCGTCGGCCTCCAGCGCGCAGGTGATCCCCGCGAACACGCGCAGAGGGTCGGCCTCGTTGGCGCCAGCGAACGTCTGGAGGGGGTGCAGACCGCCGATCAGTGCCCCAGCGGCGCGCGCGGGTGCCAGAGGGGCCAGCGACTCGGCGCCGCTGGTGTGCACGACCGCTTGCCCCGCGCGCCAGCGCACGACCCGCGTCACCTGGGCGATCGCCGCGTCCGGCACTGTCAGGAACACCAGATCGGCGAGGTCCGCCACCTCCTGGGCCGTGGCGGGGCGCGCCCCTGGCAGCCGGGCGGCCAGGGCTTCCGCTCGGGCATGCTGGCGGCTGGCAACGGCCACTACCGGCCAGCCTGCGGCGGCGGCTGCCACTGCGAGAGCGCTGCCGACCCGGCCCGCGCCGATGATCCCGACCTGCTCCATCACTAGTGCTTGCCTCTAGCTGAAGTATAGACGCGACGTGCAGAGCGGCCGGGGGTGCCGCGGGCGGCACGCTTCTTGCGCCGGCCAGCAAATGGCACGGAGCTTGCACTAGAGCGGCGAAGCGGTCCGTAGCTGCTGGATGTGAACTGGAGGAGAGCGATATGGGTAGCGCCGCTGCATTCATCTGGGTGATGGTCGTCATCCTGGCGCTCGCGTGGGCGCTGGCACAGACTGGCACCCTACGCCTGGGGGTGAACTTCGATATGTGGGTGAACATCCTGCTCGTGCTCGCGGTGCTGGGCGCGATCTTCAACCTGTTCATCGCGCCGTTCCTCGGTCGCCGCACCACCACCACGACGTCGAGCAGCGCCCAGGGCTCGACGACCGCGGGCCCGGGCGTGGCGCCGACGGCGCCGACGCAGGCGACGGGGGCGAGCGGCGCCGAGCATCACGAGGTGGTACAGGAGACGCGCGACCGCCCCAGCCTATAACCACCTTGTAGCTGGACAGCGTGGCCGAACCAGCGGCCGCGCTGTTTGCTTTCGTGCCGCAACGCGGCTCACTGGGGCCGCCTGCAGGTGCATCTACCCAACGCCCAGCGCCAGCACCCCCGGCTCATCCCCCCGGGCCGCTGCCCGGTGACGGCCAAGCGCTGCTGATCCACCCGGTTCTGCTGTCGCGTCCGACAGCTGAGGTGTGAGAGCGGTCGCTATCGCTGGCATTGCCGGCCACTTCCTGCTAGAATGGCGCCCAACTCGCCCTCCATGGGGCGCTTCGCCAACGCCCACGGTCGGCCCCTACCCACTCGCAGGGGGGCGTCTTGCACGCTACCGTTGGCGGAAACGCGACTGCGGGAAGAGGCCGTGCGTACATCACGTGATGTCATCACCCAGCGCCTGCTCGCGGCCCTGCTGCTGGTGCTGGTGGTCTGGCTGCTGCTGGTCCCGCTGGCCAACCTCGTGGTGCGCTCGCCGACCACGGCGCTGACGCAGTTCATGAACGGCCTGTCGTACAGCCTGCTCATCTTCCTGATCGCCACGGGGTTCTCGCTCATCTTCGGCATGATGAACTTCGTGAATCTGGCGCACGGCGCGTTCTACATGCTGGGCGCCTACATCGCCTACAGCATCGTCGGGCGCAACACCAACAACTTCTGGCTGGCGCTCCTCGCCGCGCCGCTCGCGGTCGCGGCGATCGCCGTGATCCTGGAATGGGGCTACCTGCGGCCGCTGTATAAGCGCGGCCACCTGGATCAAGTGCTGTTGACGTTCGGCTTCGCCTTCGTGTTCTCCGACATGGTGCGCGCCATTTGGGGAGCCGACATCCGCTCGCTACCGCGCCCGCCGCAGCTCGACGGCACCGTGACGCTGTTCGGCTGGAGCTACCCGCAGTACCGGTTCTCCACGATCGTGTTCGGGCTGGCGGTGGCGGTCCTGCTGTGGCTGTTGTTGGAGCGCACGCGGCTGGGGAGCATCGTGCGAGCCGGGGTGGCGGACCCGGAGATGGTGAGCGGGCTGGGGATCAACATCACGGTGGTGTTCGCGGCGGTGTTCGCCATTGGTGCGGCGCTTGCCGCTCTGAGCGGCGTGGTGGCCGGGCCGATCCTCGGCATGGCGCCCGGGATGGACTTCGACGTGCTGATCGTGGCCCTGATCGTGGTGGTGGTGGGTGGTTTGGGGACATTCAGCGGCTCGTTCTGGGGCAGCCTGCTGATCGGGGTGGCCGACACCTTCGGCAAGGTATTGCAGCCCGACTTCTCCATGGCGCTCACGTTCGCGGTGATGGCCGCGGTGCTGCTGCTACGCCCGGCCGGGCTGTTCGGCCGCCCGGAAGCCTAACCCCAAGGGGAGCGAGTCGTGGAAGCTCAGGCAGAGCTGGCCAAGGCCAAGGCGCGTGTGGCCGTCAGTAGCCGCTGGATCGTGCCGGCTGTGCTGCTCGCGCTGCTGGTGGCAGCGCCGTTCGTGCTGTCCACCTACTGGCTCAAGCTGCTGACCGAGGTGTTGATCCTCGGCATCTTCGCCATGAGCCTCGACCTGATCCTCGGGTACACCGGCCTGGTGTCGTTCGGGCACGCGGCCTTCTACGGCCTGGGTGCCTACACGACCGGCATCCTCTCGGTGCGGCTCACCAACCACGCTGGGATCACGCTGCCGGCGGCGCTGGTGGTGGCCGGGCTAGCGGCGCTGGTCATCGGCTACCTGTCGATCCGCACCTCAGGCATCTACTTCCTCATGCTCACCCTCGCCTTCGCGCAGGTGCTGTACGCGGTGGCCTTCAAATGGACGCCCGTGACGGGCGGCTCGAACGGGCTGTCGGGCATCCCGCGGCCGGGCCTCGGCATCGTGCCCGGCGGGGGCGAGATCACGCCGCCCGAGAACTTCTATTTCTTTACCCTGGTGATCTTCCTGCTGGTGTTCTTCGGGCTGCGGCGCTTGGTCAACTCGCCGTTCGGCCACACCTTGGTGGGCATCCGCGAGAACGAGGCGCGCATGGCGGCGATCGGCTACGACGTGACGCGCTACAAGCTGGCCGCGTTCGTCATCGCGGGGGTGCTGGGAGGGCTCGCGGGCGTGCTCAACACCTACCTCAACGTGTTCGCCTCACCCGCGCAGCTCCATTGGACGACCTCCGGCCTGGTGATGGTGATGGTGATCATCGGGGGGGCGGGCACGCTGGTCGGCCCAGTGCTCGGCGCGGCGCTGGTGCTGCTCCTCCAGAACGCCGTCAGCTCGTACACCGACCGCTGGCCGATGGTCATGGGCGCGGTGTTCATCATCTTCGTGCTCGTCGCGCGCCACGGTCTGGTGGGCATCTGGCGGGCGATCGCGGCGCGCATGGGCTGGTGAGGAGGCAGGGCAGCGCGGTATGGCGGAGCAGGTGAGCACGAACGGCGCGCCCATGCTACGCGTGGAGGGGCTCAAGCGGCAGTTCGGCGGGCTCATGGCGGTGAACGGGGTGAGCCTCAGCGTGGCGCCCGGCGAGCGGCGCGCGATCATCGGGCCCAACGGTGCAGGCAAAACCACCCTGTTCAACCTGATCAGCGGCGAGCTGCACCCCAGCGCCGGCCGCGTATATCTCGGGGGCGAGGACGTTACGGCCCTGCCCAACTTCGAGCGGGCGCGCCGCGGGCTGGCGCGGACCTTCCAGCGCAACAACCTGTTCCTCGGGCTGACCGTGCGCGAGAACGTGCGCCTGGCCGTGCAGGCGCGGCGGAAGGTGGCCAGCCGGCTGTGGACGCCGGTCGACCACCTGCGCGAGGTGGGCGCGGAGGCGGACGCGGTGCTGGCCGAGCTAGGGCTCGCCGAGCAAGCCCACACGCCGGTGCGCAACCTCTCCTACGGCGAGCAGCGCCAGGTGGAGATCGCCATCGCGCTGGCCACACGCCCCCGCGTCCTGCTGCTCGACGAGCCCACGGCCGGGATGTCGCCCGCCGAGACGACGGCGATGACACACCTGGTGGCCGCGCTGCCGCGCGATATGACCCTCCTGATCATCGAGCACGACATGGACGTGGTGTTCGCACTGGCCGACCGCATCACCGTGCTCCACTACGGCGAGGTGCTGGCCGAGGGCGCGCCGCAAGAGGTCTCCGGCGACCCCCGGGTGGCCGAAGTCTACATGGGGTTGGAGTCGGCGTGAAGCTGCTGGCCCTCGAAGACGTCCACGCGTACTACGGCGAGAGCCACATCCTGCACGGCGTGTCGCTGCACGTGGCACCCGGGGAGGCCGTGGCCTTGCTCGGCCGCAACGGCGCGGGCAAGACGACCACCATCCGCACGATCATCGGTTTCACCCCGGCCCGCACGGGGCGTGTGGTGTTCCGGGAGCGCGACGTGACCCGCCTACCGCCCTACCAGATCTCGCGGCTGGGAGTTGGGCTGGTCCCGCAGGGGCGCCGCATCTTCCCCGACCTGACCGTGGCCGAGAACCTGAAGATCGCGGCCCGCGGCTCGCGCAACGGCGGCTGGAGTCTGGACAAGGTGTACGGGTACTTCCCGCGCCTGCGCGAGCGGCACCGTCAGCTCGGCGGCTCGCTCTCGGGCGGCGAGCAACAGATGCTGGCTATCGGCCGCGCGCTGATGACCAACCCCGCGCTCCTGCTGATGGACGAGCCTTCCGAAGGGCTCTCGCCGCTGCTGGTGCGCGAGATCGCACGCATCGTCGGCGAGCTGAAGCGCGAGCGCCTCTCGATCCTTCTGGTCGAGCAGAACTTGCCGTTCGCCCTCTCGCTGGCCGACCGTCTCTATGTGATGAACAAGGGCCAGATCGTGTTCGAGGGCACCGCGGCCGAGCTGACCGCCGCCGAGGCCGTCAAGCACCAGTACCTCGGCGTCTGACCCCTCACCCGCCCGCCGGCCGCGCGCCCCGCGAACGCCATGCAGTGGGGGTGGCCGCGCGGCCACCCCCCCACCAGAATG
>JADGHJ010000067.1 GCA_019686175.1 Chloroflexota bacterium | reverse complement strand
CAGACCACCGTGGTGGCGTCGTACTGCTCCACGATGGCCGGCCCGGCGAAGCGGTGGCCTGGGCGAAGCCGCTCGCGAGCGTACACCGGCACCGGTCGCGGCTCGGTGGCCAGCGTGGGGAACAGCGCCGGTCGCTCGCCCACGCGCGCCACGGCTACCGGCGCGTCGGCCGGCGGCAGCGGCGCCACTTGCACGCGTGGCACTCGCCCGATGGCCTCGAGGCGGTAGCTCACTACCTCCACCGGCTGCTCCGGCGCGGCGTGGCCGTGGCGCTGGCGGTGGAGCGCGTCGAACCGGGCCCGCACGGCCGGCAGCTCGCCGGCGGCCAGCGGCACGCGGTCGAGGGGCACGGGCGTCTCGTAGCCCTGGCCCGCGTAGCGTAGCTCCAGGAAGTAGCGCAGGTGCATCGCCTCCGACGCGAACCCCTCGTCGGCCAGCTGGGCCCGCGCGCGCTCGGCCAGCTCGGCGAAGGTGGCGTTCACCCCCTCCTCGGTCAGCTCGCTCAGCAGCGCGAGCCGGCTCTGCAGGTAGTCGTGCTTGACATCGGACATCAGCAGGCCGAGCGCGGAGGTCACGCCCGGCACGGGCGGTACCAGCACGCGCGGGATGCCCAGGTCGAGCGCGATCTGGCAGGCGTGGACAGGCCCGGCCCCGCCGAACGGGATCAGCGTGAACTCGCGCAGGTCGTAGCCGCGCTGGGTCGAGATCGCTTTGATCGCTTCGGCCATCTTCACGTTGACCACGCGTACCACGCCGTCGGCCGCGCGCAGCACGTCGACGCCCAGGGGCGCGGCCACGTGCTCGCGCAGCGCCTGCGCCGCCGCAGCCGCGTCGATCGGCAGCGCACCGCCCAGCAGCGCGTGCGGATTGAGGTAGCCGAGCACCACGTTGGCATCGGTCACTGTCGGGCGCGTGCCCCCGCGCTGGTAGCAGGCGGGCCCGGGCACGGCGCCCGCGCTGCGCGGCCCCACGTGCAGCGCGCCTTGGGCGTCCACGTAGGCCAGGGTGCCGCCACCCGCGCTCACGGTATTGATGTCCAGCATCGGCAGGGCCACGTCGCGCCCGGCGATCTTGCCGCGGGTGGTCAGCGCGGGCTCGCCGCCCTGCACCAGCGCCACGTCGCAGCTCGTGCCGCCCATGTCGAAGGTGATGATGTCCGTGATGCCCGCCACCGCGGCCAGGCCGATGCCGGCGGTCACGCCGCCGGCGGGGCCGGAGAGGATCGTGCCCGCCGCACGCTCGATGGTGGCCGCGAACGGCGCCGAGCCGCCGTTGGACTGCATGATGAAGCGGCGGCCGGGCGCCACTCCCTGGCGATCGAGCTGGGTCTCGAGCTGGCGCAGGTAGCGGCCGAGCACCGGCGCCACGTAGGCATTGACCACCGTCGTGCTCAGCCGGTAGTACTCGCGGATCTGCGGCAGCAACGTGCTGGAGACCGAGAGCCACCACTCGGGATGCGCCGCCGCCAGCGCGGCCCGCACGCGCTCCTCGTGCGCGGGGTTCATGAACGAGAACAGGAAGCAGATGGCGACCGCCTCGACTCGCTCGGCCTCGAACAGGGCGATGGCCGCGGCGATCGCGGCCTCGTCGAGCGGCTCGCGCACCTCGCCGCGCGGCCCCACCCGCTCGCGGATCTCGGCGGTGCGTGCGGGCGGCGCGAGCAGCGCCGGCTTCTCGAAGCCCAGGTCGAAGATCGCCGGGCCGTACGGCCGGACCTGCTCCATCGTCTCGTAGATGCCGCGGAAGCCGGCCGTGATCGCCAGGCCCACGCGCGCCCCGCGCTCTTCCAAGAGCGTGTTCGTGGCCACCGTGGTGCCGTGGGAGAAGAAGCCGATGCTGGCGGGTTCGACGCCCTGGGCTGCCAACTGCTCGATGCCCTGGAGGATGGCGCGCGCGGGGTCGTCCGGAGTCGAGGGCACCTTGAGGACGCGGTAAGTGCCTGCCTCCTCGTCGAACAGGACGAAGTCGTTGAAGGTGCCCCCCGTGTCCACGGTCAGACGGTAGCGCGCCATCGCGCCTCCTCGGCGGCCAGTTCGGCCCAACAGAGCTCTGGCTGGTGTGCTAGTGTACGCGTTTGCTGCGGGTAGCGCCCAGCCCGCCGCCCGCGGGCTGTAACCCGCCACCGAACTCCGAGGGAAAGAGTGGCTGAGCAGGAGGGAGAGCACCATGCGAGCTTCTACGCGAGCGTTGCGCTGGCTCGCCGTGGTGGCGGTCGCGCTGCTGACGGCGTGGCTGGGCATCGCGCCGCCGGCGGCAAGCCAGGACGACCAGCGCGTGGCCAGCGGGATCGTCGAGCAGATGGCCGGCAACCGCCTGACCATCGGCACCAGCACCGGCACGCTCACCGTGGAGACCACGCCGAGCACCCGCTATGAGAAGGAGGGGCCCGGCACGCCCCAGGACCTGCGTCCCGGCCAGCGCGTCGGGGTGACGGGCCAGCCGAGCGCCGACGGCGAGCTGAACGCGGTGCACGTCCGCGTGTTCCCCGATGCCCTCAACCCGTTCATGGGCCAGCGGGCGATGGGCGGTGCGAATCTCGGCAACCTGATGACCAACGCCACCATCACCAGCATCGATGGCGACATCCTGCTGCTGTCCGCGGCCGGCTCGACCTACCGCATCCACCTGCTGCCCGACACCGAAGTGGTGATGCCCGTGCCGGCCACGGCGGGCGACGTGCAGGAGAACAGCCGTGTGGCCGTCACCTATCGGCAGCGCCCCGACGGGATGTTCGAGGCGCTGGTCATCAACCTGCTCGGCCAGCCGCCCGAGCTGCTGCCGCCCGGGCCGCCGCGCTAGCCCTCGGGCGCGGCACGCCCTAGTCGGCCTGCTCATCGGCCAGCTCGTAGCCCAGCGCGGTGCGCCGCAGCGCCACGCCGTAGAGGACCCGCGCCGCCTCGGGCGTGACGTAGCCGTCGAGCACGTCGTCGAGCACGGCGCGCGGGTCGCGGCACCGCGGGTCGCCGTAGCCGCCGCCCCCGGGCGTCTCCAGCCGCACGCGCGCGCCGGGCGGCAGCGGCAGGTCGCTGCAGCGCGTGGGCAGCTCGCGCTCCTCGGGCGTGCCGGGCTGGAGCAGACAGCGGCCACCGCGCCCGTCCGCGCCGCCGTCCATGCCCTGTGGCGGGATGCGGTGCTTCGTCGAGCGCACCGAGAAGCGCGCCTCGCCGCCCAAATTGACGTACTCGCGCACGAAGCCCAGCCCGCCGCGCCACTGGCCGGCGCCGCCCGAGTCGGGGATCAGCTCGAACCGCTCCACGCGCACCGGGTACTCGCTCTCGATGATCTCGATGGGCGCGATCTTGCCGTTGGAGTGGTTCACTGTCGTGCCGTTCACCCCGTCTAGACCCAGCCGCCCACCCGAACCGCCGCCGAACAGCTCGTACTGCACCCGCGCCCGCGCGCCCTCGCCGGCCGATGCGTGGCCGATGATGATCGAGCGCGTGCCGCAGCCGTCCGCCGTCTTGCGGTCGGGCACCAGGCGGCTGAGCGCCTCGAACAGCGCATCGGTCAGGGCGTGCATGGTCGGGTTGTAGGTGTTGACCGGCGCCGGGAAGCGCGGGTCGCAGATCGAGCCGGGGCGGAACTCGGCCTCCACCACGCGCAGCAGCCCGTCGTTCACCGGCAGCTCGGGGTCGATCAGCGTCAGCAGGCCGAAGGCGCAGGCCGCGCGCACCAGCGGCGGGCGCACGTTGGCCGGGCCGAGCGTCTGGTCGGCGGACTCGCGGAAGTCGAACTGGATACGGTCGCCGCGCTTGCGCACCCGCACGTGCACGCGCACCGGCTGGCCCAGCCGCACGCCGTCGTCGTCGAGAAACCGCTCGGCCGCCGCCTCGCCGTCGGGCCAGCGCGCCAGGGCCGCGCGCACCCGCGCCTCGGCGAGCCGCGGGATGTGCTCGAACGCGGCGAGCAGCGTGGACAGGCCGTACTTGGCGATCAGCGCTAACAGGCGGCGCTCGCCCACGCGGCAGGCGCCGAGCTGGCCGCGCAGGTCGCCGAGTACCAGCTCGGGGGTGCGCGAGTTGGCGGCGAGGATGCGCTCGATGTCGGCGACGATGCCCGCGGCGGTGGCGTAGCGCACCGGGGGCAGGTGCAGGCCCTCGGCGTACACCTCGCGCGCTGAGCCGAGGCAGGAGCCCGGCACGGGGCCGCCGATGTCCGGCTTGTGGGCCATGGCGGCGCTGAAGGCGATCAGCTCGTCCCCAGAGAAGATGGGCGCCAGCACCGCCATGTCGGGCGCGTGGGGCGAGCCGCCGCGGTAGGGGTGGTTGACCACGAACGCGTCGCCCGGTCGCAGGCTATCGGCCGGGTGCTCCTGGAGCAGGCCCGCCACGCAGGCCGGAAACGCGCCCATGTGCAGGGCCAGCACCACGTGCTGCGCCACCACGCGTCCCTGGGCGTCCAGCAGCGCGCAGGAGGCGTCCTGCGACTCGCGGATCACGGTGGAGAAGCCGGTGCGGAACAGCGACTCCTGCTGCTCCTGCACGATGCCGGCCAGCGCCGCCGCCAGCACCTCGGCGGTGATGGGGTCGAGACCTGTGGAGACCGCCATGCGCGCTCCCTCCGCCGCTCAGGCATCCGCGTTGGTCAGGATCAGGTTGCCGTAGGTGTCCACCTGCGCCACCTGGCCGGGCAACACCACGGTCGTCGAGTCGAGCTGCTCGACGATACACGGCCCGTGCAGCACGGCGCCCGGCCCTAGCCGCTCGCGGTCGTACCGGGCGCAGTCCACCGCGCGGCCCAGCTCGGGGAAGTAGGCCGCGCGCGTGCCCACCATGGCCGCCTCCGCGTCGCTCGTCGACGATGAGGGGAGCCGCGGCAGCTCCAGGCGCGGGACGAGCCCCCGTCCGACCACCCGGTAGCTCACGATCTCCGCCGGCTCGCCGGGCGCGGCGTGGCCGAACTGCTGCTCGTGCAGCCGGTCGAACGCCCGGCGGGTAGTCGCCAGGGTCTCGGGCGTCAGCGGTCCGCTCGGCGCCGACACGGTGACATCGTAGCCCTGCCCCGCGTAGCGGAAGTCCAGGTAGCGCTCCAGACGGATCGCCTCGGGGGCGAAGCCCTCCCGCTCCAGGTCGGCGCGCGCCTCGGCCTCCAACGCGGCGAATAGGGCGTTGGCTTGCTCACAGTCGAGGCGCTCTACCGGGTCGAGATGGCTGCGCACGTAGTCGTGGCGCACGTCGGCCAACAGCAGCCCGAGCGCCGAGGTGCAGCCGGGGTACCGCGGCACTAGCACGCGCGCCAGGCCCAGCTCACGCGCCACGCGGGCGGCGTGTACCGGCCCCGCGCCGCCGAACGCCACCAGCGTGAAGTCGCGCAGGTCGTGGCCCCGGCGCGTGGAGATGGCCTTGACCGCCTCCTGCATCTTCACGTCGATCACCTGCACGATGCCCGCCGCCGCCCGAAGCACGTCCAGCCCCAGCGGCGCCGCGATGCGCTCGCGGATCGCCGCCTCGGCCGCTGCCCGGTCGAGTCGTAGGCCGCCGGCGAACCGCTCGGGGTTCAGGTAGCCGAGCACCAGGTCGGCGTCGGTGACGGTCGGGTCGGTGCCGCCCTGCCGATAGCAGACGGGTCCGGGGCTGGCGCCTGCGCTGTCGGGGCCCACGCGGAGCTGGCGCAGCGCGCCCAGCTCCACCACGCGCGCGATCGTCCCGCCGCCCGCGCTCACGGTGTGAATGTCGAGCATGGGCACCGCCACGTGGCGCCCGCCGATGGCCGACAGCGCCGCCACGCCCGGCTGGCCGTCCACGATCAGCGCCACGTCGCAGCTCGTGCCGCCCATGTCGAAGGTCACCAGGTCGCGGTAGCCCGCGGCGGCGCCGATGGCCGTGCCGGCCATCACGCCCCCGGCCGGGCCCGACAGGATGGTGGTCACCGCGCGGGCCGCCCCGGCGGCGAACGATGCCACGCCGCCGTTGGACTGCATGAGGTACCGTTGCGGCGTGCGCACGCCCAACGCGTCGAGCCGCGCCGCGAGCCCCTCCAAGTAGCGCCCCAGCACGGGGCGCAGGTAGGCGTTGATCACCGTGGTCGAGAGGCGATAGTACTCGCGGATCTGCGGCAGCACTTCGGAGCTGAGCGACACGGGCACGTCCGGCAGCTCGGCGCGCAGCACCGCCGCCGCCTGTCGCTCGTGCGTCGGGTTGCGGAACGCGTGCAGGAAGCAGACGGCGACCGACTGCACACCCTGCGCCCGCAGGCGCCGCGCGGCCGCGCGTACCTCGTCCAGCACGATGGGCTGCAGCACGTTGCCCGCGGCGTCCAGACGCTCGGTGATCTCGTAGGTCTCGCGCGGGCGCGCTAGCAGCGGCGGCTTGCGGAAGTAGAAGTCGAACAGCGCCGGGCCGTAGCCGCGCATCTGCTCCTGCACCTCGTAGATGCCGCGGAAGCCGCGCGTGATGAGCAGCCCCGTGCGCGCGCCCTTCTCCTCCAGCAGGGCGTTGGTGCCCACCGTCGTGCCGTGCAGGAAGAACCCGATCTCCGCCGCGCCAGCGGGCGCCGCCAGCAAGCGCTCGACGCCCGCCACGATCGCCTCCGCGGGGTTGTGCGGCGTCGAGGGCAGCTTGGTGATGGTTAGCTCCCGCCGTCCCTCGTCGTAGCAGACGAAGTCCGAGAACGTGCCCCCCGTGTCGACGGCGACCCGCCAGCGCGCGGCGTGCGGCATGCAGCAGCTCCCCCTAGCGATATAGCGCGTCGATGAAACCCGAGCGCTCCAGCTCGGCGACCAGGCTGTTGTCGTAGAACTGCTCGGGCGACAGGTCGGCGGGCACGCTGGGGTCGCGCTCGGCAATCCCCTGGAGCACCAGCGCGATGCCCTCCGGCACCACGTACGGCACGCGCTTGGGCAAGAACGCGCGGTACACCTCGTCCACTACCTCGGGGTCGTCGGTCTTGAGGTACTTGCGGATCACCGCGTCGGCGAACGCACGATCCTGCCGCAGCCGCGCGATGCCCTCGACGCACGCCTGGAGGTAGCGCAGCAGCACCTCGCGGCCGGCAGGGTCGTCGAGCATCTCCCGGCGCACAACCACGCCGTAGCCGTTGTAGGGGATGTCGTTGAGGTCCTTCAGTTCCACCATCCCGGCGCGTCGCGCCAGCACCGTGCCGGGGACCGAGAACACCGCCGCCTGAGTCTGGCCCTGCTGGAGCGAGGCGAGCTGGGCCTGCTGGTTGCCCACCGACAGCACCTGGTAGTCGCGGCCGACCTGGAGGCCGTGCTCCCGCAACGCGTAGGTCACCGCGAAGTAGGTCGACGAGCCCGGCTGGTTGGCGCCGATCAGCTTGCCGCGCAGGTCTTCCACGCTGCTGATGCCCGGCGCCGCGTACAGCCAGAAGCCGGTGCCGGGCGGCGGGGTGGCGATGGTGACCAGCGGCGGCGCGCCCTTCGCGGTGGCCTCGATCGCCGCGTTGGGCGCGATGCTGATGATGTCCAGGTCGCGCGACAGCAGGCTCTGCACCGCTGTGGTGCTGGAGGCGATGTCCGGTAGCTCGTCGATCTGCAGGCCGTACTTGGCGAACAGCCCAGCCTCGAACGGCGCCCAGGGGATCAGCGAGTTGCCCGTGATGCCGCTGGTGGACACCCGCAGCACACGCGGGGCGGGTGTCGCGGTGGCCGCGGTGCTCGTGGCGGGTGAGGCTGCCGCTGGCGCGCTCGCTCCCCCCGCGGCGGCCGGTGCGGGGCGCTCGGCAGGAGCGGCGCACCCAACCAACAGCAGGACCAGCAGCCAGGCGACAGCCTCGGGCCTCTTGGCTCCCATGGTCCACCTCCTCGTACCGCGCGGGGCTGCGGCACCCGCGCCGGGAGCCACCTACGCTCGCGCGGCGTTAGGAAACACCAGCGACTTCACCGTCACGGGCAGCGCCTCCGTGGCGCCGAGCGGACGTCCGATGTCGATGTAGTCCAGGTCGCCGACATCGATCCCGTCCACCGCGATCACCGCGTTGGGCAGGCGCAGCTCCTCCTTCAACAGGCCGCCGAGCGAGTGGGCGATATCGGCGTCCACCACCAGGAACAGGGGCGCGTCCGGCGGCTCGCCCTGGCGGACCAGCGCCGCCACGTCCTCGGCCACTGCGCGCAGCAGCGGGTAGGTCGGCTGGCTCTCCAGCGCCAGGGCGATTGCCAGGCCGGGCCTGAAGCGCGCCAGGTCGAACTTGGCCAGGGCGGCGGTCAGCAGCGGCCCGACCGGCCGGTCCGGGCGCACCGCCGCCTTCACGACTTTCAGGCCGAACACGGGCAGCACGTCCAGGTTGGATAGGTAGCTCGTCACCCCGCTAGCCTGCACCGTGTACTCGCCCGCGCCGATCACGGTGGCGCGAATGCCCTCGCCGGGCTGACGCGCTAGCACCCGCACGCCTGCGTGGTGCAGGCGGTGGCGGATCGCCCGACCGAGCAGCAGGCCGAGGTCGCCGTAATCGCGCGTCTCGTGCCCGTACAGGTACTCCGACACGCCGCCGGAGAATACCACGAGGTCGACGCTGCCCAGGCCCGCGTAGTCGTACAGCGGCTCGGTCACCATCAGCTCGCGGGCTAGGGCCGACCGCGGCGGCCCCTGCAGCACCTCGAACAAGCAGTCCACCAGCAGGCGCGCCACGGCTTCGCGCGCGGCCGGCGCCAGCGCCCCGCCCAACGCGACCTCATGGCCCAGCTCGCGTAGCAGTCGGCGCGCCGGGGCCTCGATGCGCGTCACGCGGCCGGCGGCGTCGAAGGCCAGCAGCCGCGCCCCGACGCTGATGGCCGCGGTGGCGACCACCGTGCCGCGGCGCACCAGCGCGAGCTTGGTAGTGCCGCCGCCGATATCCACGTTGAGCACCGTGGCTTGCTGGAGCCGCGAGGCGGCCACGGCCCCGCAGCCGTGCGCCGCCAAGAGGGCCTCGTGGTGCGGCCCTGCCGAGGCGCAGATGAAGCGGCCCGACTGTCGCGCGAACAGCTCGGCGATCGGCTGCGCGTTCTCCTTGTTCAGCGCCTCGCCGGTGATCACCACCACGCCGGTGTCCACCTGCTCGGGCGTCAGGCCCGCGGCCCGGTAGTGCTCCGCGACAAACGCCGCGAGCTGGTCCACGTCGATGCGGGTCGGCGAGCTGTAGGGCGTCAGTAAGATCGGCGAGCGGTAGCGCACCTGGCGCTCGGTCACCTCGAACCGCGCCGACAGGTCGGCGCCCCGGCGCTGTAGCACCAGCCGCGAGAACATCAGGTGCGAGGTCGACGACCCGATGTCGATCCCCACCGAGGTGAGTGCCAGCCGCTCCAGCCCCTCCAGGTCGTCGGTCAGGGCATCGTCGGTCGCCAGGTCGAGGTGGATGTGCTCCGGAAACTCGTCCAGCTCGTGCAAGGTCCCCCCGCGCCGCCGTCAGGAGCCGGTGGTCAGCGACGGCTTCCACTCGAAGTCGCGGTCCTGGTACGCGCGCTCGGGCATCAGCGAGGTGAGCCCGCGCTTGGCCAGCTCGCTCTCGAAGTACTGCCGCACCCACGGGTCCTCGTCGGGGTACTCGATCTGGTCGCGGGCGCGGTCCTCGACCTTCTCGGCGTAGCCGTGGAACTGCATCGGCGGGTGGAACGCTAGGTAGCGCGCGGGGGCGGCGCCGAGGTTGAAGTGCTGGTGGAACCAGCGGTTCGGCGGCACCAGCAGGCTGCCCTCGTGCCACGGGATCACGACCCGCTCCTGCCCCTCCTGCCACATGACCGAGTAGCCCTCGCCGCCGGGGATCACGATCACGCGCCCGGGGCCGTGGCGATGCGCCTTCTTGTAGGTGCGGGCTGGGAACATCGACATATGGCACGACATCTCGGAGCCGGGGAACTTGATCATGATCGTCCCGCCGCCCGCGCCGCGGCCGGTGTTGGCCTCTACCTTGTCCCAGGCGCCCATGTCGGGGAAGAAGTTGCCCGACCACAGCGCGAGCCGGTAGCCCCAGAAGTTGCTGCCCTCCTGCCGTTGGATGCGTGCCTGCGAGTAGAACTCGGTGTCACGCAGGAAGTGCTCGGCGGCCTGGTCGTACGGGTTGTTGAAGAAGAAGTCCGGGTCGTTGACCACCGACATGCCGAGCGGCAGGTAGTTGTAGTGCAGCAGCCGCACCGGTTGATCGCCCTGCATGTTGTGGAACTCGCGGTAGGTGTGGCGCGGCAGCACGAACATGCTGCGCGGGTGCCACTCGAAGGTGCGCCGCTGGCCGTCGCAGCCCCACACGGCCGTCACCCCGCGGCCCTTGAGCACATAGACGATCTCGTCGGTGGCCAGCTTCAGTGGCGGCGTGCTGGCGCCCGGGGCGATCTCGGTGACCAGCGCCTCGCTCACCCCCTCCTGCCCCGCGAGTTGGATGAACGCCGCCTGGCAGCCGCGCAGCGGCCAGTACGCCAGCTCGATCTCGCGCGTGTCGGCGATGTAGAAGCCCGTGTACACGGGAATACCGACCGAGCGCATCCAGGCGTCGTAGGTGTACTGGCGCTCGACCGGCGCGGGCGCGCGCCCGTTGCTCTGGCTCTGCTCGCTCGCCATCGGGCTCTCCCTTCCGGCCGCCGCGGGCGCTCCCGCGCGGCCGCTCGCCACTCCTGTCGGTCGCTAGCAGTGCGTCATCCCGCCGGGCTCCCGCCGCGCAGTGCCGCCGCCCGCGCGTGGGCCTGTGCCAGCCCCCGCCGTGCCAGCACCCCCACCAGGTGACGCCGATACTCGGCCGAGGCGTGCAAGTCGCTGTCGGGCTCGGCCGCCGCCTGTGCCAGCTCGCCCGCGCGGGCGAACAGCGCCGGGCTAGCCACCTCGCCCACCAGCGCCTTCTCGGCGGCGTGCGCGCGCAGCGGCGTGCCGCCCACGCCCGTGAACGCCAGCCGCACGGCGGCGATGTGCCGGCCGTCGGCCTCCAGCGCCAGCAGGCAGGCGAGTCCCGCCAGCGCGAAGTCGCCGTGGCGGCGCGCCACCTCCACGAAAGCGTGGCCGCTGCACGGGGGCGGGGGCGGCAGGCGCACCTCGACCAGCAGCTCGGTGGGCTCCAGCACGGTCGTGAGATAGGTCACGAAGAAGTCGGCCGCCGGCACGGTCCGCTCGCCCGCGGCGCTAGCCAGGCGCAACTCGCCATCCAGCGCCACCACTACGGCCGGCAGCTCGGCTGAGGGATCGGCGTGGGCGAGCGAGCCGCAGAAGGTGCCGCGGGTGCGAATGGCGGCGTGCCCCACCCACCGTAGCGCCTCGGGAATCAGCGGCCAGCCGGCGCGCACGGTCGGGTCACGCTCGACGGCCCGCTGGCGCACGGTCGCGCCGATGCAGAGCGTGCCGTCCTCCACGTGCAGCGTGCCCAGGTCCGCCACACGGTTGATGTCGATCAGGTACGGGGGCGTGGCCAGCCGCAGGTACAGCAAGGGCAGGAGGCTCTGGCCGCCCGCGAGCACTTTGCCCTCCACGCCATAGGTGGCTAGCAGGTCGAGTGCCTCTGGGAGCGAGCGGGGATCGAAGTACTCGAACGGAGCCGGCTTCACAGGCACCTCGCTGCATGGGTTCAGCGGATTCTATGCGCCTGGTGCGCCGCTCGCAAGCGCGGGCGAGGCGGCGACTTTACAATGGGGCGCGACGGGGGAACGAGCGCGGAGGCGGTGAGAGCCCTATGCAGCGCCCTGCCAGGAGTCTTCGGCCAACTCGGCCCCTGGCTCCGACCACGGCATCTACCACTCGCTCGGGGGTGGGGCGCTTGCTGCGTCGCCACCTCCCCGTGCTCACCTGGCTGCCCCAGTATCGGCGCGCCGACTTGTCCGGCGACCTGCTGGCCGGCGCGGTCGTGGCCATCGTGCTGGTCCCCCAAGCGATGGCCTACGCGCTGCTGGCCGGGCTCCCTCCTCAGATGGGCCTGTATGCCAGCGTGCTACCGCTGTTCCTGTATGGGCTGTTGGGAACCAGTCGGTACCTAGCTGTAGGCCCCACGGCGCTCGTCTCGCTACTGGTGGCCGCGGGCCTCAGGCCCCTGGCCACGCCCGAGTCGCCCGCCTACGCGACCCTCGCCCTGACCCTCGCCCTGCTGACCGGCCTCGTCCGCATCGCCCTGGGGATGCTCCGGGTGGGCGTCCTGCTCAATGTGCTCAGCAATCCCGTCCTATCCGGGTTCACCAGCGCGGCTGCCGTGCTCATCTGTCTGACGCAGTTGCGCCACCTCGTGGGGATTCCCGTGCCCAGCAGCGGCCCGCTGCACGAACTGGCCGTGTATGCGGTGGCGCACGCCGCGGCGGTGAACGCCACCACGCTCGCGATCGGGCTCGCCAGCATCGGGGTGCTAGTCCTGTTTCCGCGGTTGCTAAGTGCCCCGGCCGGCGGGAGCAGTGCCGCGCCCTTGACTCAGCAGGTGCTCAGCAAGTCGGCGCCGCTGCTCGTGGTCGCTGGTGCCGCGGTCGCCGTGGCGAGCCTGGAGCTGCACGAGACTGCGAGGGTCCCGATCGTTGGTGCCATCCCTTCCGGCTGGCCACCGCTGACGCTGCCGCCGCTCGATGGGGATGTCCTGCTGGGCCTGCTGCCCGCGGCGTTGACGATCAGCTTCGTAGGGTACCTCGAGGGCATCTCGGTGGCGAAGTCCCTGGCGAGCAAGCGCCGGCAGAAGGTCGACGTCGATCAGGAGATGATCGCGATGGGCGTGGCCACGCTCGGGGCGGCGTTCACCGGCGGCTATCCGATCGGCGGCAGCTTCAGCCGCTCGGTGGTGGCGTTCATCTCGGGCGCGAACACGGCGCTGGCCGGAATGGTCACCGCCGGGCTGCTCGCGCTGGTGGTGCTGGCCTTTACCCCACTGCTGTACCATCTGCCGCTGGCCGCCCTCGCCGCTATCATTGTAGTGGCCTGTACCAACCTCATTGATCTCGCCACTCTGCGCCGTGCCTGGTGCTACAACCGCATCGACGCTGCCTCGTGGCTCGTCACCTTCGGGGCCGTGCTGGAGCTCGGGGTCCAGGCCGGAGTAGTGGTTGGAGTCCTCACCTCCTTGCTGCTGTATCTTTGGCGCACCAGCAAGCCGCATGTCACGATCGTGGGGCGAGTGGGAACGACCGAGCACTTCCGTAGCATTCACCGTTTCGACGTGCAGACCTATCCTGAGGTGCTGGCGATACGTGTCGATGAAAACCTGTATTTCGCCAACGCGCGATACGTGGCAGAGCTAATGCGTGCGTGGGTGGCGGATCATCCAGCTGTCAGGCATGTGGTGCTGATCTGCTCGGGGATCAACTATATCGATGCCAGCGCTCTGGAGACGCTGGAGAACTTGATGTACGAGCTCCGCGATGCTGGTATTACCCTGCATCTAGCCGAGGTGAAGAGTCCCATACTGGCACGCTTGCAGCGCGTGGAGTTCCTGCAAGCGCTCGCTCCCGGTCGACTGTTCCTGAGCACGCACGAGGCGATTTGTGCCCTGGCCGGCCCGCCCTCGGAGGGGCCCTCGCTACCGCGCCACGAAGGCCGCTGAGCCTCAGCACTCCACGCGTAGCTCCTCGGTGCCACGGTGGAGATAGTGCACGGTGAGTAACCCGCTTGCCGGATCGTACTGCCAGCCCTCCACTGCCGCTGCCACCTCCGGCAGCGCGCGCCCGTCGAGGTACACCGCGCGCGGGGCCGGCGTGTAGGCGTGGAGCACTCCCGGTACGACGGCGGGGCCGCTCACGCGCACGCGCAGGCAGCCGCGGCCCGGGAGGACGCGGAAGCTGCTGGTGGTCCACAGGACGCCCGGCTCGCGCCGCAGCACGAACAGGCGGAAGCTCTCCGGCGCGAGGCGCGCCACGAACCCGGCGCGGGCGGGAAACGCCTTGCGTTGCTCGACGTCGTACACCGCGTACACCGCGTGCTCGTCGAGCCCCAGCTCGCCCAGGTCGACCGGGATCTCGCGCGTGGCCCGCTCGCGGTTGAGCACCCCCACGAAGCTCGTCCCGTCGCGCGTGGTGGCGAACGTCTCGGGATGCAGTCCCTCACCTAGCCGCGTCTCGCCCGCGAACGGGCGCATCTGCGTGAGATACGCGCGGTACTCGGCCAGGTCCTCTGGGGCGATGCTGGTCAACGGCAGGCTCAAGACGACCTGGCTGCCCAGGGCGAGCCCGGCGCCGAGCCACCAGAGGTTCACTCGGGCGTCGGGCTGCCCGATGACCGCGCCCATGTGCGGCCGCTGCGCCAGCAGGAGGTGTTGGAGTACGGCGTAGTCGATGTGCTCGACCAGGCCGCCGAACGGGTACGGGCTGCGGAACTCCGATGCGTCGTCGGCGTAGCGCCAGGTGTGCGCGTAGCTGCGGGCCAGCAGCGGCGTATCCCAGGCGCCCTCGACGAAAGCGTCGGGCCGCAGCCGCTGGGTCTCCTCCCAGAGGAAACGATAGATATCGAGCGTCTGGCGCAGGACAGGCGCCACGATGCCGAAGCGGTCCGGCGGCGCCAGGTTCAGCGCCGCGCCCTCCGTGTGCCCGAGCATATCGATCAGCAGTCCGTCGGCGTTCCACTCCAGGTAGTAGCGCCGGAGCAGGTCGCGCATATACTGGCGCAGGCCGGGATGGGCGAAGTTGTAGGCGTAGCTCGCCTGATCCCCCGCCATGCCCAACGGGATCAGCCACTCCGGGTGCTGCTCGATGAAGCCCGGCAGGGCCAGCCATTCCGACACCACGGGCTTGGTGTCGACGTACGGTGCCGAATAGTAGAGGATCACCCGCAGCCCACGGGCGTGCGCGTAGTCGACCAGCGCCCGGATGCCGGAAGGGAACTTCTCGGTGTCCACGCGCCCCAGCTCGGCGCCCGGCCGACCCTCGGCAATGAACCAGCCGGCGTCGAGCAAGATGTGCCAGGGGCCGACATCGCCGAGGTAGTCGGCGATGTAGTCGATCTGCTCGCGGATCTTGCTCTCGTCGATCGCCGTGCCGTAGACGTACCAGCTTCCCCATTGGTGCCGTACCCAGGATGGCATCGGCGGTGGCGGGTGCTCGGCCACGCTGAGCGCGCGGAACGCCGCCAGCGCGCTCCTCGGATCGGCCGTGTCAGTGGGCTGGAGGTACAGGCGTGGCGAGCGAGTGGTTGTGATGCCACCCTCGAGGGCCGGCGGGGTCGACACGGTGACCTGCACTCGCACGTCGCCGGGCTGGCGGCGCAGATCGTAGCGGGGCGGCAAATCGGTCTCATCCAGCACCGCCAGCACCATCCCCGCATCGGCCGGCTCGCTCCACAGGAACAGCGGCGCTCCGAGCCCCACCACCTCGCTGCGCACCAGGCCGTCATCGCGCACGGCGCCCTCGCGCGGACGGCTGAAATCCGTAACGTATTGCGGCTCATCGCCGACCACCAAGCCCGCCTCGGGACTGTCCAGCAGCACGAACTGGCGGACCGGGCGGTCGGCTTCGAGGCGCAGCAGCGCCGCTCCTGCATCGGGGAACGCCGCTAGCTCCAGCGTGACGCTTAGCTCCCCGTCCGGCGCGGCGAACGGCACGCGTAGCGCCCTGCCGGGGCCGAGCACGGGATCCTGTATGGAGGTCTGCACCGCCTGGCCGGCCTGGAGATCCGCGAGCGCGCGCGTGGTGCCATCGGTCAGCAGCACGGCTGGCCGGAGGCCGTCGCCGGCGAGGCGACCGTGCCCCAGCTCGAGCAGGCGCAGGGTACCGCGGCCGGGGCCGTCCGTCTCCAGCAGCAGCGCTATTTCAGGGTTGCTCAGGACCAGGGCGCCCGACGGAAGCTGGCCGCTAAGCACGGCATCCGCCGGTCCGGCGCCCGCGCGCCAGCGCCGGACCAGCCGTGTCAGCTCAGCCCCCTCGCGCCGTAGTGTGCTCTGCACGGCCTGGCGCTGGTGCTCCTGCCGCAGGGCCAGTAGCCGCCCCACGCTCCCTACTCGGGCGTTGTTGCCGGCGATCAATGTGCGCAGCACCTGCGGATCCTCGACGTACAGGATGCCTGGCTCCTGGTCCTCGACGGCCGCGACCGCGAATCGCAGCTCGCCCACGCCGCCGATCGGCACGCGAATCGTTGGCGCCGCCTGCGTACTGTCCAGAGGGCCACTGTCGTACAGTGGGGCGCCATCCCCGTAGATCACCAGCCGCGCGGCCCCTTGCTCGTGCCAGGGACGCGGCACGACCCGCACCGAGGCGTGCAGTTGGGCGTAGGCCCCGTCCAGGCGGTAGGTCGCCTCGGCGGGAGGATATAGGCCCAGGCGGCTGGACGTCGGGGCGCCGCTCAGGAGGTCCGGCTCCTCCTCGTCCGTGATTACCAGGGGCAGGTCGGTTTGGCCCGGCGCGCGGAAGCCGCTGGTCGCCTCGGTCCACGCGCGCACCTCGAGCGGCTGCCATTGTCCGACGACCACCTGGTCCTCGGCGACCTCGACGTGCACGCGCGCATTCCAGCCTAACACCACCAGGACGACGGCCACGCCGACGAGCACGCCAAGCCCCCCGAGCACCCGCCAGAGCACGGCACGGCGCCACGAGCGGGAGGACCGCGATGGGGGGGAGTACGCCATCAGGTCTCTGGATCGCCCCGGTCTACTCGGCCGGGCGCCCCAGATGGCCCGGCCAGCCGCCGACGACCGGGGGAAGGAGTGGGCGCGGCCATGGCCAACGCTGCCGCAGCCGTTCCAGGAGTCGCCGACCAGCGGCCACCAGGCCGGCCGCTAGCAGCACCGCGAGGGTAGCCAGCCCCAGGCCGGCGCCGATGCGGAACAGCACCGGCTCGTAAGTGAAGCGCACCACGCGCTCGCCCGCGGGCACGAACACCCCACGGAACAGATAGTCCGTCCGGTAGATGCCGGTGCTCAGTCCGTCCACGGTGGCGCGCCAGCCCGGGAAGAACGGCTCGGTCAGCACCAGGAAGCCGTCGGTGGCGCTGCGCGTCCGCACGACGATCTCGGTCGGGCTGTACCGCTCGATCCAAGCCTCGCCTGGCGGGACATCTTGCTGGAGCAGCCAGCCCGGCCATGGCGCGTCCTGCCGGGCCAGCGGCTCGACCAGCGCGAGCTGCCGGGGGTCGAAGGCATCGTCGGCCATCCACACCAGCACGTCCTGGTCGTGGCGCGCCATGCGCACCGACGACACCAGGAACGCCCGGGGCAGCGCGGCAGTGTTCTCCGCGACGAGCCATTCGTCGTCCCGATACACCCAGCGCCACTTCGCCAGCGGCGGGATGGGCTCGATCGCCCCATCCGGCCGCAACGGCGCCAGGCCGAACACTTCGAGGATACCGGATGGCCAGGTGTACTGCACCTCGATTCGGGTGATCGTCACACGGCGCGGCAGCCGCAGCAGCCCATAGTAGCGCTGCTGCGGATAGCTGCCGCCATCGCTGGCAGGCATGGGGACCGCCTCGGCCACCTCCGCGGCGTGGTGGGCCGGCGGCTTGTCGGGCGGGGCTGCCGCCAGGTCGCGGTCGGCGGTCTCGCGCCCGGCGCGGAGCGGCAGCGTGAAACTCGCGCCGTCCGCGACCGTGACGATGACCTTGCCCACCTCCGCATCCTGCGGCGCGTTGCTGGCGCCCACCAGCCAGGAGATGAGCCCCACCTCCTGGGCTGGCACGTTCGCCACACTGAACGCGGCGCGCCCGCCCGGGTTGGCCGCGCCGCCGTGGAGCACCGGCCGTCCCGGATGGAACGGCACGCCGCGGTACACGGGCAGGGCCGGTGGCTTGCCGCGATCGATGAAGTAGCGGGCGCCCAGCAGGTCCAGCAGGTGGTTCGGCGTTTGATCGACTAAGGCGACGTAGCGCGCGTGACGGTCCGACTCCAGCGAGGAGAACCCGGTGAACTCCTCCCAGCCCGTAGGCAGGAGCACGTTGGGCGCGCCCACGAACTGTCGCGTGGGGTCGAGGCGAGTGAACGTTCGTGCTTGCCCCAGGGGCGGCGCCTGCTGGAGGGGCGGGGGTAGCTTCGGGCGCAGCGCACTCACCTCGATGCGGGGGTGGTACCCGCGACCGAACGGCAGGAGAT
>JADGHJ010000366.1 GCA_019686175.1 Chloroflexota bacterium | reverse complement strand
GCATTCCACGAGGGGAAGGGGAACGCCCCGGCGAGTGGCCGAGCGGTGTGGGATGGAGGGACGACGGAGGAGGAGGCGATGAGCGAGGCAGTTGTGGACCAAGCGGCGGCGCCAACGGCCGACGCCGAGCCCGCGCCGCGCCGGCGGCCCGAGCCGCGCAAGCGCAAGGGGCTGGTGATCGTCAACACGGGCCACGGGAAGGGCAAGACGACCGCGGCCATCGGCCTGGGCGTGCGCGCAGCGGGCAACCGCATGCGCGTGCGGATGATCCAGTTCATCAAGGGCACCTGGAAGACCGGCGAGCAGCGGGCACTGGCGCAGCTCGCGCCGTACTTCGAGCTGGAGCGCATCGGCCACGGCTTCACCATCGAGGGGCTGCGCGACGAGCGCATCCCCATGGACGAGCACCACGCCCGCGCCCGCGCCGCCTGGCAGCGCGCTCGCGACACCGTGCGCGCCGGCGAGCACGACGTGGTGATCCTCGACGAGATCATGGCTGCCATGACCGCTGGCTTCGTGGGTGTAGACGAGCTACTGGCGCTCATCGCCGAGAAGCCGCCCATGATGCACCTCGTGCTCACCGGTCGCAACGCGCCGCCGGAGCTGGTAGCGGTGGCCGACCTGGTATCGGAGATCCAGCCCGTCAAGCACCCGTACCGCGACCAGGGCATCAAAGCGCAGAAGGGGATCGAGTTTTGATCCTGTTCCTCACTACCGCCGACACGGAGATCCTGGCGCTCAGCCACGCCGTGCGCCGGCTGCCCGCGGGCTTCCCGCCGGTGCGCGCGGCCAACCCCGCCCATCTGGGCGAGCCGGGCGCGCTGGCCGCGCTGCTCGACTGCATCGTCGCCCCGGGTGCGGTCGTGGTGCGACTCCTCGGCGGGCGGCGCGTGTTCGAGGCCGGCTTCGAGGCGCTGCGCGCGCGCTGCGCCGCTGCGGGCGTGCCGCTCGTCGCCTGTCCCGGCGACCAGCAGCCCGACCTCGAGCTGGCCGCCGCCTGCACGGCGCCGCCCGAGGTCGTGGACACCGTGTACCGCTACCTGCTGCACGGCGGCGTGGCCAACCTGGAGCAGCTGCTGCGCTACCTGGCCGATCGCCTGCTGGGCCGGCCCACGCCGCACACCCCGCCGCGCGAGCTGCCCTGGGAGGGGGTCTACCATCCCGATGCGCCAGCCGAGTTCGCGCTCGCCGACTACCTGGCGCGCCACTGCGCGTCCGGTCGGCCGACGATCGGCCTGCTATTCTATCGCGCCCACTGGATGAGCGGGAACCTGGCGTTCGTGGATGCCTTGATCCGCGCCATCGAGGCCGAGGGCGCCAACGTGCTGCCTGTGTACTGCTACAGCCTGAAGGACGAGGAGGCCGCCGCCACGGGCCTGCCGCGGGTGTTCCGTCGTTTCCTGCTCGACGAGGCGGGCCGCCCGCGGGTGGACGCGGTGATCAACACGCTGAGCTTCGCACTGGGCCGCGGCGCTCCAGCCCCCCTCTCCCCTGGTGGGAGAGAGGCAAGGGGTGAGGGGGACGGCGACTCTGCGGACTGGGCGGCCGCCTGCCTGGCGCGGCTGAACGTGCCGTTCCTGCAGGCGATCAACGCCACCAGCCCGCGCGCCCAGTGGGAGGCGTCGGCCGGGGGACTCAGTCCCATCGACACCGCCATGAACGTCGCGCTGCCGGAGTTCGACGGGCGCATCATCACCGTGCCGATCAGCTTCAAGGAGGCGGCCGCCCACGACCCGCTGCTCGACGCGCCGGTGCAGCGCTACGTGCCGGCGCCTGACCGCATTGCCCACCTGGCGGCGCTGGCCGTGCGCTGGGCGCAGCTGCGGCACCTCCCCAACGCCCAGAAGCGCGTGGCGCTGGTGCTGGCCAACTATCCCTCGCGCAACGCGCGGTTGGGCAACGCCGTAGGGCTCGACACGCCATCCTCGGTGATCAATATACTGCGGGCGCTCCAGCGCGACGGCTACGACGTGCGCGACATCCCCGCGTCGGGCGACGCGCTGATCCACGCGCTGATCGACCGCTGCACCTACGATCGGGAGTTCCTGACCGACCAGCAGGTGGCGCAGGCGGCCGGCCACGTGCCCGCCGCCCAGTACGCCGCTTGGCACGCCGGCTACCCCGAGCGCACGCGCGCCGAGCTGGCCGCGGCCTGGGGTGCGCCGCCCGGGGACGCCTACTGCTACGACGGCGCGCTGATGATGCCCGGCATCGCCTTCGGGAACGTGTTCGTGGGGATCCAACCACCGCGCGGCTTCGGCGAGAACCCCATCGCCATCTACCACCACCCCGACCTGCCGCCCACGCACCACTACCTGGCCTACTATCGCTGGCTGCGCGACGTCTGGGGCGCCCATGCCATCGTGCATGTGGGCAAGCACGGCACGCTCGAGTGGCTGCCGGGCAAGGCGGTGGGCCTGTCGGCGGCCTGCTACCCCGAGGTGGCGCTGCTCGACCTGCCTCACTTCTACCCGTTCATCGTCAACAACCCGGGCGAGGGCGCCCAGGCCAAGCGCCGCGCCCACGCCACGATCATCGACCACCTGATGCCGCCGCCGATGCGCGCCGAGAGCTACGACGAGCTAACGCGGCTGGAGCAGCTGCTCGACGAGTACTACCAGGTGCAGACGCTCGACCCGAAGAAGCTGCCGCTGCTGCAGGAGCAGATCTGGGAGCTGGTCGTCGGCGCGCGGCTGCACGAGGACCTGGGCACGCCCGAGCGGCCGGCGGACTTCGACGCCTTTCTGCTGCACATCGACGGCTACCTGTGCGAGCTGAAAGACGCCCAGATCCGCGACGGCCTGCACATCCTGGGCGAGCCGCCGGGCGGCGAGCAGCTCCTCAACTTACTGCTGGGCCTGACGCGTCTGGACAACCTCGAGGCGCCCAGCCTGCGCACGGCGCTGGCCACGGCGCTGGGCCTGGACTACGCGGCCCTGGTGGCCGACCGCGGCGTGCCGCTGGCCAGCGCCCCCCCAGCCGTTCTGGCCCAGCACGTGCTCGGCCCACTGCGGACCAGCGGCGACGCCATCGAGGCGCTCGAAGCGTTGGCTCGCGCGCTGCTGACGCGGCTGGCGGCCGCCGACTTTGCGCCTGCGGCGATCGAGCCGGCCCTCGACGCCGTGCTGGGACCGCCTCCCACCCCTTCGCCC
>JADGHJ010000365.1 GCA_019686175.1 Chloroflexota bacterium | reverse complement strand
GAGGGGCGCGGGGAAGGGGGCCTCCTCGCGCAGGACCACCAGCAGATTCAGCGGCGCGAAGGTCTGCTCGGCGAGGGCGGACAGTGACCCGCTAGTGTGCCGCTCGTGTGGCCCGCCTACATGCTCGAACACGTGCGCGGGGCAGTCGGGGTGGCCCGCGGCCAGGAGCGCGCGCGCGATCGCGGCTGGCGTGTTCTGCTCGTCGGTGAGGAACGCGACCTTGCGGGCGGCCAGGGCGCGTGGCACCAGCGGGGCCAGCGGCCGGCCGTGGGCGCTCAGGACCACGGCGTCGTGCCAGCTCGCGCCGAGTCGCGCGAACGCGAGCGCGACGGAGCTCACGGCGGGCTCGATGCGCACCCGCTCGGCCCCGAGGCGCGCGGCCAGGTACGGCCCGATGCCGTAGAAGCAGGGGTCGCCCGAGGCGAGCACCACCGGCCGCTCAGCCGCTGTGCAGCGCACCAGCCGCTCGACCAGCGCCGGCAGATTGTCGGCCACCACGAACCGCTCCGCCCGATGGTCGGGGAAGAAGCCGAGATGGCGCGCGCCTCCACATAGCAGCGTGGCATCGGCCACCCGCCGGGCCGCCCGCGCGCTCAGCCCAGCGGGCCCGTCGTCGCCGATGCCGATCACGTCGATGATCGGCCCGAACCGGTTCGGCCGCTCAGGCATACGCCGCTCGCTCCGCGCGGCCGAGCAGGGGCGGGGGCTCGCCCGGCGCCCGCTCGAAGTCGAACAACAGGCAGCCTACCGCCAGCCGGCCCTGGACCACGCGCTGGCACTGCTCGCACACCAGGTCGGCCAGGTAGTCGAACACCGGGTGCAGCCCGGCGGCCAGCGCCAGCTCCTGGAAGTGGCGCGCGGTGTTGGCGGCGCGGATCGCCGCTTGCAGCGCCGGGGAGGCGCCGCAGCGCGCGGCGATCTCGGCCAGGAACACCAGATCGACTTGGTTGCCCGCCACGTGGGTCATCATGTGGCCCTGCGCGATCTTGGACAGTTTCCCGATCATACCTACGAGCGTGACGCGCTCGATGTCGTGGCGCAGGCAGCGGCGCAGCGCGTGGCCCGTGAATTCGCCCATCTCGACGAAGGCTAGCTCGGGTAGCGCCAACAGCGCCTGCGCGTACTTCTCGCTGCGGCTGCCCGTGGAGAGCACGATATGCCGCTGGCCGTTGGCCGCTGCGACGTCGATGGCCTGCTCCACACTCGCGCGCCAGGCGGCCGTCGAGTAGGGGATCACCAGCCCCGAGGTGCCCAGGATCGACAGCCCGCCGAGAATGCCCAGCCGCGCGTTCAGGGTGCGCCGCGCCAGCTCCTCGCCGCGCGGCACGCTGATCTCGACCCGCAGCCCCTGCTCGCGCAGGCAGGCCGCGCCGGCCGCTGTCACGTGCTCGGTGATCATCCGTCGTGGCACGGGATTGATCGCCGGCCCGCCGATCTCCAGTCCCAGCCCCGGCCGCGTGACCACGCCCACGCCGACCCCGCCCGTCAGCACCAGGCCGGGCGTCGTGCCGAACTCGACGCGGGCCACGATCTCCGCCCCGTGCGTCACATCCGGATCGTCACCAGCGTCCTTGATGACCGCGCATTCCGCGATGCGCGGGGTGAAGGTGCAGCGCTCCAGGCAGAACGTGGCATCGATGCCGGCGGGCAGGTGGATGGTCACCTCCTGCTGTGGCTGCTGGGCCAGCAACGCGCGCGTGGCGGCCAGCGCGGCGGCGGTGGCACATGCACCGGTAGTGTAGCCGCGCCGCAGCTTGCGCCGACGCACCGGGGTGAGGAGTTGCTCGTCTTCCACGCCTCGTCCTGTTCCGGGCTGCCCGCACCTCAGATGGGGTTCGCGCCCCTCACCCCTGCCCGCTGCCACCAACGGGAGAGGGGGCGGAGGTGAGGGGAAATCCCTCGCCCTTTGGTCGAGGCGCGGGACGTGACACAGCTAGCGCCGCGGGGGGAAGGCCCCGGCGACCTGCAAGAGTGTACTGCACTCAGCGCGTGTCGCGTTCGGCGGCAGCCCGGGCGGCAAGGGCGTTGAACGCCGCGGCCGCTAGCGCCGCCCCGCCGCGCGTGCCGAGCACCGTCGCATGGGGCAGTCCCGTGCCGGCCAGGGCCGCGCAGGCCTCGGTCGCGGCCACGAACCCCACTGGCGTGCCGATGATCGCCGCCGGTGGAGGGGCGCCTGCGGCCAGCAGGTCGAGCAGCATCAGCAGCGCCGTGGGCGCCGTGCCGATCACCACCAGGCCACCGGCCCACTGAGGTGCCAGCAGCGCGATCCCCGCCGCCGCACGCGTCATGCCCCGTGCGCGCGCGCGCTCCGCCGCGCCCGGCACCGCCACTGCCACGTGCACGGCGCAGCCGAGCCGGGCGAGCACCGCGCCGGCGAGAGCCGCGGCCACCATCTGCCCGTCGACCACCACTGGCGCCCCCGCGTGCAACGCCGCTAGGACCGTGGTGCCCAGCGCGGGGTGCACGCGGATGGCGTCCACGAGCCCCAGGTCGCCCGCCGCGTAGATCATCCGCACCACCACTGCCCGCAGCAGCGGGTCGGCCGGCAGGCGGTCCGCTAACTGCGCCTCGACGTAAGCCAGGCTGCGAGCCTCGATCTCGGCGGGGGGCAGCCCATAGCGGGCCAGCAGCGAGCCATCAGCCATCGCGCCCAGTCCCGGCCGCTCGCTCATGATGCGACCCCTGCCGCCTCCGTGCGCGCTCGCCAGCGGGCGCAGGCCGCGGCGAAGCGCTCGGCCAGCGCCGGCGCGCCGGCGAGGTGGAGGTGCAGGTACGAGGCGAGGACGTTGCCACGCGCGTAGCCCTCCTGCCGGTCGGTACCCACGAAGGCGTAGGCGTGGGGCGCCGCGGGCGCGTACTGGACGCGCGAGTAATGGAACTCGTGCCCGCGCACCTCGGCACCGGCCGGCAGCAGCAGCGTGTCGCGCAGGGCGCGCGCCGTGCGGTAGCCGAGGTGCAGCCGCGCGTCGCACATCGTCACCGTGGCCGGCACCGCCCCGACCAGGGCGTGCGCGCGGCCCTCGCGATCCACCAGCCGCTCGGCGAGGTACATCAGCCCGCCGCACTCCGCATACACCGGCAGGCCTCGGGCGATCGTCGCGCGGAGGGTGGCAAGCAGCGGGCGGTTGGCGGCGAGCTCCGCCGCGAACAGCTCCGG
>JADGHJ010000364.1 GCA_019686175.1 Chloroflexota bacterium | reverse complement strand
TCCCGCCATTCCCACCCTGGGCCCGCCGCCCAACGCGGCGCCGGGCCGCTAGGAGTCCCGCGTGGCTGAGGCACGCTGGCGCCGACTCGATCTGTGGCTGCTATTCGCGGCCGTGGCGCTCGTGGTCTACGGGCTGCTCTTGGTGCACAGCACTACGCACCTGACGGATCCTGGTGGCCCGGGGCGGCCGAGTGCGGCGGCGATGCGCCAGGCGGCGTATGCGGTGCTGGGCCTGGCCGGAATCGCCGTGCTGGCGCTGGTGGAGTACCGCTGGTACTACCGCCTCGCGTACCCAGCCTATGTGGCCAGCCTGGTGCTGCTCGCCCTGACCCCGTTGCTCGGCCACGGCGAGGAATTCGGCGTGCGCCGCTGGCTGGGCGTGGGGGGGGTCGCGCTACAGCCCTCGGAGCCGGCCAAGCTCTGCCTCGTGCTGGCGCTGGCCCGCTTCTTCGCGGACGGCGGAGAGGGGCCGCCCTCGCTGCGTCGCATCGTGGCTTCGTTCCCGTTCGTCGCCGTGCCGGCCGTGTTGGTCTACTGGCAGCCCGATCTCGGCACCGCGCTGGCGTTCGTGGCCATCTGGGTGGGAGTGCTGATGGTGGCCGGCGCCCGCCTCTGGCACCTCGCCGGCCTGGCAGTGGCCGGGCTCGCCGCCCTACCGCTCGTGTGGCTGTCGCTCAGAGAGTACATGCGCCAGCGCGTGTTGATCTTCCTGCATCCCGAGAGCGACCCCTTCGGCGAAGGGTACAATATCTTGCAGGCGAAGATCAGTATCGGCGCGGGCGGCCTATTCGGCCGAGGGCTCACCAACGGGACGCAGACCCAGCTGCGTTATCTGCGCGTCTCGCACAGCGACTTCATCTTCGCGGTGCTGGCGGAAGAGCTCGGCCTGATCGGTGTGCTCGTACTGTTCGCTCTCCTGCTGTTCCTGCTGTTCCGTATCCTACGGGCATCGGAGCTGGCGCGGGATGGGTTTGGACGGCTGCTAGCCGCGGGCGTGGCGGTCATGATCGGCTTCCAGGCATTCGTGAATATCGGCGCCAATCTGACCCTGCTGCCGGTAACAGGTATCCCACTGCCGTTCATCAGCCTGGGCGGGAGCGCCCTGTTGACAAACTTGGCGGCACTCGGGCTGGTGCAAAGCGTGGTCGTCCATCGCCTGCGGCTGCGCTTCTAGCCGCGCGCCCAGTCGGCGTGCGCGCGCACCGGGAAGGAGGCGACAGAATGGTCCTCATGCAGATCGTCGGCCCGTGGCTTGGCCCGCTTATCCTCGTGGGGGTGATCCTCGTCGTCATCGTGTTCTCTGCGGTCAAGGTCGTGCAGGAATACGAACGAGGGGTCGTCTTCCGGCTCGGGCGGCTCGTGGGAGCACGGGGACCCGGGTTGATCTTGCTCATCCCGGGGCTCGAACGGATGGTGAAGGTGGATCTGCGCACGATCACACTCGATGTGCCTACCCAGGAGGCGATCACGCGCGACAACGTGACCGTGCGCGTCAACGCCGTGGTGTACTTCCGGGTGGTGGAGCCGGAGGCAGCGGTGGTCCGCGTGCTCGACTATATCCGCGCCACGTCGCTGATCGCGCAGACCACGCTGCGCAGCGTGCTCGGCCAGTCAGAGCTGGACGATCTGCTGGCGCACCGCGACCAGGTGAACGCGGAGCTGCAGCGGATCATCGATGAGCAGACCGAGCCGTGGGGCATCAAGGTCAGCGTGGTAGAGATCCGCGATGTCGAGCTGCCCGACAACATGCAGCGGGCCATGGCGCGCCAGGCGGAGGCCGAGCGCGAGAAGCGCGCCAAGATCATCCATGCCCAGGGCGAGTACGAGGCCGCCGAGCGCTTGGCCGAAGCCGCCCGCATCATCGCGTCGCAGCCGGCCACGCTCCAGCTTCGCTATCTCCAGACCCTGACGGAGATCGCGGCCGAGCGGAACTCCACGATCATCTTCCCGCTGCCCGTGGACCTGCTGCGACTGTTTCTCCGCGAGCCGGCGCCCACCCCGACGCGAGAGCCCGATACTACCCGCTGAGCCGCCGCTAGCGGGGGCACTCGACGGTCGCCGTGCGGAGGGTGCAAGCCAGCACCCGGCCCCCCGCGATATCGTGGAGCCCCAGCTCCCAGTGTTCGCCCCGGGCCTCCAGTGTCACGAAGCCGTGCTGCCGCAGGGTGAGGCCGTTGTGGATCGGTAGCCCGGCCACCGAGGCACCTGGCAGCGGGAGCGTGATCGCCCGGTCGAGTAGTGTGCCGCCCGTGCCAGCGACGAGTTGGACCGGGCGCTCCGGCCCGTACGTCAGCAGCTCGAACAGGTGCACGTGGCCCGAGAGCACGAGTTGGATCCCGGTCGGCCAGCGCTGTTGGGCCGCCGCCTGCAACGTGGCGTTCGGACGGTACAGGGTTTCCTCACCGTCCTCCGCACCCTGCGCAACACCCCAGATAGGCCGGTGCGTGGTCAGCCACGCGCCGGGGGTGACCTCGGCCGCGAGGGCCCCGAGTTGCGCCGCGTAGGCCGCGACCAGCTCCGCCGGTGCGCGCGAGTCGTCCGCGGCCGCCGAGTCGAGCACCAGGAGCTGCTGCTCGCCCAGCGGCACCGCGTACGGATCAGTGAGGTCGCGACAGGTCGTGAACGGACGCGGGTCGAGCGCGCGGAACCAGCCGTGGCCCGCTCGAGCGCATAGCTCGTGATTCCCGCGCACGAACACCCAGGGAGCGGCTTGCAGCAGGGGCGCGGCTGGCGCGAAGAAGTCGGCCTCCCACGTGGCCCAGTTGTCGCCCCAGGGCGAGCCGCGGCAGCCGGCGAACGTCGCAGGGCACGGTTCCTCGCGGTATAGGTAGTCGCCGACATGGAGCACGAGATCGGGCTGCCAGGCCGCCGCCTGTCGGGCGATGGCGGCCAGCGGCCATGCCGCCGCGTCGTCACACGCCTGCAGGCTAGGCGGCTCGATCCGGCAGCCGGTGTCGCCGAGCACAACCAGTCGGCGAGGCGGCTCCTGCGGCAACGCGAGCGCTATCCCCTCGATCGCCGCCGTGGCAATGCCGACAGGCAGCTCGAGCTCGCAGACCCGCTCGGGCCACGACGGGGGCGCGGGGTGGGCGCGCTCGCGCATGGGGCGTCGGCCTCCCTCGCTCTCCAGCACCGGACAGGCCGGAGCAAGGGTGATGG
>JADGHJ010000363.1 GCA_019686175.1 Chloroflexota bacterium | reverse complement strand
CTGTTCGAGCGGTTGCGCGCCGGCCAGTTGTTCGGCCGCGGCGCCGTCCTCCCGGCGTAACCCCCGGCCCGAGGCCGCCCCCGCGAAATCGTTGGCCCCGCCGCCACGGCTGTGCTATGCTACCGAAGTGACCGAGGGGGAGTATCCCCACCCGGACGCCATTCGTCAGTACGGCCCGCGCGGCCCGGTGGCGTCGCCCCACAGGGCGGGAGAGACCTTCGGCTGAAGCACGACGCTGTCAGCCGGAGGGCTAAGCATGACCGTCGATCTCTGGGTGTGGGGCGCATTCCTCGGACTCATCCTCCTCCTGCTCGCGCTCGACCTCTTCGTCTTCCACCGCGAGGCCCACGCCGTCTCCGTGCGCGAAGCCGCCGTGTGGAGCGTGATCTGGATCGCACTGGGGCTCGCGTTCGGCGCGGTCATCGGGCTGTGGCAGGGCGCCGACGCCGCGGGCCAGTACCTCGCCGGCTATCTGATCGAGAAGAGCCTGTCGGTCGACAACATCTTCGTCTTCGCTGTGATCTTCTCCTACTTCGCGGTGCCCGCCGCCTACCAGCACCGTGTGTTGTTCTGGGGCGTGCTCGGCGCCATCGTCTTCCGCGCGATCTTCATCGTAGCCGGCGTGGCGCTGTTGAACCTCTTCCACTGGATCATCTACGTGTTCGGCGCCTTCCTAGTCTTCACGGGCATCCGCCTGGCGATGCACCGTGCCGAGGAGGTCCACCCCGAGCGCAATCGGGCGCTGCTACTGCTGCGGCGTGTCCTACCCATCACGCCCCGCTATCACGGGCAGGCGCTGCTAGTCGCGCAAGACGGCCGGCTGTTGGCCACGCCGCTGCTGGCCGTCCTGGTCGTGGTGGAAACCTCCGACATCATGTTCGCCATCGACTCCATCCCCGCTATCTTCGCGGTCACCCGCGACCCGTTCCTGGTGTTCACCTCCAATGCCTTCGCCATCCTGGGGCTGCGCTCGCTGTATTTCGTGCTCGCGGGCATGATGCGGCGGTTCGTCTACTTGCAGCTCGGGCTGGGAGTGCTGCTGGTGTTCGTGGGCGTGAAGATGCTACTCAGCGACATCTACCACGTGCCGACTTGGCTGTCGCTAACCGGTATCGCCGCCATCATCGGCGTGAGTGTGCTGGCGTCCCTGCTGGCACCACCGCGCCCCGTCGCCGAGTTGTCGACCGCGCCGCCCGCCAGTGAGACCGACGGCGTAGCGTCCACCGTACCTCCTCTGCCTGCCCAGACGCCAGCCGTCGGGACATCCGATGAGGAGACCGGCCATGCCCGGCCCCCGACCTCGCGCCCGGTCGGGGAGGAGTGAGCGGGATGGACTGCCCGATCTGTCAAGCGGCTCTGGAGTTCGCCACCGAGCACGCAGCCGGTGCGGCACGGTGCAGCCGCTGCGGCGGCCGGTGGTGGGTACAGCGCTTCGCCGGCGCCCATTATCAGGAGAGGAGACCAACCGTGAAGTGCCCGAATTGTGCGACCACGCTGCAGATGACGGAACGGCAGGGCGTGGAGATCGACTACTGTCCGTCCTGTCGCGGCGTGTGGCTGGATCGTGGCGAGCTGGACAAGTTGATCGAGCGCGCGGGAAGAGACTGGGGCAGCACCTCGCCGCGCGTCCGCTGGGCCGAGGAGCGCCACAGCTCCTGGCCCGCACCCACCCGCTCTGACGACGACGATCTGCGCTATCCGCGGCGCAAGCGCAAGTCGTTCCTGAGCGAGCTGTTCGACTTCTAGTCGGAGCGGAGGTCCCGGGGTGAACCGCTGGACAGCGCAGCGGTTCGCCCCAGGGGGGCCGTGCCACTCACCCGCTCCCCCGACGAGCCTCGCCGCAGCTCGGCTTCCTCTTGCGCCGGCTGTGTCCGCCCACTATAATGCGGGCCTCTCGCGTCCGCGTCGGCACTGATACGGTCGGGGCGGTCCTCCCAGGGGATCGCTCAGTCTACTCATCGATTGACTATCGCCGCGCGCCCGTGAAGGAGTGACCCGATGCGTGCACAGCTGAAGCACCTGGCGATCGTGAGTGATAACTACCTGCTGCTCGGCCACTTCTATCAGGCGCTGTTCGGCCTGCGCTCGTTTGCTGGCGCGAGGCCCGACGGGGCGATCGCGGTCACCGATGGTTACGTCGGATTGAACATCAATCCACGTGCCCCCGGCCGACAGGCCGGCTTGGATCACTTTGGGTTCGAGGTCGACGACGTGGAGACCGTCTTCGCGCGAGTGCGCGAGCGCTATCCACAGATCGCGTTTCTCAAGCGGCCGAGCAACCGCCCGTTCGCTGGGATCAGCATGCACGACCCCGCCGGCAATGTCTTCGACCTCTCACAGCGCGACATGGCCAACCGGGCCGACGTTTACGCGGACGACACACTGTATCGGGACCGGACAGCTCGTCACATCGAGCATTTCATGCTACGGACGCTCGACCCCAGCGGTGTGGCGCGCTTCTACCGCGATGTCTTCGACTTACAGGAGCTTTCTGGCGCACACGACGATTCCACACACTTCCTCACCGATGGTGTAGTGACGCTGATAATCGCGCCCTGGCGAATCACCGACTACGTGGGGTCGGGGATCGAGCGGCCGGCTCCTGACCACATTGGTTTTCGCGTGGAGAGCCTCGCGGCGTTCGACAACGACTTGCAAAGCCTCGTGCGTCGCAATCCCAAGCTAGCTCCCGGACCACTCGGCGTGGGGCCGGAGAGCACGATGCGCCAGCGCTTGCTCGCTACTTGCCGGTTCGGCCACCGCCAGCTCGCCGACCCGGACGGCGTGCTCCTCGATGTGAGCGAGGGCTAGATCACGCGGTGTAGCGGACGATCTGGTCAGACGCACGACACGAAGGGGCAGTAGCGCAGTGCCCCAGCCAGAAAGAGAGCGATCATGCTGTATCCACGCTTGGGGAGCCTTCATCGCCTCATCCTCTCGGTGCTGCTCTCTTGCCTGGCCGCCTGTGGTCCACCAGCTCGTACTCCCCCGCAGTCCAATGGTCCGAGTGCAGAGGCTGCGCTGCCGTCCCCAAGTGCCCGCACCGTTCGCCTGGCCTATGTATCCACCGCGACGACCTTCGCCCCGCTGTGGGCTGCGCAGGAGTACGGGCTACTGGAGCAGTATGGCTTGCACAGCGATGACTTGTACTACATTAATGGTGGGCCCGCGCT
>JADGHJ010000362.1 GCA_019686175.1 Chloroflexota bacterium | reverse complement strand
AGATGCGGGTGGTGGTGGTCACCAGCACGCGGGCGGGGGTTAGCTCGCCCGCCAGACGGAACAGTGCCGAGGTCTTGCCGCCGCCACCAGTGAAGGCGACCACGCGGGCGGCACCCAGGTCGAGCGCCGCCCGCAGCGTCGAGGGGGCGCTCCGCATGATTCGTCTAGCTCGCCTTGAGATACTGCTCGAGTTCGAGCAGGCTGGCCAAGTTGTGGGCGGAGGCGAACACGTCCACGTACGGCAGGGCGGTGCTCATCCCCTTGCACAGGGGCTGGTAGCCCGGGCTGGCCTTGAGCGGGTTGAGCCAGAT
The DNA here is from genome assembly GCA_019686175.1 of Chloroflexota bacterium. Lineage (GTDB taxonomy): Bacteria > Chloroflexota > UBA6077 > UBA6077 > JAJPHF01 > JADGHJ01. The sequence continues at coordinate 2,868 of JADGHJ010000362.1, read as the reverse complement.
GACGGTGGCGGCCCGCCGGCTCAGCTCGGCCATCTGCTCGTCGAGCAGCTGCGCGTCGCCGGTGTCCCAGCCGTCGCTCAGGATGAGCACCACCGTGCGCTGGTCCACCATGCTGCGCGCGTACAGGTCGTTGAACGTCTTCAGGCTCTGGCCGATGCGAGTGCCGCCCGACCAGTCGAGCACCTCGCGCTCGATAGTGTGCAGGGCGTCGGCGATATCCTCCTCCTCGAAGTAGTCGGTCACGCGCGTGAGCTGGGTGCTGAACACGAACGACTCGACGTTGGCGAAGGTGTGCTGCACCGCGTAGATGAACTGGAGGAGGAAGCGGCTGTACACATCCATCGAGCCGCTGACATCGCACAGCAGCACCAGCTTGGTCTTCTGGATCTTGCGGCGCTTCCGCGCCAGCTCCAGCGGGTCGCCGCCGTACTTGATGTTGCGCCGCATGCTTCGTCGGAGGTCGATGACGTCCCCGCGGCGCGCGAACTTGTGGCGCCGGCTCAAGCGCGTAGCCATGCGCCGGGCGAGCTTGGCGGTCAGGCGGATGATCTCGTCCAACTCGTCGGGGCGGAAGGTGCTGAAGTCCTTAGTACGCAGCAGCTCCTCGGCGCTGTAGCCCGGCACCTCCTCTTCCTCGTCGGCCGACTCCGCCTCGTTCCAGTCCTCGATGGAGATCTCGGTGGCGCCGTCGTTGCTGGCCTCGGTCTGGGGCCCGGTGGGGTCGTCTTCCTCGTCGCAGTCCAGGTCGGGCAAGTCGGGCAGGCCTGGCTGGAGCCGCCAGAACTCCCGGAACACGCGATCGAAGGTGGGAAGATCGTCCAGCCGCGAGGTAAACACGGCACGCAGGGCGAGGTAGAACTCACCGCGGTCGGTCATATCGACATGCTCGAGGGCGCGCAAGGCGTCGACGGCCTCGTCGGGAGTCACCAGCAGGCCCTCGGCCTGGAGCCGGCGGCCGAAAGCCACCAGGTTGCGCAGGAGGTCGCCGTGCTGACCCGGCCCCGGGCTCAAAGCTCCGCGGGGGACAGTTCCTTCTGTAGGCGTTGAGCGATCGACGTACTGCATGTGGCCAACTGATCCTCTGGCGTGCGGCTGATCTCGCTCACAATCAGCGAGGCCGCGCCGCCACGTAGCTTCAGGATATCGCGATTGTCCTTGAATACACAGCCGAGGGTCTGGTCGACGGTCTCCGGGTCCAGCTCGTCGCGGTGCAGCGCCATCAGCGCCATGCCCCAGTCGAGGGTCTCGGCCACCCCGGGCGTCTTCATCAGCCGGATCTGGCGGACCACTTCCATGAAGGCGCAGATCTGCTTGGCGAGCCGCTCGTTGATGCCGGGCACGCGGCTGGTCGCGATCCGCACCTCCTTCTCGAACGACGGATAGTCGATCCAGAGGTACAGGCAGCGGCGACGCAGCGCGTCGCTCAGCTCGCGCGTGCGGTTCGAGGTGAGCACCACGTACGGCCGGTGGCTGGCGCGGATCGTGCCGAGCTCGGGCACCGTTACCTGGAAGTCCGACAGCACCTCGAGCAGGAACGCCTCGAACTCCTCGTCCGCGCGGTCGATCTCGTCGATCAGCAGCACGGGCGCCTTGTCGGGGTAGGTGATGGCCTGGAGCAGCGGGCGCTTGAGCAGGAACGCCTCGCTGAAGATGACCTGCTCCGTCTCGGCCACCGATTGCGCGAGCCCCTCGCCCATCTTGATGCGGAGCATCTGCTTCGGATAGTTCCACTCGTACAGGGCGGTGTTGGCGTCGAGCCCCTCGTAGCACTGCAGTCGGATCAGGTCCGTCTCCAGCATGCGGCTGAGTACCTTGGCGATCTCCGTCTTGCCCACCCCGGCCTGACCTTCGATGAGCACCGGCTTACGCAAGGCCATCGCCAGGTACACCGTGGTCGCGATTGCCTGGTCGGTGATGTACCCCTGGCTCTCCATCTGCTCTTGGAGAGTACGCACTGCTTCGATCATTCCGATCCCTTCCGCATCCGTACAAGAGTGAGACTGCGGCGCGGGGAGCGCAGGGACACACAAGGGTGGGCGCCCGCACAGTCATTGGGAAGTATACCCCATGCTGGCAACGCGCTTCCGTCGCCAGCCCCGCGCGCGCTCGGTATAATGCCCCGCTCGGCCGGGCCACGGCGACCGGCCCTGGCCGGGCGCGAAGGAGGACGTGTTGGAGAGCGGACGAGCGTGCCTGGCGCGGCGCTGGGCACGGGGCGGGCCAGGGCTGCTGGCCGCCCTGGTGCTGGCCGGTAGTGCCTGTGCTCCCGCCCCAGCGGCGAGCAGCGAGCCACGCAGCCTGCGCGAGCTAGAGGCGCGGGTGAGCGCCGTGTGGCCCACCGTCCAGCGCTATCGCACGGTCGAGCGCCTGGAGCGGCTGACTCCGGAGGGCCGCTGGGAGCTGCTGGCGCCCCCCATCGCCACGGACTATGTGCTGCCAGACCGCAAGTACCAGCGGCCGGCGGAGCAGGCCGCGACGCCGTTGCCGGAGTTCCTCGTGGTGGGGCCGACCGTGTACCAGCGAGTGGACGAGGCGTGGGTGGCGATCGACCCCTCCCGGATCCCGCCGGACAGTCCGCTCGGGCAGAGCTACCAGCAGATCCGTACGGCCGGCTTGGACGGGTCCCCGTTCCGCGTTCCGCCGAACGTCGACGGCAAGCTGACCCCGGGCGGGAGCGAGGTACTCGATGGCCGTCCCTGCCGCTGGTTCTACGGCACGGCCAGCGGCCCGGCGGGGCCTGTCCAGCTCCGGGTCGCGCTGGAGCAGGGCCGCGACCTGCCCTGCGGCAGCGAGGCCGAGTTCAACGCGCCCTACGGCCGCGCACGGCAGGCGATCCGCTACTTCGACTACAACAGCGCCATCGAGATC